>CAINEW010000029.1 GCA_903847915.1 uncultured bacterium | reverse complement strand
CGCACTTGGTATACTTCCATTACATTTATTATTTTATTATGGTTCCTGCAAAAGTTTTTTTTACGAAAGGTGTTGGACGACATAAAGAAGAGCTTGGATCGTTTGAAATGGCACTTCGCGATGCCGGCATTGAAAAGTTTAATCTCGTAACCGTTTCTTCTATTTTCCCTCCAGGATGCAAAATTATTTCTCGTACTCAAGGCCTTGAAGAACTGAAGGCGGGAGAGGTGGTTTTTTGTGTAATGTATCAAAATCGTTCCAATGAACCAAATCGACTTATGGCCGCCTCTGTTGGTCTTGCACTTCCTTCAGATAATAATCAATATGGCTATCTCTCGGAACATAGATCATTTGGAGAAACAGAAGAAAAAGCAGGAGAATATGCAGAAGATCTTGCAGCGAGCATGCTCGCCACAACTCTTGGTCTTGAATTTGATCCTAACGCAGCATGGGACGAACGCGAACAAATCTATAAAGCGAGTGGAAAAATCATTAAAACCACAAATACATGTCAATCTGCGGTTGGTCATAAAGATGGTTTATGGACAACTGTTCTTGCTGCAGCAGTATTTGTACCTAATCAAATATAATAACAACTAAAATTATCATAAGAAAAATCCTTATGTCTATACAATAAAAACAGCGTGTCAAAGGCACACTGTTTTTAGTTAATTCTTAATAACAAATCCACGAGGAAAACTACTTATTTCTTTGCAAGTTTCCCTGCCATCATGAGCATATAAACCGCGCTCAATCCGACAAGCACGTATACGATCCGCGAAACTGTGGACGCATCTCCAAAAATCGTCGCAACCAAATCAAATCCAAAAAGACCTACAAGACCCCAGTTGATACCCCCAATCACCATAAGAACAAATGCAGTCCAATCAAGACCACTTAAATTGTTTGGCATAGATAAGATTTAAATAATCGACCTTTGGAATACTCTCTCTATTATATCACACGTACCACGCGAACATCTCGAAGAGTAAAAAGACATAATATAATAATAAGAAGAAATGCGGTAAGTCCCATAAGAGGAATAGTAAGGTAACCGAATGCAAATACAAATCTTTGCGCACAAGAAATCCCGTTACTTACTACATCACAAAAAGATGCGCCAATACCCATTTGTAAAAGTGTATTATAAAGTGCTACGAAAGCACCAAGAATAGACAAAGCGAGAGCAATACGAATCATTGTCACGCGCGCACGAAACGATGCAATAAAAAAAAGAAAGAATTGAGGATATAACAACACACGCTGAATCACACACAAAAGACACGGCGGGAATCCAAGAATTTCAGAATAAAACAAACTCCCTAGAATACCTGCTCCTACAACAACAAAAGACATCCACAACGCATTGTGTTGAATAAAAAGAAAGAAGGGATGTGATACTTCCTTTTTTCGTTCAACAAAAAATAAGATAAGAAGAAAAATGAAAAAAAATTGAGCAAAAACTGTTCCCCACTCAATAAACGTACTCACAAAAGAAAGCGTAGGAAACATATAAAATCAATTTTGAGGAAGCTCACACTTCGTCTTCTCCGCAAGTACCGCTAAAGGAACCTCTCCTGTTTCACGTGTCCCATCACTAAACTCCCATGTCGGATACCCCTTAATGCCTTTTGCGGTACATACAGACGTCTGTGTCTGTCCATCGGGCATAGAGCATTCCACATACGGTAAAAATCGTACTGAGCGTCCAAACATTGCCTTTTGGTTCTGACAATGTACACACCAAAACGCTCCATAAAACACCGCACCCCTATCCTTAAGACATTGTGCAAATTGATCAAGTTTATCTGGCCTACTTCCTGCAGAAACTGCCCAGTAGATAGTCCCCACAAGAACCAAAAGAACCGCAATCGCAATAATCACAACTTTGTTCATAACGCTAATTATATCACCTTAGTGGTGGTATGATAAGAAGATATGAAAATAAGCGCAGGCATCCTTCTTTATCGCAACAACAATAATAATCTTGAAGTACTCTTAGTACATCCAGGAGGTCCCTTGTGGACCAAAAAAGATGTAGGCGCATGGACAATCCCTAAAGGAGAAATAAATGAAGAAGAAGATTATCTTCTTGCGGCACAAAGAGAATTCAAAGAAGAGCTTGGGTATAATGCACCAGAAGGAAACTATGTCTCCCTTGGATATATTATTCAAAAAGGTGGTAAAAAAGTATATGCATGGGGACACGAGGGCAATCTTGATCCACAAAACATAAAAAGTAACATGTTTAGTATGGAGTGGCCTCCCCGATCAGGCACACAACAACAATTTAAAGAGATAGACAAAGTAGCATTTTTTAATATAGAAACAGCATACGAAAAAATAAATCCAGCACAAAAAACATTGATAGAAAAATTAGTTACACTTATTACATAATTCACAGCTTCATTTTACAACACAAAAAAATCCCCTACTCATCATAGGGGACTTTTAAAACTTACTGCACTACTTGTTTCAAAAGATTTTCCAGTACTGCTCTTAATACGTCAATCTGCGCCTGAACTGATGCAACAAATTCTGCAGACAATGTACTACTCTTCTCAATATTACTCTTTTTTTCTATTAATTTACTCTTCTGCTCTTGTGTCTTAAATTTATTTTCCAATTCTTTCAAAAGATTTTTATCTTGTTTTTCTCCAAATGTAGCAATAACCATCGTACCTTCCCCTACAGTAACTGTACATGTTTTTTGCATAACAGGAGAACGCGCACACTCTTCTGTTCCAGGACCCCACACCTGCCATCCAAGAAATGTGGATTTTGAAGAAGGAGTGGCGGTGAGTTTATATTTAGTATTTGGAATGGTTGTGGTAATTATCCTTCTTGTACACGACTCATCACATTGAACACCTACAGGTGTACTCGCAACTACTCCTTTCCCACTCCCTTCCTTAAGGAGAGTAAGAGAGAGATTTTTTGTAAATGTAGCAGTAATAGTTCTGTCTATATTAGAAACAAGAGTACATGTCATCGAAGTACTTCCAGCACATTTCCCTGCACTTCGTCCAGACCATCCCGTAAACACGGAACCACGCGCAGGCTGAGCAATAAATGTTATAGTACTCGAAGGTGTTGATGTGGCCACACATGTTCCCGAACAAGAAAAGGAGGAATTGCTTTTTGTGATTTTCCCTAATGTGCCATTATTCACCACAACCTTTGTTTCAAACCACTTGTCCCCTCTAAAAATCATCTTTCCAGCAAAAAAGGAGTTTTGTGGCACCACACAAGAATCTGAAGGACTATCATCACACACACCACCACTCCATCGAGCAAACACAGACCCACTAGAAAAAGGGGTGGCGGTAATAGTGATCGGAGAAACTAATGATCGATACCCAAACTTACAATAATCAGAATTACACTCACTTAAACCCATTACGTCAGGTATAGAAAGGCTTCCTTTGCCTGGACCCGCCTTCCATACATGCAACACCTTTTCAGCAAAAAATGCTTTTATATTAAGAGAAGATGTCGCAAGAAAAGAAGGAGAGGATAATCCATTCCATCCCATAAAATAATTATCTGATTGCGGCGAAAGGATCACCCGCGTACCATAAGGCACCGTAAGAGAACATTGGGGAGGACATAAAGACGAATGAATTGTTCCTGAAGAATCAGTAGTAGTAGCACGTATACTTCCCAATACACTATCATTAATAACAAGAGTAATAGTTGGATTATTTTCTCCCACACCTACAACGGTAGAAGTACCACTCCATATCATTGCCGCAGGAATTGAACCTCCACGAACCTTGAGTTGTGCGCCCACTAAACCAATAAGAGACGTATCAAATGTCCGTGTAAAAGAAAAATTTGACTGATTCGTCACGGTTGTTGACGCAACATATCCATCACTCCATGTCATTTCTGCCCACGTAATATTCCCTGGAATTTGTTGGTCCATATACGCACCAAATTGCCACGTAGCAGGAATAGAGGGTGTAATTGTAGAAGGAGTATGGGTATAGTAATCATTAATATGATAGGGTGCTCTAAAATTTGCAATTACAGAAGACGCTGATCCAACAGTAAACGTACACGATGGTTGATTACCACTACATTGTCCACCCCATCCATTAAAAGATGTTCCTTGCGCGATATTCGGATCAGGAATTGGACCTGGCGCTGCAGTAAACGTCACAACAGCGCCCAATGGAAATGCTGTTGACGCACTCGTGCAATCAGGACCACAATCTATTCCTATTGGTAAGCTCACTACCGCACCACTCGCATTTCCTCCCTTGGTAACTGTCACTATATGTGATGTACGGACCAATATTTCTGTTTCCGCAACAGTCACAAAAGAATAACTAGGACCAGAAACCTCTATTTTTCCATGCATATTACCAGTAACATCTGGCGAAGAAAAAGTTTTTGATAAGAAAACGGTAACCGTAGAAGAAGGAGTAGACAAGTTTGCATCATATAAATCACCGTACAATCTCATACGAACCCAGTGAATGGACGATCCAGAAGTATCTCGTATTTTTATTTTCCATTTTGTAGGTACATTGGTGATGGTTTCTGTCCTTGTGCTTGTAGGGGTAATATGCGTAAAAGTGGCAACAACTGGCTCTACAATTTCAAAACCCTCAACGACATATTCCGCATGTGCTTTATGAAATGAAAGGACAAATGTCCCAACAAAAACGACTCCTACGACAGTGATAAGATATAAAAGACCATTTAATTTTTTCATACCATCATTATACTCCGCACGCTACAACGTGCAACAAGCAATCCACAGCCCCTTTTTTAGGCCTTTTACGCCAATTTTTCTTTATTTTGTAATTTTTAAATACCTACATTATCTCACATACCCCGCCCGCACACGCAAGTTCTTTTTTTAGGTCAAGCTCATCAATTTTTTCATAAGTAATAATCTTCGAATAATCAATATGTTCAAAACGCTTCATAAGATCGTTATATTGTTCTTCGTTAATCGGCTCATAAGGTGCTAATTGATACACATGATTATCCCGTGGCAAGAATGACAGTCCCCCAATAATATCCCAGTGTTCATAAATCCAGTTTGCGACACCAATCCACTCGTCTTCGCCCACCGAAATAGTCACCGAAGGATTGTGTTCGGTATAATTTGTTTTTACTAATTTCCAATGTTCCAGCTGATCAATCGCCGAAAGATCATTTTTATACACAGATCCTTGTGGCGCCTTCACAGGAAATTCCAATACATACGTCGTCGCATGGTCAGCGGACTGCCCCACCTCCGGATGATACGGCACGCCTTGATCTTTCAACATCTTAAAAAGTGTGTCAGTTCCTGAAATACGAATACGGCGAATATAATACGGCGCGTGACGAGGATGCATCCCCGAAGCACAATCAACCATTTGAGAAAGTGTCCCCGAAGGCTTCACACACGTAATGCAGGTTGACGCGTTCACCCCTAATCGTTTTGCATATTCCTCATTAATCTCAATAGACGCTTTTTTTAATCTCGCAAGCACTTCAGCATTTTGAAGTGCGGGACAATCCCATTGACCCGTAATAGACACACCAAGTAATCGTTCTTTTTCACAATTTTCTTTCCATTCTTTTGAGAGATAAGGAAAATGAGTCAAACTAGATTGATATGTCCCAAGAATAGTCGCGAGCCGAATCTTCCTCATAAGCGACGCTTCATCATCATCTGAACGCGCAACCACTTCAGAAAGATTACAAAACTGTTTTGATTGTAAAATAATTTCACCACAAGGATTAGTTCCCACAGAACCGATAACCATCGTTCCAGAGGGATCAAAATAACCACGATGCGATTTAAACACTTTCAATCTCCGCTCGGGAAGCGTTTTTGCAAGTGAACCACGATTAAAAATGCCGCGCTCCCCAGACCCAGACCGCATAAGAGCCACCCATTCTTCCATAAATTCAGCATTAGAAGGACGCTTCATGTACACTGCTGAATTATTAGAAAGCATCCGCTGCGGCTCACTAAGATAAAACTGCCCCTTTTTTGCGTCACGAATATCAGCATCATCAAGATCAGAAAGAGAAATCATAGCACTCCGCCTGACTCCACCAGAAACCACACAATCCCCAATCATACAAATCACATCATGAATATCAATGTTACGAAGACGCCGTCCCTGACGCGCGAGCATTTTTTCACGAGTAAAACTCAAAAGACGTTTGAGTGGTTCAGGTCCTGATGCTTTTCCTCCCATTGTTTTTAAACGAGTGCCCGCAGGACGCAATTGAGAAAAATCAAAGCTGATATCCTTTCCTTGTGCCCATGTTTTCATACCAAGAGCAAGCGCATCTGCCCATCCTTCCTTGCTGTCAGGAATAATATGTGTAGAAAGCACCTCCCCAGTTTGAAATTCTATTTGAGGAAATTTCTGTACATTTTGACTTTCTACAGAAAACCCCGCGCCCGTACCGCACATAGACACATACATAATTTCTGCAAGATCTTGAAATTTCTCCGGAGCGATATAAGAACAATTATACGCACACACATGTGTTCTTCGTGCTGCAGGACCTGCAAATTGTAAAAGGCGCATAGAGGGCATCGCTTCTTGCTTCAAAATACCCATACGAACTTCTTCATATTCTTCTGACGTAAACTTATCACCCACATTTTCCTTCATAAAAGAAATATAACGATTCACCGTCTCAATCCATGTCTCACGACGATGTTCACGCTCAATCCAACGGGAATAGGTACGATAATATACAAATTCCCCTAGCGAATTTCTAAAAAATTTTTTACTTTCTTCTGCGTTTTTCTTTACTTTAGGAGGCACACGAATACCACCTGCACGCAATTTCGCACGCTTTTCACGATAAAGAATATACGCCTTTGCAGTTTTTACATATTCACTTAAAATAAGTTCCTTTTCTATGGTATCTTGAATACCTTCTACGGTAGGAATAAAATTTTTATACTTTTTCTTAATACGAAGCGCATCAGCATACACTTTATTAGCCACCACATCTGCTTCATGTAACGACCCTTCTTTACTCGCAATCATCGCCCTATGAATCGCATTAATAATTTTCTCTTTAAGGAAGGGGGTAACCACACCATCTCGATTTTGAATTTCGGTGAGCACTACAGGAGTTTCTTTTTTTATTTTTTCCCCCCTCTTTTTCTGGGAAGATCCTTGAGACGATTTCTTCGGTGGCATGAACCTCATCATATCAAAATTTTTTAAAAAAAATCCTGTGTACAATGAGCGCATAAGAGGACAAAAAAAGTCCCCATGTCAAAAAATTATGGACTCCAATTCCCTTTTATGTTCTTATATAAATAAACGAACAAAAACCCCTTATAAAAGGAGGATAATTTCTTGTTATTGAATGAAATCTATCCGAGAAGATAAAAAAACGACGCTATCTCTGACTTAATGATTTCCTTAAAAAATAACGATCAAGTCCAAGCCACCCTGCTGTTTTCCATGCGCACATCAAAAACACTTGTACGACCAACATAAGCGGATTCACGCTCACCGTCCCCGCAAATAAATAATTCACATTCATAAACGCTCCCAAAAACGCAGAAACACCGGTGAATAATCCCAATATCAAGGCAAGTCCCACCACAATTTCTCCATAGACCACAAGATAAGAAAATAAAGCAGAATTGGGCACTGCGACATATTCAATAAAATAAGCATACCATCCAGACACATCAGGATGCGCCCCTACCGTCTTCTGAAGCGCCCCCATCAAAAATCCTTTAACCGCTGTTCCTGCACCACTTCCCGTCCACACATCACTCCCCAACTTCCCCCATCCCGCCATAAACCATTCATAACCCATATACACCCTCAACAACAACCACACCCAAGCGAACCGGGTATCAGAGAAAAGAAAGCGAGACAATACCGATTTTTGTGTTTCTATTATTTCCATAAATAATATTATACCATACTCACAATTTTCTTTTTCACAAAACAAGCTCATGAATTACTCCATGAGCTTGTTTTAAATTCGCAAAAGTTATTTTATTGTCCGACAAAAAATGATTTTACCGCATCCCATAACGATGCTTCATTTCTTTTCACTACTGATTGCACTCGGACTTGTTGTTCTTTGGTAAAGACAACACCACCACCAGAAAAAGTTGCTCTGATATTCGGAGTCCCTAATGTGGTATAAGTGTGCGCGATAGTTCGATGAATAGTGCCATCTATTATTTTTAATTTTAATGGCGGAGTAGCATCACCCCAATCAATATTCAATAAAGTGGGCTGCCAACTTTCTGATCCTCTTCCATCAAAAGTCCACCATCCTCTTTTAGGGGACGCATTTACAATATTCGTCACAGAAGTAGGACCTGATATTGTAAGCTGGGGGACAATAGTATCAACGACTAATGGCAACTCTGCCATAAGAGCATTCCCTTGCTTCATAAACGCGATCACAAAAATACGATGCACTCCTTCAAGAGTTTCTGAAGGGAGAGGAAAGGTATTATATCCCAAAAGAGAATGATTGGAGAGATTGAAACTAAATTGTTCAGATAATGTTCCTGCAGCATTAATGTCTCTCGTTTGAAGCATATAGGCGCTCGAGTTAAAAAATGTAAGCGCAACATACAATTGTCTTATATTCTCCGCATTTTGAGCATGTACAGTCCATTGACCAATACCGTCAGGGGTCAAAAACTGAGATCCTGTAATTGAAATTGCTTGTAATGATTGAGTTTGTGCAAAAGAAACCGGCACACACAAAAATACAAACAATAACAAAGAAAGACCGATCTTAGTATATTTCATAAATTTTTCTTATCACACAAGCGACCTTTATTGAAGGATACCACATAAAAAACAAAAAACATAACAACGCACCAAATACCATACTTTAAAGAAAAGTTCTTGTGATATTTAATTATTCTGCTAATTTACCATCAAAATGCTCTTCGTCTGCCTCTGCTTCTTCTTTTGTGCAATGAACTACTCCATCTCTATGATTTGGAGGCGAATAAAGCGTATAAAGTTTTAACGGTTTTTCTAAAGAAGTATTAATAATATTATGTTTCGTCCCTGCAGGCACTACCACCGCAAATCCATCACAAAATATATGCTCTATACCATCAAGCACTGCCTTCCCCTCACCCGCTTCACAACGAATAAATTGATCTAGTTGATGCACCTCTTCTCCAATATCTTCGCCGGGCTTTAAACTCATAAGCACCAACTGACTATTATGCGCCGTATACAACACCTTGCGAAAATATTCATTTTCTAAAGAAAGCTGTTCTATGTTTCCCACATATCCTTTCATGTCACTATTATATCAAAATCACTCCATTACTTATATCCCTTCGCTTGGATGGTGAAGGCATGATGATACTTCCCTTTCAATTTCATCAATTCCTTATGATTCCCGCTTTCTATAATCGCACCGTTGTCTAGCACATAAATCTTGTCCGCATTTCGTACCGTAGAAAATCGGTGAGAAATAATAATCACCGTTTTCTTCTCAAAAAACGCATAAATCTGACCAAAAATCTCCGCTTCGGACACCGCATCAATTGAGGCGGTCGGCTCATCAAAAATCAAGACCGGAGAATTGCGATAGAAAAAGCGCGCAATTGCAATCTTCTGCCACTGCCCCGTACTCGGGCGAATCCCTCCCTTAAACTTCTCGCTCAACACTTGATCAAACCCATTCTTATACGTCTCCATAAACGAGCTCACATTCGCCTTCTTCGCTGCCAATTCCATCTGTTCTTTATTTAACTCTTTTTCTGAATTCCCTAATAAGATATTTTCTTTGAGCGTGAGGGCACTATACGTATTATAATCCTGAAACAACACCCCTAAATTCTTATACCAACTCTCTATCTGAATATCATTAATATTCTCATCATTCAGATAGATATTCCCCTCGCTCACCTTATAAAATCTGCACAATAATTTTACGAGTGTCGTTTTCCCCGCCCCGTTTTCTCCCACAATCGCAATTTTCTCTCCCGGCTTAATATCAAGATTGAGATTTTGAATCACTAAGCGATCTGAATTAGGATAACGAAAATTAACCGCATTCAATACAATCCGCGGTGGCTCATCCGACCGAGGCATCACTAAGCTTCCATCCGCAATCATCGGTTTCATATCAAAAACCTCCTTCACCTCACTCACACGAAGACATCGCTCATAGAGCGACACATAAGAATTCGCGACAGCCGAAAAACTATTTACAAAAGAATCTAACGATCGCATCTGAAATGTCACGGCACCTACAGAAATTAATTTATCAAAAAGATTTTTTAAAATAGTGAAATAACCAAACATACTTGCGATGTCGGTTATTGACCCAAACAAAAACCCGAACGATTGCCACGCCTTATCGATTTTAAGGTTCTCTTTTGTATATCGATCGGCAAATCTTTTATAAAAACGAGCCAAATAATTATACGCAGACGTAATGGTAATTTCATGCAAATTAGAAGTTTCCGTAAGCGAACCAAACACAAATCCTGCCCTTCGCCTATTTTCAGTTTCATCACGATATAACTTCCAACCCTTTCTCATATAAAACCTATTACAAATCAACTCTGGCAACATAGAAAAAGCAATGATTCCTACTATAAGAGGCATGGTTTTTACAATAATTAAACCAGAAATAGCTAAAGTGACGATTCTTGCAACAAAAGCAACAGAGCGATCAAAATCACTATTGAGCGCACTAAATATTTCACGCGATCGTTGAACCCTATTCACCACATCAGGATTCTCAAGAGTTTGGATACCTAAAGAATAAATCTGCCGATAAAGTAGTTGAGATGACGTATAATCAGTTGCATAACTCATAATATTTGATAAATATACATTTACAGATCTCACGGCTGAACTAAAAAGATTATACGCAAGTAGTATGAGAAGCATAGGAATAATATCTGTTGGACTTGAGCCAGTACTCGCAATCTGTATGATACGATCCAAAAGACGTCCAAAAATATATGCATTCAAAAGTGGGCTTATGGTTAAAAAAATCTCTATTAAAGCGCCGAAAATTGCCGCCGCAGGCGCAAGTTTGATATTGTAAACCAAAACCCATCTTAATACGTTAAGAAATTGAAAAAACGATAATTTGCCTTTTTTATCTTCTGTAGTGCCTTCCATAATCTATCAATTATATCACGAAAAACAAAAATCCCCCGAAAGGGATTTTTATGTCCAACAACAATGATTAGGAAAGGTGTTTCGAAACAAGTTTGGTCATTTCAAACATACTGACCGTCCCCTTACCGCCGAATACCTTCTTTAATGCCTCATCAGCATTGATATTCCGCTTATTCGCCTGGTCTTGGAGGCCATTTTTCTTGATATATTCCCAAAGCTTTTTGACCACTTCCGACCTTGGCATAGGACCTTTCCCTACGACGACCGCAAGCTCTTCGCTAATCACCATCGGCTTCATAAACGCAGAATTGGTTTTCATAGTCCCCATTATAGCATATTCACCCTTAATTACCATAGGGACCCACAAAGATACTAGATTCATATTTTGATATAATTTTCTTACTATATTAAAAACACTTATATCAAATAAGTGTTTTTAGTCTAATTACCAACGATCGTTTTCATCTTCCTGACTCTCTGAGTCGAAAATAACAATTTTTGCATCAGGCGAAATAATATCAATTAAAAATTGTGTCAATTTTACCAAATCTCTATTTCGCCTACATCGTTTATTTTATTAATTTGTTATAAATCCAAATCAAAAGACCTATACCAATAAAACCCTCTCCAAATCCATAACATCCACCAACAATCACTCCTATCCAAGAAACTGAATAACCATACGGCCCATAAAATTGATCTAATAATTCAGCAAAGGGACGAAAACCAGGAATACTAAGAAGCGAACAAATGGTAATCAAAGCATAATAAAATCCAAGCCAAATCCCCCCTGCAAATGCAAACTTAGTCACGTTTAATTTATCATTCATATTTTTTAATTAGATTTAATTAAGCTCTTTTTCTTCCAACCAACAATCAACGGAAGCAATAAGGTCAACACGTAATACAAATACACATCCAATTTATAGTATCCATCAGCTGGGTTAAAGGTTTTAACTAGAAAGAAGTAGTCAAAAATAATTGCGATTAAAGTCCAAATAATTGCGATTACAGCATAGTATTTCAAAGAGTCGGCTGTAATTTTTTTGAATAATACCCAAAGTGTGATAATTATGCCGATTGGCATAATAACCCAGCCCAGTAAATTGGGCGGCACGACTGTAAATAGTATTATGCCCAAGCCGTAGCCAACTAACCAAAGGATAAAGCCCCAGCCGAGCGAGTTTTTTATTAATTGCTTGTTCATATTATTTGTTTAGGTAAGTAATAGTTAATTGTAAAACAGTGGCAAATGATACCCAAAGCAGATAAGGGATATTAACATAAGCTATCCATTTTAAACGCGATCGAATATAACTAAGTGCCCAAATAAGCGTACCGAGCACAAGGAGAATATCAATCGCCGCAAGAAAATTATTTTTTAATCCAAATTGGAGTGGAGTAAAGGCAAAATTAAAAATGAGATTAAGAACAAATGGCAATGCAACAATTCTAGGAATTTCTTTTTTCCATGCCATCCAAAACACCTTCCCAAAAGAAAGTACAATGAGAATATATAACACCGTCCACACCGGCCCAAATATCCAGCTCGGTGGAGCCCATAAGGGCTTTATAAGTTCAGAATACCAAAGATATGAATCCATAATATTTAGTATATCAAAAAATACTTTCTGTACAAAACGTCAATCTGCCATCTGGGAGTAACAAATTCGCAACATACAATTTGGCTCCGAACGCTGAACGAAATCCCTGCCTTGCCGGCAGGCAGGCGAACTTTTTTTAGCGAAAATTTTACCCCGTAGTCAAATGCGAAGCATTTGTACTTTGGGGCCGAACGCTGAATTTTGACGCTCCGCCCCGCCCTCGCTTTGGACGCCGACGGAATTTGTGCCAGTTGAAAACTGGCGCGCCGCAATTATTTTTCTATTTCCAAAAGTAATAGTTCAACCAACTCCAAAAATTCTTTTCTGTACAAGTCTTTTCGTTCGGAATTTTTACAAATTTCCTTAATTTCGTCGCTTTCTATTTCCGTTTTGATTTTCTCTAATTTTTCTTTTCTAACTCTTTTTACTATTACTTGTCTCCCTTCCTCTGTATAACTACTCCAATTTCGGGATTCATCCTCGCTTAGATTATCCTTGTAAATCGTAAGCGTTTGCCAAAAATGAAAGTATCTAAGAATTATCTGTATAGTTTCATTTTTTTGCGAAATTTCCCTTGCTCTCATCATTTCAGCAAGTCTTTTATCTCTATCCTCTTCGCTTTCCTCGACGGAGCCAGACCACGATACGCTTACGCCAAGAATATAAAAATTAGGTTCTTTTTCTAACGCATATTTTATTTCACTTGAGAAAAACAACATTAAAAATGCTGTAAATAGCGACGAATGTACATCTGGAAAAATTCCGTTTATTACTTCAGTCAAATCTTTATCAAAATTTTCTTTATTTTCTTTTT
>CAINEW010000028.1 GCA_903847915.1 uncultured bacterium | reverse complement strand
GGCTGTTTTTAGTATGGTAAAAGATTGACAGATAAAAGATGTTATATTAATATAAAAGCATAGTTTTTTAATAATTTAACTCATTGGAGGAAAAAATGAGAAAGAAAATAATTGAATACCCAACCGACGAAATCGGAAGGATAAAAAGTAGTCACCTAAATTGGCTAGGAGTAAAAAAACGCAAAAATATAGTGATTGCGTTTGAGGTATTTAAGGTCAGTGATGAAGCGACAGGGATCTATCTCTCTTTTCATAAGAAAGATGGAACAGACGGATACAGATATGAGCTCGGTCGCTGTATTGATCTTGAAGAAATTGGAATGAGTAACTACGCGATTTCAACTGATTTTTTCAATAATTCATTAAAAAGTGCAAGAGAGGGTTTTAAAAAAGCCATAGAAACATTTTTGAATGAAAATGCCACACTAATTTTTAGTGTAGATCCAATAGATTCATACGAAGGAATTGCGATGGAAATAACTGTGGGAAAATATCAGGAAACAGCATATATTCCCATCGACGATGAGATCAAGAAATTTTTGAATATAAAATCATTATTTGCGGATGAATAATATTCAAAATACGAATCCCCGTAAGGGTTTTCGTAGCTGGTAATTAAAAAAACGAATGGAGATTTCCATTCGTTTTTATTTTGCGAATCCTATGCACTCACAAGCTCTGCTGCTTGAGGTGCTTTCTGCTTTTTCTGTCCGAAAGTAAGGGGATGGTATCCCTCAAAACACTCCTTGCCATCTTCATCAATTTTAACTTTGAATGCTCCAGAGGGAGGAACATTCTCATCTTTTTCAAAAAAGTAAGCAAGGATAGTCCCATCCCTACGGCGGATAAACGCCGCAGTGCCCTCTTCCGGGAGATCAACGGAATCAATTAATTCATAAATTTCATTAACCAACAAACATGTTGGTAGATGTATCGAATTGATTCCAAGGGTTCCAATATTTTTTCTGAATATTTTTGTTATTGTAATTAGGCACACAAAGAACCCAAAAATCAAGATTACTATTCCAAGCACTGGTACAATTGGAAATATATCAAGAATGGTAAAAATACCACAACAAAAAATTGATCCTCCGAAAAGGACGAGTGCGATACTCCATAGAGGAGGAGAAAGTTTTATATTCATTGTTTTTCTTATTTATTAAGTTATTAAAAATACCAATATAGTATAGAATATGTACTATAAATCTGTCAAGCTCTCGTTTTATGCTCATTCTATCATCCTTTTGTCTAACTTATCCACATAAATGGCTAGTATTGACATTTTTTCCTTCTTCAGCGAGAATGAGAGGGTCGTATAATACTTTAAATAAAGTCGAAAAATTAATTATTTTTGAAATGGCTATAAGTATGGCATCCGCCTTCGCTAAAGCTTCGGCGGGACGCTCATAGTTATAGCTAAATTTTTTCAAAAATTTAGATAACTATGGCGGAAAAACAGAAATTTGAACGAACGAAGCCACACGTAAACGTGGGGACTATCGGACACGTTGACCACGGAAAGACCACTCTTACCGCGGCGATTACACACGTGTTGTTTATGAAAGGGTTTGCAAAGAAAGAAGAAGGAGTAGATCAAATTGATAATGCTCCAGAAGAAAAAGCGCGCGGTATCACGATTGCATTGCACCACTCAGAATATGAATCGGCAAAGCGTCACTACGCACACATTGACTGTCCCGGACACGCCGACTATATCAAAAACATGATTACCGGTGCCGCACAGCTTGATGGCGCAGTATTGGTGGTCTCCGCAGCAGATGGACCGATGCCTCAAACACGTGAACACATCCTTTTGGCGCGCCAAGTCGGTGTCCCTGCGCTTATCGTCTTTTTGAATAAGTGCGATATGGTAGATGATCCAGAGCTTATTGATCTCGTAGAATCAGAAGTACGTGAATTATTGAAAAAGTATAATTTCCCAGGAGATACCACTCCAGTGATTCGTGGTTCAGCGGTAAAAGCCTTAAATTCAAAGTCAATTGATGATGTAGATGCAAAACCGATTTTGGATTTAGTAGACGCGCTTGATGCGCATATCCCAGACCCAGTCCGCGAAACAGATAAGCCATTCTTGATGCCTATCGAAGACATCTTCTCTATTGAAGGTCGTGGTACAGTGGCAACAGGTAAGGTAGAGCGCGGAGTTGTCAAAGTGAATGATGAAATGGAAATCATCGGATTGCGTCCAACGCAAAAAACAGTAATTACGGGAATTGAAATGTTCCAGAAGCTTCTTGATGAAGGTCAAGCAGGAGATAACGTAGGAATCTTACTCCGTGGCTTAAAAAAGGAAGATATTGAGCGCGGACAAGTGATTGCAAAACCAGGTAGTGTTACTCCTCATGCAGAATTTGAAGCAGAAGTGTACGTGCTCTCCAAGGAGGAAGGAGGACGTCACACGCCATTTTTCAAAGGGTATAAGCCACAGTTCTATATTCGTACAACCGATGTTACTGGCGAAGTAATCTTGCCACAAGGCGTGGAAATGGTTATGCCAGGAGATACAGTGAGTATTAGTGTAAAACTTATTGCGCCAGTTGCTCTTGAAGAGAAACAACGCTTCGCAATTCGTGAAGGAGGAAAGACGGTAGGCGCAGGAGCTGTCACAAAGATCATTAAATAAAATATTTATTGCAATGGCTAAAAAGGAAGAGCAATTACATAAAGATAAATTTCGTATTCGAGTAAAATCGTATGACGCAAAACTCATCGATTCATCAGTGCGTCAAATTATTGAAGCGGTAAAAAAACAAGGAGGAGATATTATAGGGCCAATTCCGCTTCCTACAGAGTTCAGAAAATATACCGTAAACCGCTCAACTTTTGTTCATGCAAAATCACGAGAACAGTTTGAAATGAGGGTACATAAACGATTGTTAGATATTATGAACCCAGACCAAAAGATGATTGCTTCTCTTACCGATTTAAATCTCCCTGCAGGTATTGATGTAGAAATTAAAACAAGTTAGGGGAGAAGTTGACCAAAATAACGAAGTAAGTTACTATGGTAAGATAAGCCGGAGGAAGTGGTCTTTGAAGGATGTCACAATCCCGCCACACGGCGGGATTGTGTTCTTTCTACCCACGGAATGTAACGTAATGTGTTTATGAAAAAATTCGCGGCAAAAAAAGTAAATATGACTCAATTATGGAAAAATGACGCAGTGATGGGCGTAACCGTGTTAAAGTTAATCAATAAAAGCGACCATGAGCCGTTTTTTTCTTCTCTAAAAGAGGGGGACAAGGTAGTGGTAAGTGCGATGAGTAAAGGAAAAGGGTTTCAGGGAGTAGTAAAGCGTCACGGGTTCCATGGAGGTCCAAAAACACACGGTCAAAAAGATCGTTTACGTGCTCCTGGTTCTTTAGGTCCCACCGCACCTCAACGTGTATTAAAGGGAAGAAAAATGGCAGGCCATATGGGTAATGAACGGGTAACAATTAAAAATATTAAAATTGCACATCTTGATGCAGAGAAAGAAACTGTCGCAGTGTGGGGAAGCGTACCAGGAATGCGCGGCACAAAAGTAGAGCTTCGTGTATAAACCATATGACAATTGATATACATAACAAAGAGAATAAAAAAATAGATACGATGGAACTCCCCGCATCGTTATTTGGTATTCGATGGAATCCCAACACAGTAACACAGATTATTTCGATATATCTTGCAAATAAGCGTCGCGCGATTGCGCATACTAAAGATAGAGGAGAGGTGCGTGGAGGAGGAAAAAAGCCATGGAAACAAAAACATACAGGTCAGGCGCGTCATGGATCACGTCGCTCGCCTATTTGGGTAGGAGGGGGTGTCACTTTCGGTCCACGTAATGAAAAAGATTTTTCACGAAAAGCAAATAAAAAAATGAAACGCGTAGCACTTCTTTCAGCACTTTCAAAAAAATATAAAGATCAAGAATTAATGGTAGTAGACACCCTTGAGTTTAAAGAAGAAAAAACAAAACAACTTGCAGGGGTTATTAAGGTATTTTTTGGGTCACGTAAAAAGATGGGACTTATCCCTTCACGAGAACACTATAAAACGATGGTACGTATAGGAAAAAATATGCCGCAAGTAAACGTGCTTAATCCTGCATCACTCCATGCCTATAATATCGTAACTCCAAAACATATTCTTTTTGAAAAAGAAGCACTTCAAGAATTTATTAAAACAAACAACAAAGAAAATAACATATAACTATTATGGCAATCTTTTCAAAAAAACAATCAAAAAAAGAAGCGCCGAAAAAATCTCGTGAAAAAAAAGATGTGGCGGTTACGCAGGAATCGCATGGATCAACTCATCACCAACATGTTCCTCATGGAGTTATTGTGCATATGTATGAAAGTGAAAAAGCAAATCGTATGCTCCACAAGCATTGCTACACATTTGTGGTTGCGTCTTCTGCAAATAAAACACGAATTAAAGAAACGATAGAAAAAAAATACAATGTGAAAGTAGCGCAAATAAATACAATTTCAAAAAAAGATAAACAAACCCGTTTTAGGGGTATAACCGGAAAACAATCACGAACGAAAAGAGCCATCGTCACGCTCAAAGAAGGTTTTCATATTGAACACGCATAAGAGTTATGAAACAGTATAATCCTACAAGTCCATCACGGAGAAGTATGACCGTAGTGCCATATAAAAAATCTCTTACCACAAAGAAGGCATTTAAGCCATTAGTAAAAAGATTACAACGTCATGCGGGGAGAAATAGTCAGGGAAGAGTCACTATGCGTCATCAAGGAGGCGGAAATAAAATTCTCTATCGTACTATCGATTTTAACGGGCGTGCGTTTATGGGTATTGAGGGTGTGGTACAAACCATTGAATATGATCCTTATCGCACGGCATTTATCGCACTTGTGCGTTACCGAAACGGTGCTTATGCATATGTATTATCTCCAAATGGTCTAAAAGTGGGAGATAAGGTATGTACAGGGAATGAAGTTGCATTAACGACAGGGAATCGCACATTCCTTAAGCGGATTCCTATTGGATCATTTGTACATAATGTAGAGCTCGCGCCACAAAAAGGAGGGCAGTTTGCGCGTTCTGCAGGATCATCGGTGCAAGTATTAGCGCATGAAGATGGTTACACCCATCTCAAAATGTCTTCGGGAGAAGTACGTAAAGTTTCATGGGATTGTTTTGCAACGATCGGTCAAGTCTCTAACGTAGAACATAATCTTGAAATAGGAGGAAAAGCGGGTCGTTCGCGTTGGAGAGGAGTACGTCCTACTGTACGTGGTTCAGCGATGAATCCGCGCGACCATCCTTATGGAGGTGGCGAAGGACGACAACCACGTGGTACTCGACGTCCAAAGACCAAATGGGGTAAGATTACAGGCGGAAGAAAAACACGAAGAAAGAAAAAGGAGTCAAATACGTTTATTGTGAGACGCAGATCAAAATAATTATTATGAGCCGATCATCTAAAAAGGGTCCATTTATAGATCCAAAATTAATTAAAAAGATTCAAGGATTAAAACCAGATCAAGCGCCGGTTATTAAAACATGGGCGCGTAGCTCAGAAATTTCTCCAGAAATGGTGGGATTCGCATTTGGAGTGCACAACGGTAAAGATTTTATTGAAGTGAGAATTGCGGAAGATATGGTAGGACATCGATTAGGAGAATTTTCTCCAACAAGGAAATTTACTCGTCATGGAGGAAAAATGCAAAAAGAAATCGAGAAAAAAGATGCGCCTGCAGCCGCAGCTTCTGCTAAAAAATAATCTATGAAATCCACTATCACTATACAATTGAATCATTTGCGTATTGCACCAAGAAAAACACGATCAGTAGCAGATCTCATTCGTGGATTACCTCTTGATGAAGCGCAAGCACAATTAATGTTTTCTTCTCGTCGTTCAAGTGGAAACATTCTTAAACTCTTAAAAAGTGGACGCGCACAAATAAAAGAATTACTACATGTAGAGCCATCACAATGTTATATAAAAGAGATTCGTGTAGACAACGGTCCTTTTATGAAGCGGTGGACACCTCGTGCGCGAGGGAGTATGAGTATGATTCAAAAAAAATCAAGCCACATTACTCTTACTATTGGAGTAATGGAAAAACCGAAAGAATCTCGTTTCACATTCACCTTGCCTGAAAAGAAAAAGAAAAAAGAGAAGAAAGAAAAAGTGCAAAAACAAAAAGAAGAAAAAGCGTCAGAAACACACGCACATGATCACGAAATAAAAGAACAGAAAAAATTAACAGATACCACAACACCAGAAAAGGGATTTATAAAACGAACATTTAGGAGAAAAGCAATATAAATATATGGCACACAAAATTAATCCCACCACATTTCGTCTCGGCATCACTCTTCCGTGGTCAAGCCGTTGGTTTTATACCAAGAAAAACAGTTATTTTCTTGAGGAAGATTGTGTGATTCGAGATTATGTGATGAAAAAGATAAAAGAGGCAGGTGTTGCGTCAATTGATATAGAGCGCACAAGCGACAGTGTGCGAGTAATTGTGCGTGCGGCGCGTCCCGGATTAATTATTGGACGAGGAGGAAAAGGAATTGATGATCTTCGTGTTGGACTAATGAAAAAGATTCTTCTTGCACGAAAAGAAAACAAGGTAACACAAAAGATCGCATTCGCATTTGATATTGAAGAATTGCGTCGCACAGAAGTTTCCTCGGGAGTAGTAGCGCAACAAATCGCAACAGAAATTGAAAAGAGAAAGCCGTATCGTATGTTATTGAAGCGTCAAATTGAGACGTTAATGCAAAATAAAGAAATCAAAGGAGTGAAAATAAAAGTGTCTGGACGTTTAAACGGTGCAGAAATTTCACGCAGTGATTGGCTCGCACAAGGAAAAATGCCCTTACAGCGTTTGCGTGCATATATCGATTATGGAGAAGCGACCGCGTTCAATACTTATGGGACAGTGGGTATTAAAGTGTGGCTTTATAAAGGAGACATCTTTGCTGCCACCACACAAAAAGAACATCAGGATCACTAATATATGTTACAACCAAAAAAACAATTACATAGAAAGTGGCAAAAAGGACGTTCTCGTCGTCGTCTTGTCGAAACACGTGGTATTGTGTTAAGCTATGGACACTTCGGGTTGCAGGCTCTCGATGCGGTATGGGTAACCGCGCAACAAATTGAAGCAGCACGTAAGGCAATTACAAACTCCTTAAAACGCGAAGGAAAGGTGTGGATTCGTATCTTTCCCGATAAACCTGTCACTAAACTTCCTCCAGAAGTGACCTTAGGAGGAGGAAAGGGAGAAGTAGATCGTTATGTATTTCCTGTAAAACCAGGGCGAGTGCTTTTTGAGGTTGATGGTGTTTCAGAAGCAGTAGCACGTGCGGCACTTCGTTTAGGAGGGCACAAATTACCGATGCGTACAAAAATCATTATTAAAGAAAAAGAATAATACATATGAAAAACAAAGAATGGCAATCATATAAAGGAAAAAAAGATGAAGAACTTACACAAGATCTTAACACGCATTATGCGCGCGTAGAATCATTACGCGAGGATTTAGTAAAAGGGAAAGTGAAAAATATAAATGAAGTGCGCATGACAAAAAAAATGATTGCACGCATTCTTACTCTTCGTCGTGAGAGAGCAATTACAACGACAAAATAATATGAGAACATTACAAGGTATGGTGGTTTCAGACCGCATGCAGAAAACAAGAGTAGTGAGCGTAGAACGAGAACAAAAACATCCTCGCTATTTAAAATACTATAAAATAACCACACGTTTTAAGGCACACGATGAAAAAGAAGAATATCATAAAGGCGATTTAGTGGTAATAGGAGAAGTACGTCCACGTTCAAAAGAAAAACGATGGGAAATTATAAAAAAGATAAACGCATAATATGATCCAAGAACGTTCTATTCTTAAGGTTGCGGATAATTCTGGCGCGAAAATCGTTCGTTGTTTTCGTGTATTAGGAGGAAGTAGAAAACGCTATGCATGTATTGGAGATATTGTAATTGCATCAGTACAAGTAGCGGAGCCACGCAAACAAGTAAAGAAAAAAGATAAGGTACAAGCGCTTGTGGTGCGCCAACATTCGCCATTACGAAGAAAAGACGGATCAGTAGTACGTTTTGATGATAATGCGGTGGTATTACTAGACAAAAAGGAACCTCGCGGCACCCGCATTTTCGGACCTATTCCACGCGAAATAAAAGAAAAAGGATATGAAAGCATCGCTTCGCTTGCAGAAGAATTAGTATAATTATTTAAATATCATGCGTATCAAAAAAGGGGACAATGTAATAATCCAAAAAGGAAAAGACCGAGGAAAATCAGGGAAGGTTATTCGTGTTCTCAATAATGAAATGAAAGTAATTGTGGAAGGACTTAATTTGTTTAAAAAACATGTGCGTCCAAAACGACAAGGAGAAAAGGGAGAAACGGTTAATGTGGCGCGTCCGATATCAGTTGCTAATGTGGCGTTAGAATGTACTCATTGTAAAAAAGGGGTACGAGTAGGTATTCGAAGAGAGAAAAATATAATAATGCGCGTATGTAAGAAGTGTGATCAATTATTCTCATAATATGAAACATCAAAATCCTATTCTTAATAATTTAGAAAAAATTGTCGTGAATGTCGGTGTAGGAAAGTTGCGTGCACAATCACAATTTGATGAAAAAGTGCTTCCTGAAGTTATAAAAGAATTAACAAGTATCACGGGCCAAGCACCAGCGGTGCGCAAAGCAAAAAAATCTATTGCAGGATTCAAAACACGCGAAGGAGATACTATCGGACTTCAGGTAACATTACGTCGTGCACGTATGGCAGATTTTTTTACAAAAGTAATTGCAACAGCACTTCCACGTGTAAAAGATTTTCGTGGTATTGAACAAGGCACAATGGATGAAAAAGGTAATCTTAATATTGGGTTTCGTGAACATGTAGTATTCCCGGAAATCATTCCAGAAAAATCAAAGATTAATTTTGGAATGCAAGTAACTATCGTGCCACGAGTTCGTGGAAAAGAAAAAGCACGTGCGCTTTATCAGTCGCTTGGCGTACCACTCAAAAAGAAATAATATATATGGCAAAAAGATCAGTAATTGCGCGCGCAAACAAAAAACCAAAATTTACTACACGAATTGTTAGACGTTGTTTTCGTTGTGGGAGAAAGCGTGGTTATTTAAGAGATTTTAAATTATGTCGTATTTGTTTCCGAGAGCTGGCAAGTACAGGAAAAATTCCAGGAATAACAAAGTCATCATGGTAATATGTATATCAACACTCTTATAAAAATTAAAAATGCAGGTGCAGCACGGAAACATTTCCTTAAAACGCGTTATACAAAAATAGATCAAGCGATTCTTGAGCTTCTTAAAAAAGCAGGATTTATTAACACAGTAGAAGTAAAGGGAAGATCATATAAAAAGATTATTGATATAGAACTTA
The DNA here is from genome assembly GCA_903847915.1 of uncultured bacterium. Lineage (GTDB taxonomy): Bacteria > Patescibacteriota > Minisyncoccia > UBA6257 > GWB1-50-10 > CAINEW01. Next base: position 44,577 of record CAINEW010000028.1, on the reverse strand, counting down.
ATCCAGAGCGTCCTATAAAAGGAGTATCACTATTAAGTACGCCATCACGTCGTCAATATGCGGGATATCAAGAATTAAGAAAAGTAAAAAACGGCTATGGAACACTAGTTATCTCAACCTCAAAGGGTATTATGAATGGTGAAAACGCACGAAAGGAAAAAGTAGGAGGACAACTTCTTTTTGAAGTATGGTAAAAAAATAATAACATTATGTCTAAAATAGGAAAAAAACCAATTAATATTCCAGAAGGAATTCAAGTCACTCTCGATCAAGGAGAAGTGGTCATTGCACACAAATCAATGAAGGTCATTATCCTTCTTTTAAAAGGAGTTGATGCAATATTAGAAAATAATACGATTGCATTTACTATCAAAAAAAATACAAAGCAAGCTCGTACGAATTGGGGCACACTTCGCGCATTAGTTGCAAATGCCATTGAAGGATTTACTCATGGATTCCAAAAAACACTCATTCTCGATGGTATTGGATTCCGCATTACAAAAGAAGGGTCTGATTTAGTGCTTAATATTGGCTTTTCTCATCCAGTACGTTATACTCCGCCTGCAGGAGTAAGTTGTGAAATTGAAAAAAATACCCTTACGATAAAAGGAAATGATAAAGCGCAAGTGGGTCAAGTAGCGGCGGAATTGAGAGCATTAAAAAAACCAGAACCCTACAAAGGAACCGGATTCCGCTATCGTGATGAGATTATTAAGAAAAAAGCGGGCAAAAAGGCAGGTGCGACAACTGCATAATCAAGAATATATCAATATGTACGCAAGAAAAAAAATAAATCGGACAACTACACAAAGAAAAAAACGTATTCGCGCACGTATTAAAGGCGACAATATGCGTCCACGTCTTTCAGTATTTAGAAGTAATCGTTTTATTTCTGCGCAAGTTATTGACAATAGTGCACAAAAAACACTTTGCGCCATCTCTTCAAAAGACATAAAAGAAAAAGCATCAAAAAGTATTCTTGCTGAAAAAGTAGGTATATTACTCGCGGAAAAAATGCACAAACTTCACATAGAGAAAGTAGTATTTGATCGTGGTGCCTATCGTTATCATGGTATTATAAAAATTTTTGCGGAAGCCGTGCGAAAAGCAGGAATATTATTTTAAAAAAGTATGAAAAATTTTAACGACAATCGTAATCAAAAGAAATCAGAATTTCAAGATAAGATGCTTGAGGTGCGCCGTGTGACACGTGTGATGGCAGGAGGAAAACGTATGAGCTTCCGTGTGGCAATGGTAGTAGGCGACAAACATGGAAGAGTGGGTCTTGGGATTGCCAAGGGACTTGATGTGGCAGCCGCAGTTCAAAAGGCCCGTCGTCAGGCAGAAAAAAATGTATTTAGTGTAGCTCTTCATGAAAAACGTACAGTTCCTTATGATGTTGAGGCAAAATATGGGGCAGCGTGTGTACGTATTAAGCCTGCACGCGGAGCACACGGACTTATTGCAGGAGGATCGGTACGTACAGTACTCGATCTTGCAGGCATCAAAGATGTTTCAGCAAAAATTGTGGGACGTACAAAGAATAAAATAGCAAACGCGCAGGCAGCAATACGCGCACTTCATGAAATAAATGCAATGCATCGTAATGCACAACAAAGAGCAAAAACTTCTTAATATTATGCAATTACACGAACTTCGAAGTACAGTAAAGAGAAATTATAAAAAAGTTGTAGGACGTGGAGGAAAGCGTGGTACGACTGCAGGAAAAGGAACTAAAGGACAACATGCTCGAAGCGGACATCGTATTCGTCCTGCAGAACGAGATATGTTATTACGTTTTCCAAAATTAAAAGGGGTGAAGCACAAACCATTACAACCAAAACCATTTTTATGTGACGTGGGCGATTTAGAGCGTATGTTCCCTTCAGTATCTGAACTTACCAAAAAACTTTTTATAGAACGAGGATATAGTAATAAGAAAAATACACGCGTAAAAATTTTGGGAGATGGAACATTACAACGCGCATTCGTCATTAAGGGGATTGAGTGTTCTAAAAGCGCGAAAACAAAAATTGAAGCTGCGGGAGGAAAGGTAATATAACAATACGTACGGTATGAATAAATTTTTGAATATATTTAAAGTTCCTGATTTAAGGAAAAAAGTTTTAATCATTTTAGGGTTATTGGTAGTGTTTCGCGTTCTTGCAGCAATTCCTATTCCAGGGATCAACCCAATAAAACTTCAAGAATTTTTTAATTCTAATCAGCTTTTTGGATTATTAAATATCTTTTCAGGAGGAGGATTGAGTAATCTTTCTATTGTGATGTTAGGTATTGGTCCTTACATTACTGCAACAATTATCATGCAATTGCTTACTATCGTGTTTCCCAACCTTAAAAAAGCATATTATGAAGAAGGCGCGGAAGGACGTGCTAAGTTTAATCGTATTGCGCGTCTTATTACTGTTCCCCTTGCACTTTTACAAGGGTATGGATTCCTCAATCTTCTTGCTTCACGCGGCGTACTAGAACCATTAGGATCCCTTGGATTTCTCGCAAATGTAATTGTGATTACCGCAGGAAGCATGTTGTTGATGTGGATAGGAGAATTAATTTCTGAATATAAAATTGGTAACGGAACTTCAATGATTATTTTTGCGGGTATTGTAGCGGGACTTCCGCATACTGTAATACAAAGTTTTTTGAATTACACGCCATCAGTACTTCCTACCTATTTCGCATTTATTGTGTTGAGTATTATTGTAATTGCGGGTGTAGTATTTGTAAGTGAAGGAGAGCGCAAAATTCCAGTTTCGTATGCAAAACAAGTACGCGGCAATAAAATGTATGGAGGAGCATCCACCTATTTACCTCTTAAAGTAAACCAAGCAGGAGTTATTCCTATTATTTTTGCTATCTCTCTTCTTCTTTTTCCTCAATTTATCGCACAAGCACTTTCTGTATTTTCTAGTGATTTATCAATCAAAGTAAATGAGTTTGTAGCAGGATTCTTAAATAATACCATTATTTATAGCGCGCTTTATTTTGTGCTTGTTGTTATTTTTACTTATTTTTATACTGCTATTACATTTGATCCTAACGAGATTTCAAAAAATCTTCAAAAAAGCGGGGGATTCATTCCAGGAATTCGTCCGGGGCAAGCGACAACAGAAGTGATTGCAAAAACAGTGCATCGCACCACCCTTTTCGGCGCTCTCTTTTTGGGAGTGCTCGCTATTTTGCCAAATATCACTCAATTAGTCACAGGTATTCAAACGCTTCAGATTGGAGGTACCGCATTACTCATTGTGGTCTCTGTCGCGCTTGAAATAATGAAGCAGTTAGAATCACAATTGAGCGTGCGAGAATACGAAGGGATCTTCTAAAGAAATAAGATTATAAATAATACAAAATACCCGAAATATGGGCGTTTTGTGTTATTATTCCATGCGTTATACTATAATAAACCAATATGAAAGCAATTATTCTTTATGGTCCTCCGGGTTCGGGAAAAGGTACACAAGCAGAACTCCTTGCGCGCAAAGGAGGATCTATTCATTTTGATACAGGGCAATTTATAGAACGTCTTGTGCATTCACCAGAAGCATTACACAATCCGATTTTAACACGAGAAAAAAAATTGTTTGATGCGGGAATATTGTGTACCCCTTCGTGGGTGCTTTCCACAATAAAAAACGCTACAAAAAAAATAGCAAAAGCAGGATACAACGTGGTCTATAGCGGATCTCCACGCACACTCTTTGAGGCGTTTGGTGATAAAAAAAATAGAGGACTTATTTATGAGTTGAATGCACTATATGGAAAAAAGAATGTGGTTATTATTCATCTTAAAATTGCGACGGCAACATGTGCCACACGTAATGCTGCTCGTTTTATTTGTAGTGTATGTGGCCTACCTCGTCTTGCAGGAGGAACTCCTGCCTCACATTGCGTATTTTGTGGAGGTAAATTAATGAAACGCACACTTGATGATCCAAAGGTAATTGTGACACGTATGAAAGAATATGAAACACGCACCGCTCCTATTTTTAATCAATTAAAAAAAGAGGGATATAGCATTCATAATGTAGACGGCAACACAGCGCCTTATAAAGTAATGGAAAAAATAGAAAAAGCGCTCAAGGAATAGCATTATAGTTATGATACGACTTAAAACAGAAAAAGATATTCCTTATTTACGAGAGTCAGGAAAAATCTTGTCTCTCGTGCTGTGTACACTCGATGTGTTAGCGCAAGAAGGATTGTCTCTTAGTGAACTTGATAAAGAAGCACAAAAAATTATAAAAGAACACAACGCAACATCAGCATTTTTAGGATATCGTGGAGAACAAGGGGGGAAGCCGTATCCTGCTTCAATTTGCACATCATTAAACGACGTGATAGTACATGGAATTCCTAATGGCTATTGTCTTAGAAAGGGTGACGTCATAAGTATTGATGTGGGAATAAATTACAAAGGGTATATCACTGATGGTGCATTTACAAAAAGCATAGGAAAAACAACAAACAAGATCGAACAATTTATAAAAGAAACGCGTCGCGCGCTTCAAGATGCAATTACGATAACAGATATCAATCATACCTTAGGAGATATTGGTGCAATAATAGAAGTTATTGCAAATAAAAGAGGATATGGTATTGCAGAGGGACTCACAGGACATGGAGTGGGATTTGAACTTCATGAAGATCCGAGCGTCTATAACTTTGGCACAAAAAATACAGGAATGAAATTGAAAGAAGGGTTAGTGCTTGCGATTGAGCCAATGTTCACTTTAGGAAGTGGAGAAGTAGTAGAAGGAAAGGAGGGAGAATTTAAAACAAAAGATGGTTTGCTCGCTGCTCACTTTGAACAAACAATTCTTATTACAAATACTATCCCAGAATTATTGACCAAATTACCTGATTTGGATTAATTTGACATTTATAGCATATTGTATATACTCAAATAGGTTCTTTAGACGAATACGCAGTCTCTGGTCTCTGAGGGTATAATCGTCCTTCTTATTTACTCCGGGACGAACATATCACTTTTTTATTCCTTAGGAGGTGGTGTGCTGAAAAAACACCTTTACAGAGACAAGCTGAAAGGGACAGATCTTCCGTCCCGACCTCCGCTCATCCCGGAGGTTTTTTTATTTTAAAACAATGATAATATAGATAAGTATGAATTACGCGCTCTCGCTCGAAAATTATCAAGGTCCTCTTGAAACACTTCTCTCGCTGATTGAACAAAAAAAGCTTGAAATTACAGGGGTAAATTTGGCACAAGTAACGGGGGATTTTTTAGCGCACATCGAAACATTAAAAAGGGAAGAAGAGAAAAATTCAGGATTTCTTTCTCTTTTAATTGCAGATTTTTTAGTGATTGCTTCACGATTAATTCTTATTAAATCAAAAACACTTTTACCTCAATTAGAATTAACTGAAGAAGAACAAGAAGATGTGCGTGATCTTGAAGCGCGCGTACGGTTGTATCAAACATTAAAAAATACTCATACACTTTTTAAAAATCAATGGAACATAACACCACAATTATATGCACGAGAGTTTATGATGAATACAGAACCATTTTTTTATCCTCCCAAAACACTCAAAAGCGAACATCTCTGTAATGCTCTTTCAAAACTTATAGGAGAACTTGAAAAAATTTTAAAACCGGTTTCGTTAGTTAAAAGAGAAATAATCACTCTTAAGGAACGTATTGAACATCTTATTGCGCGTCTCACTACAACACCAATATCATTCAAACAATTAAGTAATAAAGAAGAAAAAGGCGAAGTAGTACTTTTGTTTCTTGCGGTGCTTCATCTTATAAAATTAGAAATAGTAGAGGTTTCGCAAGACAGTCATTTCGGAGAAATGACACTAATAAAACAAGCAAAATAACACAATTCACTTCCTTTTTTGGGGTATCAGACGTACAATAAAACAATATGCAACAAGAAGAAATAATACGCCTCGCAACACTTGAGGCACTCCTCTTTTATTATGGAGAGCCACTTGCAAAGAAAAAAATAGAAAAAATACTTTTATGGAGTGGGGAACAATTAAATAAAACACTTGAAGCGCTTTCTTATGAATACAAAGAAAATATTAAACGAGGATTGACGCTTATTGAAACAGTGGAAGGATTCCAATTAGTCACAAAGCCAGAATATAAGACAATAGGAGAAAAATTAATAAAAGAAGAATTACGAGAAGAATTGACTCCTGCGGCACTAGAAACACTCGCGCTTATTGCTTACACAGGTCCTCTTGCGCGCGCCACAATAGATTATGTACGGGGAGTGAATTCAAGTTTTATTATTCGTAATCTTTTAGTGAGAGGATTAATTATTCGTACTGAACGAGGAAAGGGAGGGTATGTGTACACAATCAGCGAAAAAACACTTCATCATCTAGGATTGGTTCGGAAAGAAGATCTTCCTGAATATGAAGTTTACAAAAATATGATCGAAAAATTTGAAACAAAAGAAAGCGTCCAAAATAATCAAGAACAAAAAAAATAACAATATTATTTATGCTTTCAAAAACTCAAACACTTATTTTATGCTTAGTAGTATTCTTCTCGTTGATTATAAGCAATCAATTAATTTCTCCTAAAGCATTTTCACAAAAAAATATTAATTTGTTTTCTAAAAATAACATTCAATCTAATCAGGGATCGTCTCTCTCGTTTCAGAAATCGGCATCATTTTCAGATACAACCAAAGAAAAAAAAGAAGAGCAAACAAGAAAATGGGACATACTTGACCCAACAATCAATGCGGAGGGAGTTTTGGTAAAATCATTAGATTCTTATACACCTCTTTTTAGTTTGCGCGCGAATGTCCCGTGGCCTGCAGCATCACTTACAAAATTACTTACAAGTGTAATTGTGCTTGAGAATATAGGGGAAAATAAAAAAATCCCTATAAGCGAACTTGCGGTTCATACATTAGGCGATCAAGGAGGACTGCAAAGCGGAGAAGTATATACCGCTCAAGATCTCATGAAAATAATGCTAATCGCATCATCAAATGATGCGGCATCAGCATTTGAAGAATCTATAGGAGGAAAAACAGAAATGGCGCGACGGCTCAATAAAAAGGCAGAAGAAATAGGAATGAAAAACTCCCTTTTTTATGATGCTGCAGGACTTAATAATCTCAATGCTACTACTGCTCACGACATGGCATTGCTCATCGAATTTATTGCACGAGAACATCCTACAATACTTTCATGGACACGTATTCCCTCGTTTATTGCACAACCATTAAATGATGGGGTAAGTCATGTGGTAAAAAATATAAACCCTTTTATAAACGATCCAACATTTTTGGGAGGAAAAACAGGAACTTCTCCGGAGGCACAAGAAAATCTTGTAGCAATTTTTTCTTTAGGAGATCAGCGAATTATGATGGTATTATTAGGAAGTCAGAACAGAAAAATAGAAACAACCACATTATTTGAATGGATAAAAAGAGCATATATTTTCTAAATATCTATGATTGTATTTGAAGCTATTCGTATTCTTATTCTTTTTGCTATCGCATTTACTTTTGCATTGTTTTTTACGCCTTTTGTAATGCGCATATTAATTAAATTAAATTTAAGAAAAAATAATATTCGCGATGCACAAGAAGCGCCTATCTTTAATGCGCTTCATAAAAATAAGGTAGGAACACCCACGATGGGAGGAATTATTGTGTGGGGGACAGTAATTATTCTTGCATTATTATTTTGGGGACTAGGAAGTTGGTTTGATGGATTTTCATCATATCTTAATTTTGTAGAACGAAGAGAAACCTACTTGCCTCTTGCAGCGCTTCTTCTTGCAGCACTTTTCGGATTTGTAGACGATATGTTCGGCATTTTAAAAAAAGGACCAAAAGGAGGAGGGCTTTCTATGAAAAACAGGTTATTATTATATGTAGGCGTTGCGGCTATCGGTGCGTGGTGGTTTTATGCAAAATTAGGATTTGACGTGCTCACCGTGCCATTTTTAGGAAATATTATTGTAGGATGGTGGTATATTCCTATATTTATTTTTGTGTTAACCGCAACTGCATTTTCTTCTAATGAAACTGACGGACTTGATGGGCTTGCGGGGGGTATTTTCTTTTTCGCGTTTGGTGCTTACACTATCGTGTCATTTGCATTGGGGCGTTATGATCTTGCTGCAATGAACGCGGTTATTTTAGGAGGGCTCCTCGCATTTTTATGGTTTAATATTTATCCTGCCCGATTTTTTATGGGAGATACAGGATCTATGTCGTTAGGAATTACGCTTGGGGTAGTTGCGATGCTTACTAATACTATGTTTTTCCTTCCATTTTTTGCAATGATTATGGTATTAGAATCACTTTCGGTTATTATCCAGGTAACAAGTAAAAAAATAAGAAAAAAGAAAATATTTCTTTCTGCACCGTTTCATCATCATTTTGAAGCATTAGGGTGGCCAGAAAGTCAGGTTACAATGCGTTTTTGGATTATTAATATGGTAAGCGCAATTGTAGGGTTGGTAATTTTTTTCCTCGCGCGATTTATTTAGTGTGAGAAGAAAACAAATAAGTATATAATAAGAGAATAAAACAATGCGGACGTTAATCAAGAACGGAATTATTTATGATGGTTCAGGAGATATATCACGTGAGGCAGATGTGTTAATTGATCACGATCGTATTATTCGTATTGGACAAATAAAATTAGAAAAACACACAGAAGTGATTGATGCAAAAGGAAGCGAGGTAATTCCGGGATTTATAGAAATAGGAAGTACGGCAGATCATTATTGGTCTCTTTTTAAAAATTCATTAGATGATTACATACGCCATGGCGTTACTACTATCATCGGAGGAAATGAAAGTGTATCACTTGCTCCATTGATGTGTGATGCGCATTTACTGCTTCAAAAATGGACATCCCTTTATGGTCACAATATAGGATGGAAATCACTTCATGATTTTTTGAATATAGTCGATCAGCAAAACATAAGTGTAAATTATGGAACACTCCTTGGATATACAACGCTTCGTCATGCGTATACAAGTCATTTAAGCCAAGATCTCACTGAAAGAGAGCTTCATGCATTAGGACGATCAATACAAGAAGGAATACAAGAAGGCGCACTTGGTGTATCACTCAATTCCTCATCCATCCACATGCGCCGTATCCCATCTCACGAAGAAGAGTATGTTGCACATGTTCTTGCAGAAGCGAGTGCGGTATATGCAATCACAAAAGAAACAGACAATCCAGAACATACAGTAAATGCATTTAAAGCAACGCTCGAACTTTCAATGCGTACAGGAGCAAACATAGAATATACTCACCTCTCTTCAGTGCCACTTGATGAAACAGGGGGAGGTCTTATATTAGAAACAATTGAAAAAAAATCATCACGCGCACATATTCATTATGATTGTACATGTGCACATGAACATACCATTCCGTTTGTAAATATACTCCCTCAATGGGCACAAGAAAAAGAAATGCTTTTTCATCACATGCACCAATTTCATCATATACAGGAATTGATTGATTATATGGAATTGCATGCGCCGCGTCATTTGTACATTGCACACATAAACGATCCTTCATTTCATTTTCTTGAAGGGAAAAAAGTAGAAACATATGCGACCATAAGAAACATGAGTTACGGAGAGGCAATAATTGATATATTGCGTATTACTCAAATGAGAGGAAATTGGGGATATACATTAAAACATACCATTCCTAATTCTTTGCTGTATAGTCCTTACGGATTTATTTCCTCATATAGTGCAGGAATACCAAAAAGAACAGGAAATGATGCCTCATCGTTTCTCCAATTTCTTAAAAAAGCGAACGAAGACGGTATACTTTCACGAGAGCGTGCCATTCAAAAACTCACGGCATCGCCCGCTAAAAAATATCGCATCAAAAAACGAGGAATGCTTAAAGAGGGGTATTTTGCAGATATCGTAGTATTGAAAGAAAGCATTCCTCATTATGTGTTTGTAAACGGCATTAAAACACTAGATCAGGGAAAAATAACAAAAAAAAGAGGAGGAAAAACATTACGAGTACGAGCAAAAGATTAATAATACCTTTAAAATGAAATTAAAATTTTTAAAAGGTGGTCAACCAGATTATGTATTTATAGGACTTTTGGCACTTATTGTAACTTTTGGCCTTGTGATGCTCACGAGTGCATCGTCCGATCTCGCACGCGAAAAATTTGGTGATAGTTATTACTATCTTGCGCATCAAGCGCTCTACGGTCTTTTGCCGGGATTGGTAGGATTTATGATAGGAGCATTGCTGTATTATCGGCAGTGGGAAAAATATGCGATGCCGTTATTGTGTGTAGGATTATTTTTTCTTGTGGTGGTATTCACTCCTCTTGGATTTCATGCAAAAGGGGGGGATCGATGGGTGAGTGTGGGTGCGTTCAGTTTTCAACCCGCAGAATTATTGAAACTATTTTTCTTTATGTATCTCGCGGCGTGGATTAGTAAAAGTCAGATTCGCGGAAAAAGTTTTAAGGACGGATTTTTCCCATTTCTTATTTTAGTAGGAGGAGTGATGCTCTTGCTGTTATTGCAACCTGCAACGACCACCGCTGCACTCATTTTCGGCGCCTCGGTCTTAACCTACTTTACTGCAGGCGCGCGTATTCGTTTTCTTGTGGCATCGGTATTAGTGGTCGCGGTGGGATTGTCAGTCGTGATTTATTTTTCGCCCTATCGTCTTTCGCGCGTCATGACGTTTTTAAATCCCGATCGTGATGTCGCCGGCGCATCGTATCACATCAATCAGGCACTCCTCGCCATTGGTTCGGGAGGCATTACGGGTGTAGGGTTTGGAAAATCGACTACAAAACTCCACTACCTTCCAGAACCAATTGGTGATTCTATTTTTGCTGTAATCGGTGAAGAATTAGGATTCATTGGTGCTATCACATTTATATTCCTTTTCTTTTCGTTGATCTGGCGGGGAATGATGATTGCGCGAAAAGCTCCTGATGGTTTTAGTCGACTGCTCGTCACAGGATTTATATCAGTCATGGGACTTCAAGCGTTTGTAAATATCGCCGCCATTTCTGGTATTATGCCGCTCACGGGCGTACCACTCCCATTTGTAAGTTACGGAGGCACGGCGCTCGCGGTCTTTTTGACCATGAGTGGAATAGTCGTTAACATATCTAGATACAGTCGATAACTAATTTTGAATTATGAATTTTGAATCAATAATTAATTATATAATTAAAAATTTAATCAAAATTCAAAATTAATTCATTTTTTTACTATATGCGCATTCTCTTAACTGGCGGAGGCACAGGCGGACATATCTATCCGTTAATTGCAGTACTCCAAGAATTAAAATCACAAGCGCCCACGGCGGAAATATCTTTTATGGGCCCTCAAAGTCCATGGAATAATGAGTTTCAAAAATATGGAGTCAAAATCTATAAAATCAGTGGAAGCAAGCTAAGGCGCTATCTTACACCGATGACACTTTTGGAGCCGTTTAAGCTCATTTTAGGCCTATTTCAGGCCTTTCTACGGCTCTATTTCCTTATGCCAGACGTGGTATTTTCAAAAGGAGGACCGGGGGCATTTCCCGTGGTAATTATGGCATGGTGGTATAGAATTCCGGTGATTATTCATGAGTCCGACAGTGTGCCGGGATTTACTAATCGTCTCTGTTCTTCTTTTGCAAAAAAAATTGGTATTGCATTTCAAAATGCTGCCTCATTTTTTCCGAAAAATAAAACGGCACTGGTGGGCAACCCGATAAGAAAAGAAATCGCGCAAAGAGAAAGAAAAGAAGGGGAGGGTGTGGTAGAAAAAGAAAAATTAGGATTCAATACACAAAAACCATTGATGCTTGTGTTGGGAGGATCACAGGGTGCACTTTCGCTGAACGAATTTATTACAGAAAATCTTAAAGAGCTTCTTGAGCTCGTACAAATTGAACATCAAACGGGAGAAATAAATGGCGCTCAAGCGAATCTTAATGCGCAAATAGCGCTTCATGAAGTATCAGAAGAAAAAAAGAAAGAATATAAAATGAGTGCGCACTTATCCGCAGAAGAAATGAGCGATGCACTCACCGCATCAGACATTGTGTTTTCTCGCGCAGGTTCGGGAGCTATTTTTGAAATCGCCTCTGCGGGTAAACCTTCAATTCTCGTGCCATTAAGGAGTGCGGCAAATGATCATCAACGCATTAATGCCTACACGTACGAAAAAGAAGGTGCGGCGGTCGTGATGGAAGAAGATAATTTAAAAATAAACATTTTCCTTTCACAATTAAAAAATCTATTAGGAAATAAAGAAAAAATAAAGAAAATGAGCGAATCAGCTCTTCATTTCTTCAAACCCGATTCCGCCAAAACCCTCGCCCAAGAAATAATAATTTTGGGAGGAAAATAAAAAAGACCATTCTTGATTAAACGGTCTTTTATTTTTAACTACGGATAGCGGTAAGTTTCTCCTAGTCCATAATAATTTCCATGGGCAATGGTCTTGCCACATTTTTTACAATCTTCGTGCCATATTTCTACACCTTCAAATTCTCCAGTGTAACGTTTTGGTTTATGTGTTCCTCCTATTCGACATTTTCCAGGCCATACGCGTAATACATAAAACCATAATAAAATAAAAACAATTGAAAAAAAGCACGCTGGCATTATTGAGTTACGTCCGCCTTCAGGCAGAAAATTAAAAAACACATCACTCCATAAAAGCACTGAAGCTAAGAAAAACATAAAACGGATCATTTTAAATCTCTTTCAATTTATTGATATATAATTGTTAATTATTCAGTTTTCATCATAACATATACAATATAAATCTGTCAATCAGCCATTCGCTAACTGGCGAAGGCGGACTAAAAACACTCGTAAAATAGAGGAAAATAGGGTATAATGCGTCTATGTCTATCCGCGTTCGTTTTGCACCCTCTCCCACAGGCCCTTTTAGCTTAGGAAATGCTCGTACCGCGCTTTTTAACTGGCTTTTTGCCCGTCATCACAAGGGCACTTTTTTGATACGTATTGAAGATACCGATAAAGAGCGTTCAAAAAAAGAATATGAAGAAATGGCACTTTCGGCACTCAAATGGCTCGGGATAGAATCCGATGAACCGATTATTCATCAAAGTGAACGAGGAGATCGCTATGCGCATTACGTCAAAAAATTATTTGATACGAATCAGGCATATTATTGTTTTTGTACATCCGAAGAATTAGAAGCGGAATATCAAGCACAGATGAGTCAAGGGATTGCGCCAAAATATGGAGGAAAATGTCGGCACATAAAAAAAGAAGATGCAGAAACACGGTTAGAAAAAGGCGAACAAGCGACTATTCGTTTTCGTATGCCGGAGAAAAGAATCGCGTTCACGGATATGGTGCGCGGGAAGGTAGAATTTGATACTGCATTATTCGGTGACATTATCATTGCAAAATCACTTACCGAGCCACTTTATAATTTTGCCGTGGTAGTAGACGATTATGAAACGCAGATTACCCACGTCATTCGCGGAGAAGATCACACACCGAACACGCCAAAACAAATCGCTCTTCAAGAAGCACTCGGATTTCCTCAAGTGCATTACGGACATCTCCCGTTTATTTTAGGCGCCGATCGAAAAAAACTTTCAAAGCGCACATTAACAAGCTCTATGTTAGATTACAAAGAGCAGGGCTATCTCGCCTCGGCGATGATTAATATGTTGGCACTCTTAGGGTGGCACCCTGAAAAAGATAGGGAAGTGCTGACCACGGAAGAAATTATAAACGAGTTTGATATGAAACGCGTACAAAAAGCAGGCGCAGTATTCAATCCAGAAAAATTAGATTGGTTAAATATGGCACACATCAAGCTCATGAGCGATGAAACATTAAAAGAATTGCTTGTGCCTCATATTCCTCCCGAATGGAAAAATGATAAAGACCGTTTGATGCGCGTGATTCATCTTGAAAAAAATAGAATGAGAAAAATAAACGAATTCATAACAAATGCCAAATTATTTTTTGAGCTTCCAGAATATCCCGCCTCTCTTTTGCTTTTTAAAGGAACAACAACACACGACACAGAATCTTCGTTAAAAGAAACAGAACAATTTATTAAAAATATTTCAGAGAATGAATTTAACGAATCAGCACTCAATGAAAAAATAATGGGAATTGCAAACGAACGGGGAAGGGGAATGGTGTTGTGGCCCCTTCGTGTTGCTCTTTCAGGAAAAGAAATGTCTCCAGGACCAATTGAATTGCTCACTGCGCTAGGAAAAAAAGAATCGCTCGTCCGTATCGCACACGCTATTCAAAAAATAGAAGGAGCACTACGAGATCGTTCTTAAAAATATCATGAATTATTTTCAGATAAAAATAGGGTTTGTTCTGTTCTTTATTTTTGCCAATTTACATTTTCCTGTGCTCTTTGCGCAAACAAAAGACACACAAGGAGGAACGCTTAAAGATTTGATCGATCAAAAAAGTGTTGAATTACAAAAAATTCAATCACAAAAAGAACTTGTGCAAAAAAATCTTGATGAAATTGCCGCATCAAAAAATAGTATTAAAACACAGTTAAAATCAATTGATGCTACTGTAGGTCAATTAAATCTTTCTGTAAAAGCAAATACAATTACCATTGAAAAATTAGGACTTGAAATTGAAGATACAAAAGATCAAATAGCAGATCTAGAAGATCGCATCGAAACAAAACAAGAAGGAATTAAAAAGCTTCTTTTTGCGCTTCAGCAAAAGGAACATGAAAACGCATTCACCTCACTACTTCGCAACGAAAGTTTAAGTGAAAGTGTGGGTGAATTACAAACAATTGCAACACTCAATAATACGCTAAAAAATACCGTGAACGATCTCCAATCACTTCATGATGAATTAGAAGACAAACTAAACGAAACAAAAACAAAGAAAAATTCTCGCGAACAAGAGCGCCTCACACTTACTGTGCGTCAAAAAATAATTCAGGAGCAAAAACAAGAAAAAAATCAGCTTCTTGAATCCACAAAAAACAAAGAAAAAGTGTTTCAAGAGCAACTATCAGCGTTAGAACAATTACAAACAGAAATTTCTGCAGAAATAGAAAAGGTAGAATCTGAACTTCGTAAAAATATTAATCCTAATATGTTACCAATGCCACGAAATGGTTTATTACTTTGGCCAGTAAATGGGGGACGCCTTTCTCAAGGATATGGAGCTACTAAATTTGCATTAAAAACTTATAAAGGAAAATTTCATAATGGTGTAGACATCGCTGCGCCAGTCGGAACAGAAATTTTTGCCGCACACGACGGCACGGTAATTAATGTTGCTAACCAAGATCTTTATTGTAAAAGAGCTGCCTATGGGAAATTGGTTGTTATTAAACACGATAACGGCCTCACCACACTCTATGGTCATATGGCGGGGCAAATAGTAACCATCGGACAAAAAGTATTAAAAGGGCAAGTAATCGGATATATGGGAAAAACAGGATGGGCAACAGGACCCCATCTCCATTTCACGGTGTTTGCTTCTCAAACACTTACGCCTGCACGTCCAGGATTCCCCGAGGGCACACAATCTTCACGTGTATGTGGTCCCATGCCTGTAGGTGGAGACTTAAATCCTCAACAATATTTATAAATCTCATTCTATGGAGATTGTAAACGATGAAAAAGTATGGAATGAAAAGATAATCTCTCAACAAGGATCGTTTTTGCAATCATGGGAATGGGGGGAATTACATAAATCATTAGGAAGAAAGGTGTTGCGCATCACAGACGATAAATGGTATGCATTAGCAGTTCAATTTCAATTGCCATTAGGGCGTACATATTGGTCAGTTTCACATGGCCCGTCAGGCGAGGTAAATAAGAAAATACTTGAAGTAATTAAACATGATCTAAAACTAGAAAAAAGCATGTTTCTCCGTATCGAGCCACCACAAAAAGAAAATGATGAATTGAGAAAAATATTAACTGATGCGCAATTTAAAAAAACAAAATCAGTACAACCAGAAGAAACAATTATTATAGATTTGATTAAATCAGAAGAAAAACTATTGAGTGAAATGGAACACGACACTCGTTATGCCATTCGTGCAGCAACACGTCATGGGGTAATAATAAATCACTATAAAACCGCAGAAGAAAAAAAAGAACGATTCGAATTATTTTGGAAATTATTTAAAGAAACAAATGAGCGTCATCAATTAGATGCGTACGCGCGTCCTTATTATGAATATCTCTTCGGGTTAGAAGGGGAGTGTCATACTCATCTTTTTTGCGCAGAATTAAACGGAGAAGTTATTGCGACAGCGATTATTCTTTTTTATGGCGCACAAGCCATTTATTTATATGCAGGATCACGTAAAGGATATGGAAAATATAATGCACCGAGTGCATTGTTATGGAGCGCATTACACACTGCAAAAAAAGATGGATTTAAATTGATGGATTTGTGGGGGATAAGTACTACAAATCCAAAATGGAAGGGTATCACCTCTTTTAAAAAAAGTTTTGGTGGGGAAGTGATAAAACGAATGGGTACATGGGAGTATGTTGAGCAATCGCTATGGTATTACGCATATCAAATTGCAAAAAAAGTACTATAATAATCATATGCGCTTCATTGCGATAACATTAATGGTCATACTACTAGGCACAACGGTCCCACATCGTTCATATGCGCAATTAAACATACAGATTCCTGAACCGTTTAAACAACTCATTCCCGACTCTTTTAAGCCGACATTAAATATATTTGAAAGGTTTTTGCCAAGCGAGTTCCCTTTCGGAAGTTATGTTGAAGATATAAGAGCAACCACAAGGGGAGCATTGAATACAGTGAATTTACAAAACATTTCAACAACCATAAAAGATTTCATAAATATAAATGATATTAAACAATATATGAGAAAAGGTATTGATTATTTGATGATTATAATAAGGAATGTTATTGAGATGATTTCTCACAAAACAAGGTAAGTGTCGTAAAAGGTATATTGTGCGACACATAATAGATAAGAAAGAGGTGTTAAAAACCCCACTTCCCTCTTCTTTTTAAATAAAAATCCCGTCTATAAATTAGTACGGGATTTTAAATTTTTGTACGATTCAATTATTTTTATATTCTTCTCTTAATTTTAAATCGTTTCCCAATCATCAAGAATTTTTTCCGGGCATTCATACAAACAGGCTTTCTCTTTATTCTACCCACCTCCCATAACGAATAAAATCTGGTTGGCTTCTGATATAAAGAATGTCTTCTTTTTCCTATTAAAAATGAACATTTATTATCTTTAAAGAAAAATGAGTTATCTTCAATTTTTGTGATTTTGAATGTTAACTTTTCAATTGGCTGTTTCGTAACAACAGCAAGATTACTTTTTCCGTCATTATGAATGGCTGAAGGATTGTAAACAATAAGAGGAGAAATGATATTGGTGCCAACACCAATATGTGCTAGATTAAATTGAAACATAGCACTCTCCTACTTTCTTCCCATCGGTTTACATCCAATCTTTCCTTGTCCAATCATCCGCAGGTGCTTATTCTGCGATACCTTTCCTTTACGCAAAAGGAAAGATGATTGTTTTTTGTTTCCAAAACGTTCAAATTTACCAATTGGTGATTTTATTGCATTTGCAATAACTAATTCATTTGGATCTATCAATGTGTTTGTAGGCATAAATATAGTCAAAATAAAGTTAAGAAATATATGGTTAATTAAAAAAGCTAATATGATTATACCATATTGGAAAAATGCGTCAAGGTTATTGGAGATAAGTGCTTTCACTGCTACAATAAAAGAACTTCTCAAATAAATATGCTCACCTATTCAAGTATTGATCAGTTTAAGGAACTCTGCGGTTATGAGATTGACGGATTCTGGTATCCACGCGTCACAAAAATTGTAGAAATAAAAGCAAAGCCCGCACTTTATCGTTTTTATGCAAAAATGGACAGTTTTGCGGAAGCAGAAAAGATGAAAAATCAATCCGCCACAGAAGGCACCCTTATTCATGAAACAGTAGAGGGGTTGCTCACAGGAAAAAATCCAGAAATCCCCTCTTCTATTGAGCCGTCCGTCAAAGCATTTTTAGAATTCATTCTCACAAAAAATATTCATGTAGATCCGGAATTTGTAGAAAAGCGATTGGTAAATTATGAACATAAATATGCAGGCACACTTGATGCAATTGCCTTAATTGATGGAAAAGTGGGTATTTTAGATATCAAAACCTCTCAAGAGATTTATCGGGATTATAACCTCCAAACCTCTGCCTATATGGCGGCTATGAAAGACATCGTAAAAACGCTTGAGACGCGTTGGATTCTGCGCATTGATCAAGTACGCCCCTGTATCAAATGCGGGGCATTCCTGCGTAGTAAGGGGGGCAAAGATCAGGTAAAAGTGGTCTGGGGCAACTCTCTCATGCGCTCCTGTCAACATGAATGGGCTCCGCTTGAGGGGCGTATTGAGCTCAAAGAATTCCCCTATTGGGAAAATGATTATCAGGCATTTTTAGGCGCCAAAAAACTCTGGGAATGGGAAAATGAGGACTGGCTCAAAAAAGCCGGCTATTTAATATAAAAGTTAATAGAGTGTACAAATTTTATTAAATAATCTATACTCCAAGAGGTTTTATTTAACAAGAAAGGATACTTTATGGAAACAATTACGTTTACCAAAAAAGCACTAGAAGAACTAAGCAAGGCAAAACAAGAGCATAGCATTCCCGATGATCATTTTTTAAGAATAGGAGCACATAGAAACACATCTGATACTGTAATCTATGGACTGACCTTTGTGGAAAATAAAGAAGAACATGATATCGTATGGGAACATGAATCAATAAAGTTCTGCATTGATCGACCGTCATTGTTTTATGTTGAAGGTAAACAAATTGATTATCGCTATGATCAAAAACAATACCGATCTGGTTTTATTTTTGAAGATGCTCCTCACGAAAAAGAAAAAGTGTAAATAAAAAATCCCGACATCATTTCGGGATTTTTATTATATAAGATTATCAGTAAAATTAATTTTATGTTCTAAGATAATATCAGAGCCGTGAGATTCATAAAGAAAATGTCCTGTGAATTTCTTGCCTTCCAAAAAAGATGGCAACCATAACTGATCAGCACACCACATTTCATTATAAGGAATGTCGCCTTGAGAAAACCATTGTGGGCGCATTTCCTCTGTTTCTTGTGGTTCGCCTTGAAAAGAATTGAGACGAAAAATATGCATCTCAAGTAATTCATCAAGATTGTCTTTAAATTGAAAAGTAAGAATACCGAGCAATTCAAAATCATTCCCAATAATACCTGATTCTTCCTGAAGCTCTCTTTTTGTGGCATCGAGAATAGATTCATCTTCCTTTACTTTTCCGCCATACCCATTCCATTTTCCTGTTCCAAATCCCCTCTTTTTCATCGCAAGTAAAACCCTCGGGGATTGATGAATAACACAAAGTGTTAATAATTTTTTCATAAATGTCTTTTATAAGTTGATTAATTTTCTCCAATCAATTTAACTCTTCTCTTATTCAAAAGCAACAACCGTAAAAGAATTGTTATTAATCTCAATAACATCTCCCTTCTTTTTTCCTGTAAGCATTCCTCCAAGAGGCGTATCAGGAGAGCAAAGTATAATAAGTCGGCCCTCATATTCAAAACGAATACCTTTACTTTGAGGCACAAGAAAATATGTTTTAAGAATTTGCTCTTTATTTTGAAGAGTGATCAAAGACCCAAGTTGTATGACATTCTGATCATGTTCGTTAATCTCCAGAGATTTAAGTTGTGTTATCGCGTGAGTATAGTCTTCAATCATTACTCGAAAACTATTTTGTTGTGCTTCTAATTCATAACGCGTGCGATCGCTATTTGATTCCATTGCGGTCGGAGCATCTTTTTTATGTTTTTGTAATTCCTCTATAGTTCTCTCAAGTTTCAGTTGTTCCTCTTTTATTTTTTCTATAGCAAATGTAAGTAAATTTCTTTTATCCATTTTATCGTTTAATATTTATTCCAATTCAAACGCAAGTAATCCATATTTTTTAATCTTTTCTTTATAATTTGGAAAACTCATATACATCGCCGTCAATTCTTTGAGAGTTTTACAATTTGGATTGATAGTAAGAGGTTTATATTTTTTCACAAGCGCTTCAATGGTTTTAAATTTCTCCACAGACAACACCTTTTTCTTAAATCTCTCTTTTCCACAAGAAAACACAATACTCTCCCTCACTTTTACTTTTTCATATTTCGCTGTTCCCGCACGTGTTTCAATCTTTTTTACTCCATTCAGAATCGCATCAAAAATATCTTTATTTTCTTTCCTAAATTTTAATACCATTTACATTTAGTAATTTATCACCTTTAATAACTTTCTTTTCAATCGCGCCAGCAAATAATCTATAAGCTGCTCGACTTTCCTTTTTATAAACCATCTGAATACCAAGTACTGTTTTACATTTCTTACATTCAAGTTTTTTGTCGTCTTTTGGATTGTTTAAAGAAACAATTCGATCAAGATAAAGTCGTTTAAGAATCCCTGGTCCGTCTTTTTGATAAATCATAAGTTTGTTTTTACACCTTTCACAACTTAGCAATAACCATCGAGAATAACCACCTCGATTTTTCTTAAATTTATCGCTCTTGAATGAAAGTTTAGTGCTTGTATTGTTAGCTCTATTTTCCATGACAATGCTTAAATTTTACTGGTGTTCCATCTGATTTCTTCGCTCCGCACCAGCAAGGATCATTACGTCCGATATTTTTTGTATTATCAACTACGGCGACAGGATTTGAATTGTTTTGTTGATTTTGAACACCATTCAAATTCGCTTCAAAAATCGGAAAAATAGTAGAAACCACAAACGCTTCAAAGGTAGAATTAAGACGATTAAAAAGTGCATAAGCCTCGCGCCGATATTCCACAATCGGCTCATGTTGTGCATAGGCACGGATATTGACCGAATCTCTCAATCCCTCAAGATGCTCTAAATGCTCCACCCACACCGTGTCTAATAAACGCACCAAATGCTCCCCTATCATACTCGCACGTTCCGGTTCAATCGTTTCGGGAAGCGTTTCAATTTTTGTGCGCAATGTCTCAATCACTTTTTCCGCCTGCTCTTTTTGTTCTTGGGGCAGGCCTTCACTCTCTTTTGGTTGCGCTTCAATAATTCCCAAATAATGAGAAAGAATTTCTCGTACCGTAGGAAGAATTTCATTACGTTCCGCACATTCAAGAAATTCATTGCGTTTGCGATAAATTGCGGTGCGTTGTTTGTTTAACACGTCGTCAAAATCAAGCAAATGTTTACGCGCATCAAAATTATTTCCCTCCACGCGTCCTTGTGCTTGGTTAATTGCTTTTGATACAAATCCCGACTCAATCGGCGTATCGTCGGGAAAATGCATCGTCTCCATCAATTTCTTAATCCTATCCCCTCCAAACACGCGCACTAATTCATCTTCCAGCGAAAGGAAAAATTGAGAGGAACCCGGATCGCCTTGTCGCCCTGCACGTCCGCGCAACTGATTATCAATACGGCGTGCCTCATGCCGCTCTGTGCCCATCACATGAAGCCCTCCGGCGCGTTTCACTTTTTCTGTGTCTTCTGGCACCGGAGGGTTGCCCCCAAGGATAATATCAACACCACGCCCTGCCATATTGGTTGCAACCGTGACCGCCCCCGGTTTTCCCGCTTGAGCAATAATGGCACCTTCACGTTCATTATTTTTCGCATTGAGCACCTCATGAGGAATATTTGCGCGGGTAAGATATTCAGATAATGTCTCATTATTGCTAATAGATGTAGTACCAAGCAAAATCGGCTGACCTTGTGCGCGTCGCTCTTCCACATCTTTTACAATCGCCTTATATTTTTGATCTTTATTTTTATAAATTAAATCAGATAAATCTTTACGTGCATTCGGACGATGAGTCGGAATAGAAACCACATTAAGGTTATATACTTTATGAAACTCTTCTGCAGACGTTTGCGCCGTACCGGTCATACCTGCAATTTTTTCATATAACCTGAAATAATTTTGAATCGTGATTTGCGCGTACGTACGATTTTCTTTTTGAACCGTCACTCCTTCTTTCGCTTCAATCGCCTGATGTAATCCTCCCGAATAACGTCGTCCCTGCAACATACGTCCCGTGAATTCATCCACGATAATTACTTCTCCATTTTTAACCACGTATTGTATATCACGTTTAAAAAGCGCATGCGCTTTCAAACTTTCATTTAAAAAATGAACGAGGCGAGAATACCCGGGCGCAAATAAATTATCTATCCCCATCATTTTTTCTACTTGCGTAATTCCCTGTTCAGTAATCGTCACTGTTCTCAATTTTTCATCCACTAAATAATCCTCCTCTTTTTTTAGTCGTTCCGCGATACGAGTAAATGTTTTGTAAAGTTCACTAGATTCTTCATCGGGTGCGGCAATAATGAGCGGCGTACGCGCCTCATCAATTAAAATACTGTCAATTTCGTCCACAATCGCATACGCATGCGGACGTTGCACGCGATCGTGAATCCGTGTCACTAAATTATCCCGTAAATAATCAAATCCAAATTCATGATTAGTGCCATAGGTGATATCGCACGCATACGCTTCTTTACGACTTATCGGACGCAAAAAATCTTGAACGATGTGAAACACGCCAGTTGTATCCCGTTCTGCATCAAGCGTCGTGTTCGCATACTGCGGATCATAACGAAAGGCGGTGCCGTGCACGATACACGCCACACTCATGCCGAGTGCCTCATAAATCTGCCCCATCCACACCGCATCACGCCGCGCAAGGTAGTCATTCACCGTCACCACATGCACTCCTTTCCCCGTAAGCGCATTTAAATACGCCGGAAGGGTCGCCGCGAGCGTCTTTCCCTCTCCTGTTGCCATCTCGGCAATCGCGCCTTCATGGAGCACAATACCGCCCATACATTGCACGTCATACGGACGTTGATTGAGCGTACGGCGTGCGGACTCACGCGCAAGCGCAAAAGCACGTGGAAGGGCACTATCTAATGCTTCACGTGTGTCTCCTTTATTTTTAATAGTGTCTGAAAGTGTAAGTGATTCTTTTTTGAGATCATCCAACGAAAGGTTTTGTAATGATGGCTCTTCAGCATTAATACGCGCAACGATTCCGCGCAAACGCGCTTCGTCATTTTTTCCTCCAAAAAATCCAGATAAAAATGATGCCATAAATAAAAAACCTCAAAAAGAGTGAAAGGCCCTAAGAGCGGCTATGGTGGTGACCTCCGGTTTTTTGTTTTTGTTGAAAGAGTGCGCATTCCATAACCGCTCCTAAGGCCCTTATTCCTATTATACCTCATTATTCCATAAAATGAAAACACCTCCATTCCTTGCGAAATAGAGGTGAAACCAAGTGTTTTCGTTATATTTCTGCGCCACTTACGTGTTACAGATAACGAAAATACTCATCAACCCTATAAGTATAGCATACTCACTTTTAAAATGCAAGTATCAATCTCCAATTCTCAATAATACCTTCCCTTTTGTTTTTCTGTCTTCAATATAATGCAATGCATCTTCAACTTTATCAAATGGAAAAATACGATCAATTTGTGGTCTTAAAACTCCTGAATTAAATAGTGTAATAGCATCTTCAAATATATTTAATAATTTCTCATCAGCGTCCCATAAATTTAAAAGTTGTAATCCCATAACCGATCTATTATTTTCAATAAGTTCAAAAATATTAAAACGATGCATTGTTAATATTCTCCAAACAGCCTTAATCCATCCCCATATATTATTTGACCATAAATCTGCAACTCCTACTACAATTAATCTGCCACTTACAGCGAGCGAATTAAAACTTTTTTCAAGTAATGCTCCGCCAACAGAATCAATACAAATATCCACACCTCTATTATTGGTTTGTTGAAGAACAATATTCAAAAAGTCATTTTTTATATAATTAATTCCAAAATCTAATCCTTGTTTTTTTGCGAATTCAATTTTTTCATCTGTAGACGCAGCACCAATAACATTAAGCCCTAAATATTTTGAAATTTGAACTAATGCAATCCCAAGGCCACCTGCCACAGCATGTATGAGGATTGTTTCTCCATTTTTAACTCTCGCAACATTTTTAAGAGCAATCCATGCAGTTCCGTACGTTGCAGGAAATCCAGCTGCTTCAGGAAGTTCTACTATTTTTGATAGCACTCTAACTTGATTTTCTGGCACAATAAGATGACTTGTATATCCACCAAAACGAGTAAAGGCAAAAACTCTTTCTCCAACTTTAATATTTTTTACATTTTCACCAATCGCACCAACAATACCAGAAACTTCAAAGCCGGGAACAAAAGGAGGTTTTGGGGCAGGGCCATAAAATCCTCGCCACATAACAACATCTGCAAAATTTATTCCCACAAAAGAAACATTAATAAGTACCTCATTTTTCTGAGGTTTCGGTATTGCGTCTTTAATTAAAACAAGCTTTCTAAAAAAACCGGAACGGATAATAGAAATAGATTGTCTCATATCTTATTCCTCCTCCTGTGGTATCTCTAAAAGTATTGGTTCGGTATCTATCGCTTCACCAGTAATCCGAAAGACGTCTTTATCAATTTTCCCCAACTCCCTGTATGCCTGATTGTACATACTGACCGACGTGCCCAAATGTCCACCCAGTTTTTTCATATATGCCTCATAACTTCCCAAATGTTTTCCTAATTCTTCCACGCGCTTACGAATTTCTTTCGCCGACTCTTCAATCTGAAACGCTTTGAGTCCATAGAGCACGGTTTGAAGATAGGCAAGAAAGGTGGTTGGCGAAACGATAATCACCTTCTTTTTATTGTGGGCATATTCAAGGAGGTTCTCGGTATTTGATTTTAAGGTACCCACCTGATTGATAAGGAGATCATAGTAAACCGCCTCCGAAGGAATAAACATAAATGCAAACGCGAGCGTTCCTTCTTCGGGTTTTACGTATTTCGCCGTTTCATCAATGCGTGTTTTAAGATCATTCGTAAACGCTGTCTCGTAGCGCTCTCGCTCTGTATCACTTTGCGCACTCAAAATACGATTATAATTTTCTAAACTGAATTTTGAATCAATGGGAATAATGCCATCTTTCGTAATCACGACCGCGTCCACAATTGTGCCGTCGCTAAACGGATACTGTAATTTAAAGACGCCCGGAGGCAACACGTTTTTCAAAATGGTTTCAAGATAATATTCGCCCAAAATCCCTCGCTGTTTCGGATTTTTTAAAATATCCTGCAAGCCCTTCAATTGATCAGCAACACTCGAAACCTGCTTTTGACTCTCCCCTACTTTCACTAATTCTTCGGTGATGGACTTAATGATTCTCGCGCTCTCGCCAAATTGCACTTGTGCATTCACATTCACCTCGCTTAATTTTGTATCAATCGTGCGTGAAAGTTCTTGTAATTGCTGTTGCAAAAGAAGCGCACTTTGTGTGTTATTTGCCTCATGAGGCGACTTTTTAAAGAGGAGCCATAGAACAGCGACAAAGAGAAAAATAACCCCTAAAAGTGTGATAAATGCCGTATCCATTGCTTTAAGTATACCCTATTCTCCTACAAACTCGCTATTTCGCTAATTCACCGAAAGGATAACCATCAAGGCAATAAAAAACAAAAAAGAGAAAAAGGCACTCGCGCCGAGAAGTCCGTAACTTATAAGGCGTTCCTTGTAAAAAAACTGTTGTGCAAGAAAAATATTAATACCCATCATCAACACCATTATGCCCAACAATTCCCAAAGATTGCTTACAGCACCAAACTGATCCGCTCCGCGCACTGCATCAAAATGAAGTACAATAGTTTGTGCGCCTGTGCCTCCATAATGAATTAATCCCACCGCACTTGCGATAATAAAAATGAGTGCAACTCCACAAAGAATATAAACCGGTTTTTGTTTAAAAAATAACATTTATTTTTTTCTTGTTAATAGTTATCAGTTATTCGTTATAAGTTAATTTGGTGCGCGGGAGAGGAATTGAACGTCGCTTGTATTCACTCGCTCCCTCACAACCCTCGGTTTTGAGTTATTTCCTACACGGATGGGACACGTCCGTTTCCCCTCCGACCCACCCCTCCGTTCAAATCCTCTCCACGCGAGATAAAAAAATGATACCATAAAAGTATCATTTTTCATATTGTGCGCGGGACAGGATTTGAACCTGCAAGCCCTTGCGGGCGCTACCACCTCAAGGTAGTGCGTCTGCCAGTTTCGCCACCCGCGCATAGCCCTACTATATCTAAAAGTATTACTATTTTCAATATCACGTCTAAAACAACAAAGGAACTGATATAATACAGCTCCTTTTAAAAATCATTTCAGATAGTCCTTGTATGAATCCTTAACAAGGAAATCAAATTTTTCAGCAAGTTCACGAGCAAGAGAAAAATCATGAGAAGTTTTATCAAATTCATCCGCATTTTTTGCTATTCCAACAAGTTCCGCCTTTCCTTTTAGTGTTTGAAACACAATATTTTGGTTTTTTACGCGGCTTGTTTTTGGTGCTGTAATTGGATCAAATTTGAAAATACTCATAAATTCTCTTCGATTGTTTTCTTTTCGCTTGCTACTTCTCACTATTCCTATAATAAGGAGGAGCACAATAAGCGATAATATCACTACAATTGTCGTTGTCATAAATTACCTTTCTATAAATTAAGTTGTTAATAGAGCAAAATCAGCATAATACTCCCATCTAAAGAAATCAAGCAATCCGCTTATTTAGAACATTTTTCAATAATAATTGGGGCAGGGGTGGCACGGTGAGCATACACATACCCACAGGCAAAACTGACGCTCATAAGCAAAGTAATAATAGCGATAATAAGTATCCATTCTTTATGTTCTCGAATCCACAAGGAAAATGTTGACATAAAAAGGTGTTTTGAATATAATGATTATATCATTTTTGGTGCGAGGAATGGCATCCGCCTCCTCCGTCAACTGACGGATACGGCGGGATGCTCATAAATGTAGATAAATTTTTATCGCATTCGCTCCAAAATTTATACATTTATGGCACATACCAAAGCTAAGGGATCTACCAAATTAGGCCGAGAATCGGAATCAAAACGACTCGGTGTAAAGTTGTTTGACGGAGAAGTAGTAAGCCCCGGTGAGGTTATTGTGCGTCAACGTGGCACAAAGTTTTATCCGGGAACACACGTCAAAAAAGGAGGTGATGACACGCTCTATGCAATGAAAGAAGGAACGGTTAAATTCGGTACAAAAAGAAAAGTGCATTACGACGGTTCAAAGAAACGTGTGAATGTCGTGAATATTATTCCGAAAACGAAGTAATCTGAATCGTGAGGGTGGTCGCAATTCCCCCGCCGAGATCAAGCGGGATTTTTTGTGTTCCAATCGTTTTAATTGCATGAGGAAGATGAAAAGGAATATCGATAATATTATTTTTTATAAGTGCTTCTTTAATATTTTTTTCTGTGATAGAACCAAACACCTCTCCCTTCTCTCCTACGCGAAGCGAAAAAGAAAGAGTAAGGGTTTTAATTTTTTCCGCACATTCTTTCAAATGAGTGATATGCGCCCGATGCATTTCTTCTTCTTGTGCTTTCTGTGTACGAAAAACTGCCATGGCGCGCTCATCGGCAATCACAGCAAGTTTTTGAGGAATTAAACTATTCCGGGCATACCCATCTTTCACTTCCTTCATATCCCCTCTCTTTGCAATCCCTTTTACGTCTTTTAAAAAAATAACTTTCACAAATAGATTAAAATAAAGATGCGAGTACTCCTAGCGCCTTCTCGAGCTGCGCATCATTCGAAGGATTTTTCTCTCCATCATTTTTCACTTCTATGTCAGGCACCAACCCTGTTTTATCAATACCAAAACCATTCGGCGTAAACCATTTTGCCACCGTCACTTTAACTGTAGAACCATCTTTAAGATTTTCTACTTCTTGCACACTTCCTTTTCCAAATGTTTTTTCACCTACTAATTTGATATTACGAAGATCACGAAGCGCACCTGCAAGAATTTCAGACGCAGAAGCCGACCCGCTATTTACAAGCACCACAACAGGTAATTCTACAAGCGAAGCGTTTCCTGTTGCACGAAACACATGTTCATCGCCAGAGCGAAATCGTTCACGCACAACCGTCTCTCCCCGCTTCACAAACCACCCTGCAATATCTACTGATACATCCAAATAACCTCCCGGATTATTCCGCAAATCGAGTACAATACCCTTTGCACCTTTCAATAAAGAAGAAAGTGCTGATTGATAAAAAAGAGACGAGGCATTCGCGTTAAAATTATAAAGCGCAATATGAGCTACATTAATTTCTTTACCATCTTTTGTTTTTATAGTTTTTATTGTGGTATCAAGAGTTGGCACGTTCACAATATCTCGCATTATTTTAATTTCTTTTGCTTCTTTCCACACGTCACGAAAAAGAGAAAGAGTGACAAACGTTTTTGCTTCTCCACGAATAAGTTTCACTGCTTCTTCTACAGAAAGATCGGGTGTGACCACCGTGTCATTAATTTTTAAAATCACATCACCTGCCAAAACACCTGCTTTTTCTGCAGGATTATTTTTGAGCGGCGCAATAACCACCAATTGCTGATTACGCACACCAATTTCTGCGCCAATTCCTCCAAAACTTCCATTCAAATCTTCCGAAAATTTTTTTGCATCGGTAGGTGGAAAATAAGCCGTGTAAGGATCTTTTAATGAGTTAATTGCACCACTTATTGCACCTCGCAACACATCATCATCTTTTACTTCTTTAATGTCCACATACTTGTCTTTAATAAGCTGAATCGCGTTCCAAAAAGGAGAAAAATCGGAATTTAATACAGAGCGAGCATCATTTACCACCACCGTTCCTCGACGCATTCCTATCTGAACCCCTAACGCAAACACCACCAAAATAACAAGCACAGTGCTTAACGTTTTTATAATGACATGACGATGACGAACAACACGAGCAAAAAGAGTAAATTTCATAATAGGTTGAGATATTGGATTTTATAGTACACCAAAAGAAATAATAAACAAACTATTACTGCTTGGCATGAACACGGGGATGAGGTTTTAAATCTTTGCATTTATCAATAAATAACCCTCCATTCAAATGATCGATTTCATGTTGAAAGACCCGCGCCAAAAGTCCTTGCGCCTCTATTTTTATTTTTTTACCTTGTAAATTATGCCCCTCGATTGTGATTGCAAAAGGGCGGGTCACACTTCCAAACACCTCCGGCACACTCAAACATCCCTCTTCCATATCCACCATCTGTTTTGATTGTTTAATAATTTCTGGATTTAAAACCGTATACCATTTCATCCGTCCATTCTTGTCGGGCACTTGTGCCACAAATATTCGTTTTGCAATTCCGATTTGATTTGCCGAAAGACCAATCCCTTGCGCTTCTTTCATTACCACACGCATTGTCTGTTGGAGCGCACGTAGTTCTTTCTCCTCATTTTTAGTAAATGCAAAATGAGACACTTTTGTGCGTAAAAATTGTTCTTCTTTTTTATCGCTCACCTGCCAAATATGAGTCATATTTTTTTCTCTTTGTTATATTTTTTCGTTCGTTCTGCGTTATCCGCACGCTCTTTCTGCAACATTCTCATAAAGTAGGCGCCTTTATTATTTACATTTTTCCGTTCTGAAATATCCCGCGCGAGAGAAAGCAACATGTGTCGATCATAATTCTTTGCAAAACGGATATAAATTGCTTTATGTGCACGATCTTCTAAGAGTTCGGCAATCTCAAGCCCTACTGACTGATGAATCGAATACACCCGCGAGGTTTTCTTTCTTTCCTTGAGCACCTCTTGATATGCGCGGGATGCCTTCTCCATAGGCCTAGAATAGAGTATAATCACCAATAAATCAACGTATGCGCTTCATCTTTTTCGGTACGCCACACATAGCGGGGCAGGTATTAGAAGCCCTCATAAACGCAAATCATGCGCCAGTGCTTCTTATCTCTAATCCCGATAGACCGCAAGGGAGAAAGAAAATAATAACCCCTCCTCCAACCAAACTAATTGCCGAGCATGACCGCATTCCCGTATTCCAACCCGAATCATTAAAAGATGAGACGGTTCAAAAATATATTAAAAACATAAATGCGGATTATGCCATTGTCTGTGCGTATTCAAAAATCATTCCCCTTTCGGTTCTTTCTTTATTTCCTAAAGGCGTGATCGGTGTTCATCCTTCGCTTCTCCCTAAATATCGTGGCGCGTCCCCTATTCAAAGTGTTATTTTGAACAGTGAAATAGAAACAGGGGTTACGTTGTATATGATGGACGAAAAAGTAGATCACGGCGCGATACTTACACAGAGTAAAGTGCAGATAGCACAAAATGATACCACCGAAACACTTTCACAAAAATTAGGAACAACCGCAGGAAAATTATTAGCAGAAACAATCCCACTTTTTGAACAAGACAAAATAACTCCGAAAGAACAAAATCATTCAGAAGCAACATTCACCAAAAAATTCACAAACGAAGATGGACTTGTAGATTTAGAAAAAGACAATCCAATTGTTATTTTGAATAAAGTTCGCGCCCTAAACCCCGAACCCGGTGTCTATACCATTCAAAATGGCAAACGAATGAAAATATTAGAGGGAGAAATGAAAGAAGATAAATTTATTCTCAAAAAAATCCAATGGGAAAGCAAAACACCACAAACGCTTTAATTTGACATAAGGGCAAACAAGATGTTAGAATAAAAGCAGCGTAAAACAGATTCTAGTTACTATTTTATTTAACAACGAACACATACTAGATAAATGTTCAAATCATAAGGAAAAATATTATATGGGAATCTCACCATATCAGAGATGGATTGAAACCATCAGCAAGCTCACTGTAAAGGCGATTTCAAAAGAAAAAATAATAGGAAGCGCACTTTTTGGATTTATGTTTCCAAAAACCTCTCTCTTAAAAGAGGATTTTGAAAAGGGCAAGGAAGCAGCGATTGCATATGCATATTTCTTTGATAACAACGAAGCAAAAATTATCAGAGATGGCGCAATAATTGAATGTACGTGGCTTTCTGCGTACGATAAAATAGCAAGAACTTCACTAAGAAGAGGAGTAATTCCAAAACCATTGGACATAACTACTGTTGCACCAAGCGAAGGAGTCACTGATCGTCTCAATGGATGGGTTTTACTATTGAACGCAATGCCATTTGTTCACGCAGAGTTGTGTGGCAAAAAAGTGGAGGGATACGAAAATGAGGATAAAGATTTACCAAATCCCCTTATCGCATTTTCGTTCCCACTTTCGATAAGTTCTATCTTCAATAATCAAAAAGAGCTCAAAGGATTTCTTTTAGAGGACGGAACGGTTTCTTGGGGTCATTCACAAGAAATTTACAAAAATGGACCATTTGCAGAATTCAGTGAAAGTTGGAAAAGCGCAGTCAAGTTGGTTAGTAATCATATTAAAGGGTTCAATAATATGATTCCTACCATTCACGATATGAGCATACAGGAAACCATTGAAACTATTGTTCCTCCTATAACGACCGAAGAATTAAAGCAAAGGATGAGCACATTCAAAGAAAGCATCGAAACTTCCTTTGCGCATATTCCATGCATTTCTGTTGGTAGTGGAGATAATGAAAATCTATTACTTGATATCGGTTTCCCATTAACAATAGGAAAAATACTTGGCGATAAATCGGAAGGAACTTTGCCATGGGTTCTTTTCTTTGGAAATGGGACGGCATGTTTCTGTCACGATGAAGCCGGAAATGAACGTTGCGACGAAAAATGTTATGACTCTGAGCCTTGTAAAAGATATCTTAATGATGTTTGGGGAAAATACATTTCTTGGCGAGAGGCGGCAGAACGATTGAGAAATTTCATCAAAGGACTCACCGAGCTCGCAAAGCAACAAACGGAACCAGTAGAAAAAATAGCATGAACCAAAAAAGCCGCGCCCACTTATGGGAACGGCTTTTTATTTTATACTTTTTGTTCTGTATCTACGTCATACCAACCAGACTCATCACAAGAACACATATTTAACGGGAAACGTTGTCGTCGACAAGACTCACAATAACTTCTATTACAAAAACCGCTTCCTTGTGTTGTACTCTCCCAATTACAGATACTACAAACCCATATTACAACACCTACGGGCGGATGCGGCTCCATAACACCACGACAATCCCATGTAGACGGGGCTGGTAAATTTCTCCATTCAATAGCCATACTATTATAACCCTTTCTGATTTTATTATTAAAAAACTATTATTAAAACATATCAGAATACTGTAATTTTTACAAATTATTTGTATTATTTTAGCAATATGATATAATAAAAAAGCACAT
The DNA here is from genome assembly GCA_903847915.1 of uncultured bacterium. Classification (GTDB taxonomy): domain Bacteria; phylum Patescibacteriota; class Minisyncoccia; order UBA6257; family GWB1-50-10; genus CAINEW01. The sequence continues at coordinate 12,218 of CAINEW010000028.1, read as the reverse complement.
TAAAATAAAGAAAGGAAACATTATATGAGCGCAACCATGTTCAATCAAAATTCAAATTCATTCGAACCATTAAATCCCGGTAGCACATTTAATATTGGATCACCTAATCACTTGACACAAGTGCAACACAAATTCAATCAAGTAGAAATTGTGGATCACTTTGACAAGGGACCAGACCCGATTGATCTCCATATTGTCACCACAATTAATAAACGTGGAGAAATTGATACGGACATTTTTGGTGGAAATGAAAATAAATTTCGATAAAACAAAAAAAGCGAAGATATATATCTTCGCTTTTATATTTATTTTATTCTCTTTAGGACCATCGACACTTTATATTGTCTGCTCGTGCGTTTTCCTCTTCTTCTGTCTGATACGGAACGTATACTACACCATAATAACAACACTCACACTCTCGAGTAATACTATAACGTCCTTCTTCATCTGGGGGATTATCTACCTCTTTGTTATGATTACTAGTACCATGACAACAACGACACGTTTTCCCTCTTCCTCTTAAATATATATACTCTTGCCCCTCTGGAATTCTCGAACCCATATTCATCTCCTTTTTACATTATTAAAAATTAAAACCACCACACCCTAATATAACAACATATTATCTTATTAATCAAACTTTCCCATATTACATTCCGCCACAACCAAATTACTATTAATTACCACCGAATTACAACTCCGATTTTCATATCGGAACTAAATTACTAATGCATCCCTATATCTCTTCTCCACTTCTTCCCAATTTACCACATTCCACCACGCTTCAATATAGTCCGCGCGACGATTCTGGTGCTTCAAATAATAGGCATGTTCCCACACATCCAATCCCAAAATTGGACGCAATCCTTGAGAAATAGGACTGTCCTGATTCGCAGTCGTTATAATCTCCAGTTTCCTATCCCCTTGTCCTCCGTTTTCAGTTATTAGTTTTGAGTTATTAGTTACAGTAAGCCATACCCACCCGCTCCCAAACAGCCCCAACGCCTTCTTATTAAATTCTTCCATAAATGACTGCACGCTCTGAAACGTGCTCTCTAACGCTATTTTAAGGTCATTTTGAGGCACTCCAGATTGGTGATGAGGGCACATTATTTGCCAGAAAAACGAGTGATTCCAATGTCCTCCCCCATGGTTACGGACTGCCGTGCGAATGCCTTCCGGAACCTCATTTAAATGACCTAAAAGCCACTCCAATGGCTTATCCGCAATCTCTTTGGGCGCTTGTGCAAGTGCCTCATTAAGTTTCGTCACATACGTCGCATGATGCTTGCTGTGATGAATCTCCATCGTCTTCGCATCAATGAATGGCTCAAGCGCATCATACGCATACGGCAATGGCGGAAGTTCATATTGCATAAATCTATTATACAACAAATTGATTTTCTCTCATTTTTCTTGCATTATTAAAAGCATTGCGGGATCGCCCGTCTCTCCGAATAGAGCCGGGCAGGTCTAATGGTTTCTAATTTGTCGGATCGGCTAATGGTAGGCCTGTGGACTCTGAATCCACCAATCTTGGTTCGAATCCAAGTCCGACAGCAAATTTATATTATGAAAAGAAAATCAAAAAAGAGTGAAAAAACAACTATCTCGCAAGCGTCTTTTTTTGACGAACCAATAAAAACGTCTACTCACAAAAAAGAGGACAGAAAAGAAATAATAAAAGAAAAATCCCCTCTCATAACTCCAGAGGAAAAAATATTTACCGTGAGCGTCTTCTTGGATGCTCTTAATATTATTCTGACTTCCGAACGGGTCTCAATCGTGGGCGAAGTAAGCGAATGTAAAATCGGCATTCAATGGGTAGGATTTTCACTGAAAGATAAGGAAGATGAAAGTAAAATCAACGCCTTTCTTTCACGCGCACAATACAATCGCATCGGCGTGCCGTTAGAAGACGGCATGGAAATAAAAATGGGAGGGTATCCGCGCATCTATAAACCGCGAGGACAATTAAGTTTTGCAGTGGAACGCATTGAACCCATCGGCGAGGGATCATTAAAACGCGCCTACGAACTTCTCAAAAAACAACTTGAATTGGAGGGGCTTTTTACACGCAAACGTCCTCTTCCACAATTTATTGAACGCATCGGTATTATCACTTCACGCGACGGTGTGGTCATTCACGATTTTCGTAATAATTTGGATAAATTAAATTACAAACTTTTCTTCCGCAATGCGCGCGTAGAAGGAGAAGAAGCGGTTGCAAATCTCGTGGACGCGATTGAGCGATTTAATAATCATATGCCCGATCTTGATGTGCTCGTGATTATCCGCGGAGGAGGAAGTTTAGAAAGTTTACAAGCGTTTAATAACGAACGAGTCGCACGCGCCATTTTTGCCTCAAAAATCCCTACTCTCTGCGGCATCGGTCATGATGTGAATGTCCCCATTGCCTGTCTTGTCGCCGATCAATCCGTCTCCACTCCCACAGCAGCCGCCTACACCATCAATAATTCGTGGGAATCACTTCATAGTGCTATCCCCCTCTTTGAAGAAAAATTATTTAATACGTATGAACGCGAACTGAATATTATTATCGCTTCAATTACGCATAATACACGCGTCCTTCTTTCTGCCTTTTCTCGCGTCTTCCTTGCCGTAGAACATCAGAAAAGAATGTTGACGCGTGCGCGAGAAACACTTTCCTCCACATTCAATCAATTCAAAGAACGTACACGCCTTTCTCAAATTACCTTGATGCGCCTTGCCTATGAAATGATAAATAAAATAACCACGCGCATTGCTCACGCAGAAGCCATTTGCTCTGCCAATAATCCTCTCACACAACTCGCATTGGGTTATAGCATCGTCCGCAACGAAGAAGGTAAGATTCTTAAAAGCGCACGCGATATTAAAAAGGATATGCATATCATCACTCAACTCACAGACGGCACGGTTGCCTCAAAAGTAGAAAAAAGTATAATAAACGAATGAACCAACCAACGAAGAAAATCAATATTCAGGAATCCTTAGGCAAATTAGAAGCGATTGCACAGTGGTTTGAAACCCAAAAAGAGGTGGATGTAGAACAAGGGTTAGTAAAGGTAAAAGAAGGTGCGGGGCTTATTAAACAACTCAAAACCCGCCTCAAGGAAGTAGAAAACGAGTTTGAAGAAATCAAAAAAGAATTTGACGAAGAATGAGTTGTAAACAACTCATCCGCCTTGGGCGGACAAAAAAACCTCGTAATGAGGTTTTTAGATGATCGCGATTTAAAATCTATCCAATATTTTTTGTCATATCCACACTCTTATTCTTAAACGCCTCAATTTCTTCTTTCACCACATCTTTAAAATTCGCGATTTTTGATTCAAAAAACTCAAAAAGTGCCGCAGGATCTTTTTTCATGTCATCCGCTTTTTCATCTAACTCCATTTTCTCATCTTCGGAAAGCATCTCAATCCCCCGCATCACCACGCGCTGAAAAATAATTTCTCCAATCTTTATTAACGCTTCTTGTTGCTCGCTCTCGGGAAGCGCATCAAGCCCCAACATCTTGACCACATTTTCTCCTAATATATTTGCCATAGTAATAGTATATAATATTTTTATTTTCTACAAAACCGCACGACCTTTCTTACTTACTCATTGCTCGTTCAACCATCTCGGTACTAAATTTCATCATTTCCTCTGTAGATGCACTTACTGGAGCATGGCCAGGAAACTTATATTCAAGATGGTCTCCCACTTTACGTACCAATGCGATCGCGCCATCAAATTTTCCTCCAAAAATTCTCGGAGACCACACATTGTCATTACTATCCTCAATCATTTTTGCCACAGAAAATGGTTTAAGAACATTTTTGAATCCTTTTACTTTTTCTTCAATACCTTCAAGATTTAAAAATCCTGTATCTCTATCAAAAAGATAGGGATTGTTTTCAAATGCCTTTTTAGTCATCTCTTTTCCATCTGCCATTAATTCAACAAACACATGCGCTTGGTGAGGAGGAAGACCAAACGATTCCGCAAGATGACCAGTGTGTTGTGTGAGTTGTTCAGAAAACTCACTCCCATGTCCAAAAATATCACCGAAAACAGTAGTATTTTTTAAAGTATTTTCTAATGCATCTTTAGAAATTGTCCTTAATGCCTCTCTTAATGGCGCTGACTGTTCAAGATAACCAGGATGCTCCGCAACCATTTTCAAGATGTCTGCGGAAGAAGGGCGAGAGCTTTGAGTGATTTCTATTATTTCACTCGGAGAAAGAAGTTTAGTATCTGGCACTCCCGTAATTTTTGCATTAAATAAATCAAGGTTATTAATATGATCTATGCCATGAATCTGAAACGCTTCACCCGTATTCATATAATTACCAAATATTTTTCCAATAGTTTCAGGATAACGATTCACAATATCTGGATGAGCAATCACTGCCTTCTCTAACACTTCCTTTGATCCAGGAACCCCTTTAATATAATCATCAAGATTTTTGTCTAATCCATCAATTTCTCCTTTCATACGGTCAAATTCTTCAAGTGCTTTTGTTCCTCCAAATTGCTCAATGGTTTTATTAAGATTCACACCAAGGGTATCGTCAGGAAATTGACCGGATGTATTAGGCTCTATTTCTTGTTCTCCTAATTGCGCAGTACCTTGTATGTGTTTCATTAAATTAGGATCGTTGGCGTGTCCTTTCGCAATTTTTAGTGCCTCTTTTGTTTTATTAATTGTTTCTGTACGATCACCACCCCCTGCTTGTGTAATGTCTGTTGCATCAGCGCCGTTAATCCACGAATCAATATGAGGTCCTACCATAAACGAGCCAGCGCCCGCAACAACAATATTCGTCAAAAGTCGTTCAATACCAAACCATTTTTCTTGTTTTCTTATTTCTTCTTGAAAATCATGCCACTGCTCACGTTCAGTATCATAATTATCTAATGAAAATCCTCCTTGTATTTTATTTAATTTTTCCTCTTTATCTTTTTTCCATTTTTTAATTCCAAAAGCAAAGAGTTTATCAGTAAAAGCAGCAAGACCCGCACCCGTCGCTGAGCGAATAACTTTTGAAAGAGCGAACATCCCTGCACCAGCAACTCCCACACTGCCAAAAGTAACCGCGGTGGCAGTAACAATACCAGCACCCAATACCCACCGCACAGGTTTTGGAATTTTCCCCACCACTTCAAGACACTTCATAAGTCGTCCCTTTTCCTTCGGTGGCCACTCATCCACTTTCATTTGATTAAGTTTTAATTCTTCATCAGCAATAAATTGTGCATGGAGTCGTCCATTCAACACAGCGAGCTCTGCGTCAATTGCTTCCTGATTACCTACTAATCTTGTTTCAATCTCTGCTTTTGCATCTCCATACGTCTTCATCATATATTCTTTATTCGCTTGATTGTAAGCATCATACGATCGTTTCGCTGCCTCTTCTGCAAAAATCTCTCTTCCCAACATCCCTTTTGAAACGCCTTTCCAATCTTTATACTTTTTGACATATTCCTCTCGTCTTTGATTACGGAATTGTTCAGGGCTTAGTTGCGCATCAAGATTTTCAGTAATTTGCTCCTGTAAGGTAGGTACAGCTCCCGTGGGTTGTATTTTCTCGCCACTTTCCTTTAAGGGCTGTGGTTTAAATGTGACAACAAGTTCACCATTTATAATTTCTATCTTATCAATCTTCTTATTTTCTTCTTCCTCAATATAAGATTTTAATAATACTGAAATTTCATTTAATTTTGACGCCATCAAACTCTCCACTTTCCCTTTTATCATTCGACTAGCATCAATATTATAGTTTTTTACCCCTATACTCCCCTCTTTACTTTCAAGAATCGCCTGTATACCAATATTCGATCTTAAAGGCCCCACCACTCTTACATTTAATGTGATTTCATTTGCAGAGCCTTTTACCTCAAGATTATTAACCTCTTTAATGTTTTCATTAGATACAAGCAAAGATCTAACTTTACTTTCTATAAATTCAGACGGGAAAACCTTTGACTCAGGAATCTCTATCGATTCTTTTTTAACTTCTTGAGATTGATCTGATTTCTCTCCTAATCCCTGTGTAATTTCTCCAAATGCTCTAAGTTTACCTTCAGAAACGAGAAGAGAAGATTCCAACGCGAATAAACTACTCTTAACAAGTTCAAGAGTTGTCTCTTTTTGTGTTTTATCCAAACCAGTTGTAGAGGCAACTTCTTTTTCTAATCTTTCTATTTCTTCTTTCTTCGTTGCAATTTCTTTACTTCTTTCCTCTATTTTAACTTTTGTCTCCTCTATTGATTCTTGAAATAGATTATTTTCACTTTCAAATTCTTTTTTTGCCTCTTGAACACCTTGAGTAAGCACTTCCCCCGCATCTTTTGCTTGTTGAATTTGATCAACGCTCCCTCCTGCATTTTCTACTTTTTGAACACCCTCACGAGAAATATTTTCAGTAATTTTTACTTCTGCTTGAGAAAGAAGAGTTGTATCAAATGAAAAAAATGGATGGATTTTTTCTTGAAGTACGGGCTCAAGTTTTTGAAATTGGAAAGCGGGAATTTGATTAAGAATAGTAAGTGCTTCATCCATCTTTTGAACCACACCCTTCATATGTTCAATGTCATTATGAGAGACGTTCTCTTCTTTTTCGGTAAGAAACAAAGCAAGAGTTTGCCCTAACTCTTCTAATACAACAGTTGCTGATTCTATTTCAGCAACATCCAAAGAAGCGTGTAATTTCTCTCTTATAATTGCCTCCGAAGTTTTACCACCTTCTTTTTCTTTCGTGTTATCAGGAATAACGTCCATAACTATATAGTTGCTATCTTTCTTCTAACCTTTTGGAGTTTATCGTGTTCAATTTCTTTTAAAATCGATTTAATGGTTTCTTCATGCGATCGCTCAAGCACACTCACTTTTTTCAAAAACAGATCCAGTGCTTTCAACGATACTTTGTTTTGTGGAACAAAAGAATTCTTTTTTATGCTTTCCTTCTTAACTTTGGACTTTATTGCCATTGGACTTAAGTATACCATAATCTCTTTGTTATTAGTTAATTTGGTGCGAGTGAAGGGAAGTGAACGTCGTTCGCATCAGCTCACTCCCTAAAACCCATCGGTTTTAGTATTTCCGCCACGGGAAAACTCTCCTTTTCCCGACCCCTTTGCTTGTTCGATTCCCTTTTTTGGTGCGAGTGAAGGGAATTGAACCCTTGTATCTAGCTTGGGAAGCTAGCGTACTACCACTGTACTACACTCGCAAATTATATTTTAGTTCACAAACCAAACACATTTCATTAAACTATCAAAATAGTACCTTGCCTCGCCGAATCCGTCTACTGATGGAGAAGGCGGGACACTGTATTATACCCGCAAATTATATATTAAAATCAACGCTTACTATTTGTCGGTGTGGTAGTGACCATAGATGGCGACGGCACCACAATAATTAACTTCTCCCCCACCTCTTTATAATTAAACTGCGCCTTAAATTCTTTAATCAAATTCTCTGGCTTGGTAAAATAAGCAATATTTTCTTGCGCTTCTTCATTTTCTTCTTTTAGCTCTAAGAGAGTCGCGTTTAATTGATCCCTTTGATTATGTAAATTTATTCGTTCAGTGTGAAGCGCATAAAAACCCCAACCAAAAAAAAGGACAAGTGGAATAACAACAAAGGAAAATGGAGAGATGCGCATTACACTATCCATTTTACCATTTCTCTACTTTTTGAGAAGTTCTTTAAACACCTCCGGAGAAATTTTACCCTCGGCACGACTCTTCAAGCGCTTTTTGCCTCGCTGTTGTTTTTTCCAAAGTTTCATTTTACGTGTCCGATCACCTCCATAGAGATACCCTGTCACGTCCTTTTTTAAAGCTGATACATCATCACGTGCAATAATGCTTCCTCCCGCACTCGCTTGAATAGATTGCGCAAATTGTTGACGGGGAAGAAGTATCTTGAGCCGTTCCACCATCGTACGCGCCTCGCGTTCCAATGATGCTTTTGGGATAAATCGACTTAACCCAGGAATAATATCTCCTGCAACAAGAATATCCACGCGCACGGCATCTGTATGTACATAATCATGCAATTCATAACTAAATGACGCAAATCCTTTGGTTGCCGATTTCAAATTATCGTCAAAGTCGCTCACAAGTTCCACAAGAGGCATAATCGCCGTGACCCGCACACGATCACCGACCGAATGTGTCTCTACGTTCTCCATTCTAAATATTTTTTGTAACGCGAGCACCGGCGAAAGAGATGTGGACGGCACTAAAATTTCGATCGCAATCATCGGTTCTAACAATTCAATATAATCCTGGGGCATTTCTTCAGGACGCACAATTTCACTCCATCCGTCTTTGGTGTGAAGTTTATAACACACCGAAGGAAAGGTGTTCACGGTACGAATCGCAAATTCTCGTTTCAACCGTTCGCTTGTAATTTCAAAATGGAGTCGCCCTAAAAATCCCACCTTAAATCCCCGCCCCAACACCTCATTTTGATCTGGTTCAATAGAAAGTGCCGAATCATTCAAGCGCAATTTTTGCAATCCTTTTTCTAATAATTCAAATTCATCATTTTCTTCGGGATAAAAAGAAACAAAGACAACAGGGCGCGGTTCTTTATACCCCGGAAGTATCAATGAATTAAGGTTAAGAGATGAATGTCCATTCGGTAAAATTAACACTGTATCACCAATTTTTATTTTTGAGGTGTCGCGCACGCCCGTCGCAACATACCCGATTTCACCTTCCAAAAGCGCGCCATCTTTTGGTTTTAATTTCGGCATAAAATAACCAATTTCTTTTATGCCTAAATTAGTATCGGTCGCAATGAGATGCGCATGAGGAGATGTGAGAATTGACCCCTCAACCACACGCACCGACGCAATCACGCCTTTATGATCGTCATAAAAAGAATCAAAAATAAGCGCGCGTCCTTCACAGGCACTACGTGTCGCAAAAGAACGCGGAGGAGGAATCCGTTCAATTACCACATCAAGCAACGCTTCTACCCCTTCTCCCGACTTTCCCGATACAAATGAAATATCTTTTATGTCGCAATGCAACAATTCTGCAAGCTCTTGTTGTGCCGTCTGGACACGCGGATCATTCTCTCGTTCCGGAAACAAATCAATTTTGTTAATCGCGCCGATGATCGTTAATCCCATCGCTTGTGCCGCACGAAAATTCGCTAATGTCTGCGCTTGAATCCCTTGGGTCGCATCCACCAATAAAATTGCTCCTTCAACCGCGGCAAGCGAACGTGAAACCTCATATGAAAAATCACTATGTCCCGGCGTATCTATCAAGTTGAATACATATTCAACTTGCGCGTTTTGATCCGCTCTTATCCGCGATGACTTCCAAGTCATTCTGACAGGGGCCATTTTGATAGTAATCCCTCGCTCTTGTTCTAAATCAAGCTGATCCAAATATTGCGCGTGCATTTTACGCGTCTCAATCGTTCCCGTCGTTTCCAAAAACCGATCGGCTAAAGTGCTCTTGCCATGATCAATGTGTGCAATAATTACAAAATTCCTTATATTATCGTGCATATTGATTAAGCAAAGGGATCGGGAAAAGGAAAGTTTTCCCGTGTAGGAAATTACTCAAAACCGAGAGGTTGTGAGGGAGTCCCGAATTCGTTGAGGGACGACGATCAATATGCGCGATAATTACAAAATTTCTGATATGGCTATTCATGGGTCTGTACCTCTCAAAATACACATTTTTCCTATATTTTTCAATTCACCCCCCATCTTTTTGTTAAAAGGTGGGGACACAAGATATTGACAAATAACTATATACTATGCTATACTGTAAGAGTATTTTTAATAACTTAATATAGGAAAAAAACAATGGAATTTATGAAACGTTTTAGCTTGGCAGTCATAGCAATTTTATTTTTCATTTTTATTGAAATTTTTTTTATCGATCCTCTCAAAAAACAGGAATACGAAGAACAAAAAAATGAATTATCTGATTCTCTGAAACACGAAGCGTATCTTTCTCTCCCCGAGGGAAGATATTTACTGAATTCTGCGATATCCGCTGATTCTACGAAAACCGTGTTTACCTTAGGTATACCCGGTCCTGCAAAAAGAATTACAACAGAATTGATTGCGTACGAACCACACGAGTGGCAAGTAAACAATCACGCAACAAGTATTGCCACTGATACAGTAATTATTGTTGATGTGTGGAATAATGAAAGTGAAAAATTCGATCGTGTAATACAGAAATTCGATAGTAATATCGGACCTGGGTATGTACTTGGATTCGTTGAATGGAGTAGAATACGAAGGCAAAACAAAAAATAATCTCTTTGTTTTGCCGATCCCCGCTTTTTACAAAAAAGTGGGGATTTATTTTGCTCGTTTTTTGAGCGTCAGATTAATTTGTAAATCCCCTTCCTGATGATCGCTATCATAGTGATAGACATTATCTTTCGTTTCTTTCCACAAATAACCAATCGGCGCGCTAATCGTAAGATGCAACGCACTTGAAACGCCTGATTGCGCTTGAAACACAAAGGTAAATTCTTTTCCCTCCGTAAGCTCCACCGCACCCGCATCGCTATTTTGATACCGCAGAGTCGTCGTACTCGTTTTCCCCGGTTGCGTCGTCACCCATCCACCAAACACTGCTTTTTGAAATGCCTTGCCCACCCACGCATGATATTGCTCCAAATAGGTCATTGAGTCATCTATCTTTTTCAAATCTTCCTGCACAGTAGATGATGATCCCTCATAGTGCATTAAGGGCTTTGGTATTTTTTTATCATTTCCTGAAAAACCGATAAGTTTATTTTCTGACGTCGTAAGTACTTGCAAATAATTTTTATTCGGCGCATTCCACCACGATTCTTTTTTTGTATTACCCTTATGCGTACGAGTAATGGTGAGATCGGTCAAAATCCCGCTTTCTGTATCCACATCCACCCGTGCGTCAATGGACTGTGTCATAAATGCATCCGTTTTTTCTCCTCCTAAATTCGCATTCAAAACCGCAAGATAACTTCCCCAAAACGTTTGAGGGAGCTGTGCCACTTTTCCATCTATATGAAGTGACTCAAAAAGACGCGCGAGCGTAACATCGTTCGCGACAATACGAATGTCGTTATAAAGAATATGGGTGTAAAGATATTCAAACAACGCGCTATTCTGTTCTGTACTGAACGCACGCACACGCTCCATAATAAGTGACGCAAGCGTTCCTAACACTGCCTTGCGAGGTAATACTATTTTTGGTTGAGTGTCTGACACAACTTCATCTTTTTTCGTTTTTTTAATAACTGCTTTTTGTGCAACCGACTTTGTTTCAATAATGGTTTGCAATGTTTCAAGTACATTGTGTTTGTCAACTATTTTCTGATATTCCGGAAGCTCAATCGGTCCTGTGAGATGAAGTACATCGGGCAACACGCGCGCGCTTAGCCCAATCATTCCATCAAAAGCAACAGAGGAAAGTGAAGAGGAACTCTTTTGCACAAAAGAAAGTGCGGTACGTGCCGAAGTAGGAAAATCAAAAAACCAATTTGCGTCTTGAATATGCCAATCTTCTTTGAGGTGTTGTAGGGCACGCGGAGGAATAATTAAGGTGGACGAAGTATCAAGATCGGCAATGTCACGCACAACCACGTTCACCATTCGCCCGTCTTTTATTCTCACGTCCGCAAAACTCCCCCAAAATCCCCCTCCCGGACGCATCTCCGCATTATTTTCAAACATCACGAGATAATGTTTTTCTTCATCAGTTCCTAATAAAAGAGGAAGTGCATGAACGACATCACTTAAGGTATAAATATCTCGTGCGTAAGAAAAGTAAAAAGTATTAATAACATCTCGGAGAGTGTGAAACGATGGGAAAAAAGTTGCAAATGAGGTGATATTATTTTTGATACGCGCGATATGAGAGGTCAAAGAAGAAGCAGTTGTTTCTATATCCGAAATATTGTTTTCCAATTCAGTGCCATTCGAAAAAAGGGATGAAAGAGATGATGTTTTGATACGCGCAAAATAAGCAGAAAGAGTAAGTAAGTCATTATTAAATAATTGTAAATCTTCTAACACGCGCTCCCCCTTGTGGAGAGGAGGAATGACAAATCCTAATAGATGAAAAAGTGTAAACGATTGATTACGCTCAAGAGTAGCACGAAACGTAGAAAGGATTGTCTCATTTTTTTGAAAAAGTGTTCGTGCATCCTCAAAATGCATTGCATTCATTAAAGTAAGTCCTGTAATAGT
>CAINEW010000027.1 GCA_903847915.1 uncultured bacterium | reverse complement strand
TGGAAAAATAAGTACCGATAATAAAAAAGAAAAACAAGAAATAATAAAAAAGGGACAGCAACCGCGTTTATTGAAAATCACTGAAGAGGGCGTGCATTTTCAATCACATATTGATGGGAGTCTGCTTTTTATAGGGCCTCAGGAATCTATCAAAATCCAAGAAGCGTTGGGCGCGGATATTATTTTTGCATTTGATGAATGTCCACCTCCGTCTGCGGATTATGAATATAATACGCATTCGCTTGCGCGGACACATCGTTGGGCAGAACAGTGTATAAAAATGAAAAAGTCCAATCAGGCACTTTATGGTATCGTGCAGGGTGGCAGGTATAAAGATTTGCGTGTGGAGAGTGCGCGGACGATTGGGGGAATGGCGTTTGATGGATTTGGTATTGGAGGAGAGTTTGGCACACAAAAAAATGTGATGACAAAAATGTTGCAATGGGTAAACAACAAATTGCCGAACAATAAACCGCGCCATCTTTTGGGCATTGGCCATCTTTCAGACATTTTTCCTGTGGTAAAAGCGGGTGTAGATACCTTTGATTGCACGATGCCGAGTCATAATGCGCGCCACGGTATTGCATTTACCTCGCAAGGAAAGTTGAATATGACGCAGGCGCGTTTTTTGAGACAGAACATATCACTTGATAGAAAATGTAAGTGTGAAGTGTGCGCCGTGTATTCTCGTGCTTACATTGCTCATCTTATGCGCGCAAAAGAAATTACAGGGATGCGCTTGCTCACGTTTCATAATCTTTTCTTTTTTAATGAGTTATTAAAAACAGTAAGAAATAATATTAAAAAAGGAATACTATGAGTTCGGGATTTGAACGTACCCTTCGGCGTTATGATTACCAATTTCCTAAAAGTGCTATTGGGACAGTTCCTGCTTCACCGCGCGATTCTGCAAAACTTCTTGTCTATAACAAGAAAATGAAAAAGACAACCATTGACACCTTTTTAAACCTTTCGCGCTATCTTCCTAAAAGGGCAGTGATTGTGATGAATGACACAAAAGTGATTCCCGCGCGATTTTTTGTGACCAAATCAACCGGAGGAAAAGTGGCACTGCTTTATATAAAAATGAAAGGCGATTGTCTTGTCGTACTTTCTGAAAAACGATTAACAGTCGGTGATCGTGTGCAAGTAGGCGCAACAAGATATTTTACTGTTCTTAAAAAAGAAGAGAATCATTATTTTTTGAAACCTCAATTTAAATTAAATAATATCTATACGTTTCTAAATAAATATGGGAAAACACCCCTCCCGCCTTATTTGAAACATTCACCTCTTTTAGAATCACAACGCAGTGATTTGTATCAAAGCGTGATTGCGCGGGAGAAAGGGTCTATTGCCGCACCGACCGCCTCACTTCATTTTACCAAGCGACTTATTACAAATCTCAAAAAAGCAGGACATGAGATTTGTTTCGTCACTCTTCATGTGGGATTGGGGACGTTTGCGCCACTAGAAGAGCATCAATTAAAAAATAAAATACTTCATGAAGAACATTATTCAATCAGTGCAAAAACCGCGAATAGTATTAATAAGGCAAAAAAAGAGGGGAGACCGATTATTGCAGTGGGAACGACGGTGGTGCGCGCATTAGAATCATCGGCAAATAAACAAAAGATGTTAAAGGCATCTACAGGAACGACACATCTTTTTATTCAAGAGGGATATGATTTTAAAATAGTAGACGGCATTATTACCAATTTTCATGTGCCCCGTTCAAGTTTGTTAATGCTTGTATCGGCATTTGTAAAAAGAACCATCCTCTTGAAATTATATGCCTATGCGTTGAAACATAACTTCAAATTATTTTCTTTTGGCGATGGGATGATGATTGTCTAAAAATAAAAATCTCCTTATACATTTCGTATAAAGAGATTTTGAACAAGATGTTATTCTTTCACTGCAAGAAAATGATATGATGGTGTCCATTTCACATCGTATGCGATTTCCAAGATCCTTTCTGACCACTCATGACCGCCAAGGTGCAGAATAGGATATACAATTAGGGTAGAATCACCAAATTCCTTTATGCCAATTTTTTCTATACCAGAAGAGCCGAGAGCTATCACTGGGAACCATTTTTGGTAATATGGATATTTTTCTCCAAATGCCAAAAGGTGTTCAATGCGAGCAGGCGCATATCCCTCTGTATGCATGATGTCAATGATTTGCCCAGACGAAGGCACATGCTCAAAAGAAAATATCTTTGATCGCACATTTTCTTTTGCTACCGTTCCGATTTCAAGAGAAAAATATTTCTGAATGAAATCGGATGTTTCTTGTGGATCAATATAGTTCCCCGCTGTTATCATGTCGGACAATGAGCGAGAATAATCAATCGAAAGCATAAAACGTTCGTGCTGTATTTTGTCCACGAGGACATCTTCCGGTTCGGTTTTTTCTTTTTCTGCAACTTGAACAGCGATATTTTTGCTGTTATTAGAAGCAGTAAAAAAATCAGATGTAAAACCAATGATGATTACAGCAACAGCCGCGCAAACTATAAAAATAAATAAAAAAGTTTTTTTCATTGTGATTCCTTTCGGATGTGATTCATTTATTGCCTTTACTACATTTCAAGGTAATAGATTAATCGGGTTTATAAAATTGTTAATTTACTTAATCATTATACACCCATATAATATATTTGTCAAGTGCCTATAAAATAAGCCGAAATAGTCCTATTTTCTTGAGTTTTTAGCATGTTTAAGAATTTCCTTTATTGAGTGATATGCGCTATATTTTTTCTATGTACAAGGGATTATGTGCTGTCTATAAACCAAAGGGAATAACTTCGTATGATGTGATTCGGGAGATTAAGAAGCATGTGCAAGGTGAAAAAATTGGGCATGCGGGGACACTTGATCCTTTAGCGGAGGGCGTGCTTGTGATTGCGATTGGTCGCGAGGCAACAAAGCATATTGCAGACACCGTGGCGAAAGAGAAAGAATATATCGCCGAAGTTAAATTAGGAGTGGAGAGTGCGACTGATGACGAAGAAGGAGAAAAAACTATTTTTGATGTGGCTCATATTCCTGACAAAGAGATAATTGAAAAAGTGCTTGCTTCATTTATTGGTACCATTTCGCAAACTCCACCTCCTTATAGCGCGATTAAGATTGATGGCAAAGAGGCATATAAATATATGCGTGCGGACAAAGAGGTAGAGATGAAGCCGCGTGAAGTGATTATTAAAGAGATAGAGCTATTGAATTATGAATGGCCTATACTTTCTTTGAGAGTTGTGACCGGTCCGGGTGTCTATATTCGTTCACTTGCCCGAGATATTGGGCGCGCACTTCAAACAGGCGGATACCTGACGGGACTTGTCCGTACTCGTGTGGGAGATTTTGCTTTGGAAAATGCCATTGCTTTTGGTGAGCTTTCGTTATTTTTAGAAAAGCAGATATAATGGATATATGAAATCAAAATGGATTATTGGTGTGTTGATTCTTGTTATCTTGGCTTTGTCGGCAGCATTGTATTTTATTACACAGAACAAAAAGATTGTGGAAGAAACTCCTGCCGATGTTATTCTGAATTCATTGAAAGAAAATGATAAAGTACAAAGCCCCCTTATTATTACAGGAACGGCGCGCGGATTTTGGTTTTTTGAAGCGTCGTTTCCGATGCAGGTTGAAGATGAAAAAGGAACTATTTTAGGAATTGGAATTGCGCAGGCGCAAGGAGAATGGATGACTGAAAACTTTGTGTCTTTTAGCGGAACAATTAAATTTAATCACGCAGGCGCATCTCGAGGATTTTTAGTACTTAAAAAAGATAACCCTTCTGGTCTTCCACAACACGATAAAGAAATGCGCATTCCTGTTCGTTTTTAATAATATGAAATCAAATGCATTTCGCGAAAAAGTGTTTGTTATTGTAAAAAAGATTCCCGAAGGGAAAACACTTACGTATGGTGAAGTGGCGCGTTTGGCAGGAAATGCACGTGCGGCGCGCGCTGTGGGCGCGGTGTTGCATACGAATTATGACCCGACTATCCCTTGCCATCGGGTTATTTATAAGAGTGGAAATTTGGGAGGATATAACAGAGGGACAAGAAAGAAGCGTACTATTCTTTTAAAAGAGGGGTACTTTGAACGATAATTTTACTCTTTTTGAAATGCGGGTATAATGAATAAACTATGAATGTAGCTCGTTTTTTAACCCTTATAAAAAAATATAAAAAGACCGCGATGGGAATTTCTTTTATTATTCTCATTGTGGGAGGTTATAACTTATTTAAAAAAACTTCCTTGCCGCAGTTTATTACTGTGGAGAGGAAAACGCTTATTGAAGAGGTGGCGGTGACGGGGAAAACGAAGGCAGTCAAATCGGTTGATTTAGCATTTGAAAAAGCGGGGAAAATTGCGTGGGTGGGCGCGGAGATAGGCGATAAGGTATTTGCAGGAAAGATATTGGTTCAACTTGATACAAGCGAACTTTCTGCGCAACTCAAAGAAGCAGAAGCAGGAGTGTTCGGCGCGCAGGCAAAGTTGGATGCGTTAGTGAAAGGATCTCGTCCGGAATCTATTGCAGTGAAAGAAGCGCATTATGCGGATACGCAAAAATCGGTGGATGACGCGTTTGTTACGCTTACTGATGCCGTGCGTAATGGGTATACGCGTGCTGATGATGCCGTGCGGGGGAAAGTAGATTCTTTTTTTGTGAATCCGCGCAGTTCTAGTCCTTCGCTAAATTTTAATGTTTCTGATAGCCAACTCACTATCAATGTGACTTCAGGACGTGTACGGACTGAAGAGGCGCTTACTGCATGGGCTTCGCTTCTTACTCGTCTTCCTTCAGGTGATGCGCTTCTTACCCTCATTCCTTCGCTTAAAACATCATTGCAAGTGGTGAGTGATTTTTTGGATAATGTGGTGTTGGCACTCAATCGTGCGAACACCATTCCTTCGCTTTCTCAATCAACGATTGATGGATGGCGTGCGGATGCATCTTCGGCACGCACCACACTTGCGACCGCCATTACGAATCTTACAAACGCCACGGAAGCAGTGCGCAGTGCAGAATCAGCGCGTGCGATTGCAGAAAAAGAATTGACACTTGAACGCGCGGGGAGTACGCAAGAACAAATTGCGGAACAACAATTTCAAGTGAAGCAGACAGAAGCACGACGTGACGCGATTAAGGCACAGCTTTCTAAAGCAATCCTTTCTGCCCCTTTTGCTGGATTAGTGACCAAGCAAGATGCAAAACGAGGTGCGCTCGCAAATCCACAAACAGTACTCGTTTCACTTATGTCTCAAAATGCGCTCAATATTGAAGCGAATGTGCCCGAAGTGGATATCGGCAAAATACAAGTGGGAAACAAGGTGCGGATTACGCTTGATGCATTTACCGGCGAATCATTTTTAGGAACCATTTCTTTTATTGATCCTGCGGAGACAATCGTAGATGGAGTGGTTAATTTTAAAGTGACGATTGTGTTTGATACGCTTGATACGCGTATGAAAAGTGGATTGACGGCAAATCTTTCTATTGAAGTATTGAAAAAAGAAAATGTATTGGCGCTTCCGCAAGTAGCTATTATTGAAACAGATATGGGGATATTTGTAGATAAAAAAGAAGAAAAAGTTATTGTTCGTACACCGATTACCACCGGTATTCGCACTGAAGACGGATTTGTAGAAATTCGTTCGGGACTGAATGAAGGAGATAAGGTGCTTAATGTGGGAATAAAATTACCTTCATAAAAGAATTATATTATGATTTTATTAGACGCGATCACAAAAGAATATAATGATGATGGCGCGGTGACACACGCATTGCGGGGTATTTCATTTGAAATAAAAAAAGGAGAATTTGTGGCAATTATGGGTGCTTCCGGATCGGGCAAATCAACACTTCTCCATATTTTAAGTTTTTTGGATCGGCCTTCAAGAGGAGATTATTTTTTGGATGGAAAAAACATTAATACATTAACTGACGAAGAGCTTGCAGCGACACGTAATCATACGATGGGATTTGTGTTTCAAGCGTTCAACTTATTAGGACGCTCGTCGGTGTATGAAAATGTAGAATTGCCATTGCTCTATGCGCGTGTTCCTTCAGAGCAAAGAAAAATAATGGTTGAGCATGCTGTTCTCTCTGTTGGATTAAGCGAAAAAATGTATGCGGAAGCGGGAAAGTTATCAGGAGGTCAAAAACAACGTGTGGCGATTGCACGGGCATTGGTTAATAATCCCAGTGTTATTTTTGCGGATGAACCGACGGGGAATTTAGATAGTGAATCAGGGGCGCACGTGATGGAAATTTTGGAACGTTTAAATAATGAAGAGGGACACACGGTGTTACTCGTCACTCATGAAACTTATACCGCAGAATTTGCAAATCGTATTTTAACCCTGAAAGACGGACAACTTGAGAGTGATATACAAGTCAAAGTGCGCCGAAGATCGAAAGAGGATTTTTTCAAATAATATGTATTTTACCGATTTGCTCAAAACTTCATCTCGTGCGTTGCGTCATGCAAAGATGCGTTCGCTTCTTACTATTTTGGGTATCGTGATTGGTATCGCGTCTGTGATTGTACTCGTCTCTATCGGCAAGTCCGCAGAGGCGCTTATTTTGGATCAAGTGAAAGGGGTGGGCTCTAATCTTATTTTTGTCATTCCCGGTGCGACCAAAGGATCACGTTTTGCTTCACCTCCTTCGGTGCAAGGAATTATTATCAAGACACTTGTGAAAAGTGATGCAGACGCGTTGAAGCGCGAATCCACTATTTTGAATGTAGCACCTGAAGTGCGCGGGCAGGCAAAAATTGTGTATGAAAATAATGATACGAGTGTGACGTATACGGGGACGACAGAGGATTTTTTTCAAATGCGTAATTTTACCGTGGCGGAAGGTTTTACCTTTACGCGTACTGATGTGGACTCACTCAATCGCGTGGCAGTGCTTGGATCAGAAATTGCTCATACACTTTTTGGTGCGCGAAATCCTGTAGGGAAAAATGTGCGACTCAAAAATATTCTCTTTCGTGTGGTCGGTGTGCTTGATAAAAAAGGATTGGGGCCATTTGGCGTAGATCAAGATAACTTAGTCATTATTCCACTTCCGATTGCACAGAAACAATTACTAGGGATTGATCACTATAATGTGATTAATATCCAAGCGAATGATGCGTACAATATTGATTTTACGAAAGCGCGTGTGACCTCTGTGCTCCGTCAAAATCATGCGATTACGAATCCTGACAAAGATGATTTTACGGTGCGGACGCAAGAAGATGCATTATCGCTTTTAGGGAACATTACGTCTGTGCTCACATTGTTTTTAACCTCCATTTCCTGTATCGCACTTATTGTGGGCGGTATTGGGATTATGAATATTATGTTGGTGTCGGTTGTGGAACGGACAAAGGAAATTGGATTGCGCAAAGCGTTGGGTGCAACCACACGTGATATTTTAAAACAATTTCTTCTTGAAGCAGTGCTTCTTACGACCCTTGGGGGCATTATTGGAATTGTAATTGGAGTGCTCTTTGTGATAGGGCTCTATTTTATTCTCGTGAATTTTTCTCCCACGGGATGGGCGTTCGCGCTCCCTCTCTCATCGGTCTTTATTGCGTTTCTTGTTTCTACCGCGATTGGAATTCTTTTTGGTATTTATCCTGCACGTACTGCGGCGGCAAAAAGCCCGATTGAAGCGTTGAGATATGAATGATAAGCAGATAGCCACTAGCCAATAGTGAATAGTAGGGGGTAGTAATTCAATTGTAATTTAGTGGTAATATAGTAGTAATTTAGTTGTCATTTAATAGTAAAGAGTTATACGTTTTATGCGATCGTTCAAGATGTTATACTTTTCTGCTATCGACTATCGAAGTCGGACTTCGATATTTTTTTTGAAACGTTTTGAGGGGTTTCTTCGTTATATGTAGGTAAAGCCAAAATTATGACTACTCGTCACTACAATCTTAGTTGGAAAATGAAAGGCATTTTTTGCAAAGATACTATGCAAAATGCTCTATTTTCGTTGTCTAACCAAGTTATTGTAAGGGTTATCTGAAAGTGAATGTTCAATACTACTTAAAATATCTCGGTGAGACAACCGAGATTTTTTGTTGCCTCAGTTTCAATTCACTGTTATTTCACAATTTAATAAAGAAAGAATTCTATGAATTTATTATCAGAACATCACATCACTTTTCTTAAGGGAAAGAAAACACTCTTGCGTCCGCTTGATAGGACAAAGGATATGGATTATTGCCTTCAATGGATTAACGATCCGGATATCACCCCTTTCGTGAGGCGTTTTATGCCGGTGAGCCGCGAAGAAGAACAGGAATGGTTTGATCGCCATGCGCATCATAAAGACGCCGTTACGTTTATGATTGAAACTCATAAAGGAAAGCCGATTGGCGTGATGGGTATTGATCGTATTGATTGGAAAGATCGCGTAGGAACGACGGGCGCTATTATTGGCGATAAACGTTATTGGGGAAAGGGCTACGGCACGGATGCAAAAATGATTTTGCTTAATTTTGCCTTTAATGCACTCAATCTTCGTAAAATGTGTTCTCATGTGATTGCCTACAACAAACGAAGTTTGTATTACAGTTTGCATTGCGGCTATAAAATTGAGGGGCGGTTACGCGCTCATCATTTTAAAGAAGGAGCATACCATGATGGCATCGTGTTAGGACTTCTTAAAGAAGAGTGGCTTCCGTATTGGAAGCGCTATCAAAAAAACCGGCGTTGAGCCGGTTTTTATCCACCTTCGCAGACGAACCATAGATGTACACCCGTAAATGAGCGCGAAGTGAATCCTCTATAACTTAAAGAGTAAATAAGGATGCTTCGGCGGATTCCGCAGAAGATCACACCATAAGGGTGTGGAGCTTCATTTTTTTCTTAAAATTATCAAGAAGATGCTTGGTTGACTAATACGATTTCTGCGCGGTAGATACCAAAGGCGAGTGCGTCTTCTTTTGAAGGCATCCAAACGTCTACGAAGTTTTTCTTACGGGCGTGCATGCGGTCTTCTACGGTAAAGATTTTATCTCCAAAGAGTTTTGGGATTTTCACTTTTGATCCGAACGGAAGAAAGTTCACAGCAATAATACCGTCGCGCACTTTGGTGTTTTGTGCGGTGACGAAAGGAGTACTGTCTGTTTCTTCGGGTGTGCTTGAATAGGCGGTCACCCACACCGTGAATCGTTTTGGCGTTTCACCTTCTGAAGAATTGATGTTTTGTGCCGCTTGTGCGACGGAAATTACCCCTTTTGTTTTGAGGGTGAGATCATGAATGCCTGGGGTATAGGAAAGAAGGGGATAAGAAATTACCACAAGACCTATCAATGTTCCGAGAATGTTTTTTTGCATAATCTTTAGAATAAAAAGCCCCCTTTAGGGGTTATAACACTCATTATAGCATACCTTCATAAAATTGCAAGCTCTAACCGCTCATTCCTTGAAAAACCCTTATTTTATGCTACTTTTAGAGGGTATGGACATCCTTTACGAGAACAATGAGTGTCTTATTATTAATAAACCCGCGGGGATGCTTGTGCATGGCATTTTGAGTAAAAAAAGTAATGAAGAAGATAAAAAAAAGGAAGAAACGGTGGTGGATTGGCTTCTGAAACATTATCCGAAAGTAAAAAAGGTGGGAGATGCGCCTCTTGAGCGTCCTGGGATTGTGCATCGGCTTGATAAAGACACTTCAGGAGTGCTTTTGATTGCGAAGACGCAGGATTTTTTTGATTATGCAAAAAATTTATTTCAGACCCACGAGATTAAGAAAACCTATTGTGCGTTGGTGCATGGACTTATAGAAAAGAAAGGGCGGATTGATGTGCCCATTGGACTTAAGGCAGGGAGTACGAAACGGAGCGTGCATGGACGGAATATGAAGATGATTAAGGAGGCGATTACCGACTATGAGCCGATTAAGTGTTATTCCTATATCACCACTCTTTCAAGTAAGCGGGAAAAAGAAGAATGGGTGACTTTGTTGCGCGCGTTTCCTAAAACGGGACGGACGCACCAGATTCGTGTACATCTCGCATCCATCCATCACCCGATTGTGGGGGATGCCCTGTATGGTCCTAAAAAAAATACATTCGGACTAACTCATCAATTTCTTCATGCAGAATCCATTGAATTTTCTCAAAGCAATGGAAAGCGTATTTCCGTATCCGCAGAGCTTCCTAAAGAATTACAATCAGTGCTTGATCATTTTTCAAAATAAAATCTCTGTAAATATATACAGAGATTTTAATATTATTTACTCTTTCTTACTCCTAGAAAGAGAGTATCTTCTGGCCAAGTAGTTTGATCTATGATTATTCCCATCACGTCTAGTGATTTGGTATCACCATGAATGAACGGATATAGCTCTAGAAAAAAACCTGCTTCCCAATGTGTATTGAGTGCGAGAATCTTATATTTTTTTTGAAATGGTGTGAGATGATTTTTGATTGCAATGAGATGTTCTATTGATCCATGTGAGAATCCTTCTTTTTCCATTGTTTTTGTCATCTCGTTTTTTGTTCTTTGTCCGTCAAATTGAAAAAATTTCATTTCCATGTTTTTTGGATACAAGCTCCAATCTACATAAATCTTGGGTGATCTGATTTGAAACGCAACATAATGATATTTGTATTTCTTTATCATTTCTTCAATATCTTTATATTTTTTGATATAAAGAGTGACGATTGGAAATTTTTCTCTTTGAGTTGACGTATTCATGTTGGCTTCCTTTCTTTTTAAAATATCTATCGGAGAGTATATCACTTATATGCTTGTTTAGCAAACTCTTGCATTTTTATGTGATTTTCTTATAATAGATACTATTATGATTGCAGAAGCGATATACGATAAAATCAAACCCGGGGCGAAGGTGCGGGTATGGGAGCGGATTAAGGAAAAAGATAAGGAGCGTCAGAGTGCCTTTGAGGGTATTGTGCTCGCGCGAAAACACGGCAAAGAAGCGGGAGCAAGTTTTACCGTCCGCGCGATTTTGCACGAAGTGGGGGTAGAAAAAGTGTTCCCTCTCCATTCACCGATGATTGCGAAAGTAGATATTCTTTCTTCACCTAAAAAAGTGCATAAAGCAAAATTGTATTATCTCCGTGAATTTTCTTCTCGCAAAACCCGTGAACGTTTGAAGATGTAAACCATAAAATCATATTATCCCAATAATATGATTTTTTTATAACTGAATAGTAAGGTATACTTTGGAGTATGGGAACAATTTTTATTGTGGGGACGCCGATTGGAAATTTGGGAGATATCACGTTGCGTGCACTTGAAACATTAAAGAAAGTGGATTGCGTGTATGCGGAAGATACGCGTGTTGCAGGGAAACTTTTGGCACATTATGGAATTAAAAAATCAGTGGAGCGTTATGATGGGCACAGTCATGCAAAAAGCATAGGGCAAATAGCAAAGGGCATGGAGCGGGGAGAACAAATCGCTTTGGTGACTGATGCGGGGACGCCGGGGATATCTGATCCGGGGGCGCATCTTGTAAACTCTTTATTAAAAGAATTACCAGAGTGTAAGATTGTGCCGATTCCGGGTGTTTCGGCTGTCGCAACACTTCTTTCAGTTTGTGGAATAAATACTGATCAGTTTACTTTTCTTGGGTATCCACCCCACAAAAAAGGGAGAGCGACGTTTTTTAAGCAATGTGCAGAAATAACTGTGCGTCCTTTAGTGCTTTATGAATCACCTCATAGGATTTTGAAAACTCTAGAGACGCTTATGAGTACATTTGGTGCGGAACATCAAATTATAGTGGGGCGTGAGCTTACGAAAATCCACGAAGAAATTTTTAGAGGCACGCTTCGGGAGGCATCTCTTCACTTCAAAAAAGAATCGCGGGGAGAGTTTACACTTATTATTGCGTAATAATTCAATGAAAGAAAAAGATCCTTTAGTGAAGGGAGTGGTTCTCGATGTGGAGAAAAATAATTTTGATTATGATCGCGCGCGGAAATCCCGAACGCTTAATTTGCGTTCAATGCCTCGTCCTCCCGAACGACGATTTTCTTTACTGGCTCGCTGTTTAATGATAGGAGGGGGAATAATCGTGTTATTGTGCGTTCTGTTATCACTTTATGCCATGGGAGGTATTAAAAAAGAGATGGCGAATTGGGGAGATGAGTTTAATCAGATAAG
>CAINEW010000026.1 GCA_903847915.1 uncultured bacterium | reverse complement strand
TTAATAATATTTTTTTAAAAAAAATATTACATTTTTTTATAAAATAATATTTATGAAAATCCTTCACATTATTCCTTCGTATGTGCCGGCACTATGGGCAAGTGGCCCTATACAACCAACTCATTTTTTAAATAGAGAACTTGTAAGAAGAGGCGCTGATGTTACTGTCTATACCACAAATATAGATAATTATAAAACCCTTGATGTGCCGCTAAAGAATCCTGTAGTTATTGATGGTGTCAAAATATTTTATTTTCCATCAAAATTTCCTTTTTGGTATTGGTATTATTCTTCATCGATGCGAGTTGCTATTCGAGACAATATCAAAAAGTTTGATGTGGTTCATATTACTTCTGTTTTTCTTGCTTCCTCTTTTTTTGGTGGATTTTATGCCAGAAGAAGTAATATTCCTTATATTATTTCTCCGCATGGATCTCTTATGAGCGAACCTCTTCAGTATCATTCTTTAAGAAAGAAAATATACCTTTTTTTATTTGAAAAAAAGAACTTGTCTTCTGCAATTTTACATTTTACTGTAGAAAAAGAACGAGAAGAATATATTAAAAGTAATTTACGATATAAGGATTCTGTAATTATACCAAATAGTTTTGATTCTTCTGGACTCAATATATCTGTTTCTAAAGATTTTTTCAGAAAAAGCTTTTCGATTAGCAAAAATAAGAACATTATTCTTTTTTTAGGTCGATTAACCTGGAAAAAGGGGTTTGACACGTTAATACCTGCTTTTCAAAAAGTTGCCCGACAGAGGGAGAATTGTGTTTTAATAATAGCGGGAGGTGACGATAGGGGATATAAGAGAAAAATAGAAGAATTAGTTGAGCAATATAATGTTGGCGCGGATGTGATTTTCGTTGGTGAGCTTCATGGTCAATATAAAGTTGCTGCATTAAAAGAAAGTGATGTATTTGCTCTTCCTTCTTATTCAGAAAATTTTGGTATGACGATAATCGAGGCAATGTATTGTAGATTGCCAGTTGTTGTTACTAAATATGTTGGCATTTCAGATGTTATTTCTGATACAGGCGCTGGCATGGTTACTCAGAAAGATTCTGATGAAATCGCGAAGGCATTGTTGTGTATTTTGGATGATCAAAAATATGCAAATAGAATAAGAGAATGTGGTGAACGGCTTGTGAAAGAAAGGTATTCTGTGGCCCATGTGACAGATATTTTTATTGATTTATATCAGAAAATTTGTTATAATCCCGGTAATGCCACTGTTTAATAGAAATGATTTTTATGACTAAATTGCCCATTTCTGTCGTTGTTCTTACATATAACGAAGAAAAAAATATTGAAAACTGTTTAAAAAGTGTCGCCGATTGGGTGGAAGATATTTTTGTGGTGGATTCTTATAGTGAGGACAAAACTATTGAAATAGCGAGCAAGTATACGTCTCATGTTGTGCAGCGTTCTTTTGTAAATTATAGTGAACAAAGGAATTGGTCGCTCGAAAACCTTCCTATTCAAACAGAGTGGATTTTTAATTTGGACGCAGATCATAGGGTGACTGATAGATTGAGAGATGACCTAATAAAATTATTTATTTCAGGGAAGCAAAAGAGTATTTGTGGTGTGTTAGTAAGCAGGAAAGTTTTTTTTATGAATAGATGGATAAAACATGGAGGAATTTATCCAACTTACCATGCTCCTCTTTTTAAAAAGGGGTATGGTTATTGTGAAAAGAAATTATACGATCAACATTTTATTGTGCGCGGAGCAATAGAATTGCTTGATGGAGATATTATTGATATTGTTTCTGATTCGTTGGAACGCTTTACAGAACGGCATAATAAATGGTCTTCATTAGAAGCGTCGTATCAACTCAATAGAGTAGATAGAGAGTTTAGTTTTGATGACGAAAGAAAAAAGAGGAGGATCTTAAGAAATGCTTATTTCAATGCTCCACTATTTCTAAGGGTTTTTGTTTATTTTGTTTATCGCTATATTTTCCGTTTTGGTTTTTTGGATGGGAAAGAGGGTCTTATTTTTCATTTTTTACAGTGTTTTTGGTATAGGTTATTGGTGGACGCGAAGATTTATGAATATAGGCATCGCGTAAGATAATATCACTTATTTTTTTGGTTGTACAGATGCATTTAACATTTTCTCTGGGGTGTGATTTAATAGCGGTATGAGAATATTGACTGGAGGTAAGTGGAAAGAAGGTTTTTTAGATTATCACAAGAATAAGAGTGAATATCGCATTCAAGTTCTTGCGTTCAAAAATTTAGAAAAACTTGAGCATGTGTATCATACGCGGCCTAAAAGTTTGAGGTTGCTTATTAATTATTTTCCCGTAGTAGGGCCTATTGGATTAATTACAAAAACATGGTCTCGTATCAGAGAGGATCGTCGCAATGAGAAGTATATTTCTTGTGGCGTAGGAAGGATTTTGGAGGAGGCGCACGATCATCAATTCTCAAGAGGGGAGTTGGTGGGATTTGTTGCTCCCTGGCACCCTGCATTTGTAGAGCGTCTGGTGTTGCCAAAAGAATTTATTATTAAAATTGAGTCGTCGGATGTGAAAAATCTTGATTTAGAAGTTATTTCGTATATTTCCCTTCAAGGTGCCACTAATCCTCTCAATAAGTGGTGGAGTGATGTAAAAGCGTGGAGTGTATATTCGGGAACAATTATTCCTGAAAACCTACAAAAAGAACTTGTAACCAACTTGAGGGAAGAAATTCAAGGAAATGAATGGTCTCGTGCTGAACGCGCTCCTGTAAAAAATATCAGCGCTATCACAGAGACAAAAGGTGCCCTTTCTCCTCATTCTATAGAAAAAAAAGATGGTGTTCTTTTTGGGTATGGGAATTATGCAAAAATTAACATCATTCCGTATATGAAGCCGTTCGTGCATATACGATCGGTGCACGAAATTGATCCTACGCAAATTGTTGTGGAACGGAATGTTGAACGGTGGGATTCAGCTCCCTTTCCACACACCGATGAGAAACACGATGTGTATTTTGTGGCAAGCTACAATCACACTCATGTTCCTATTACCCTTCATGCATTGAAGCAAGGTGCTTATGTGGTAGTGGAAAAGCCCGTAGTGATGGATTATGAAGAATTAAAAAATCTAGAGCAGGCATTGAGGGTTTCGGGAAGAAAATTATTTATCGGATTTCATAAGCGTTATGGGATGTTTAATGAAATGGCACTTCAAGACCTTGAAGTGAGTTATGGCGATCCTATTTCCTACCATTCTATTGTCTATGAGCTTATTCAGCCTGAGTTTTTTTGGTATAACTGGCCCATTTCACGGAGCACTTTTTTTGCTAACGGATGTCACCAGATTGATCATTTTCTTCATTTAAATAATTTTAGCAAGCCGAAGAATTTTGATATTAAACTCTTACAAGACCATGCAGTTGAGGTATGGATAGAGCTTGAGAATGGCGCCACATTTACCACCACGTTTAGTGAGAAAGGTACTTCGCGAGTTGGTCCACGAGATCATGTGGAATTAAAGGTGCACGGAAGAAACGTGAGAATTACTGATGCAATACGCTATCAATCTGAAGATGATCATAGAATTATTAGGAAGAAAAGAATATTTAAAACAAATAGTTATAGGGATATGTATAGAACGATAGGAAGGAAAATAGCGAACAACGAAGAAGGGGATTCTATAGAATCGGTTTTAATTTCAGCAAAAATAATGTTAGATCTTGAAGAAAAACTTCAGGTTATGAAAGGATGGGGGAATCGATATCAAAAAGCAAAAGAGGAATTTTTGAGGCGCTTTCATTAATCTATGCTATGCATATTCTTGTAATTACTGATTCATATCCTCCAGAAATCAGATCTGCGGCACAACTTATGAAAGATCTTGCGGATGGGTTGAAAGAAAGAGGACATCGCATCACTGTAGCAACTTCTTATCCAAAATATAATCTTCATGGAGAACAAAAATATTTTGTGCCCATTATTCTTGAGGGAGGGATTTCGGTGTTAAGAATTAAAACTCTTCCTCATCATAAGGTGAATTTTGTTGTGCGTGGGATTGCTCAACTTTTACTTCCTTTTATATTTTTTTCTCATATTAAAAAGCATATAAAAGAAAAAATTGATGTGGTGATTATTCATAGCCCGCCTCTTCCATTATCTATTGCTGCTTATAAAGTTAAACAATATTATGGAGCGAAATTTATTCTTAATTTGCACGACATTTTCCCTCAAAACGCTGTTGATCTTAATATTCTTCACAATAAACTCCTTATCCATTTTTTTGAATACATAGAACAGACGATTTATCGAAAAACAGATTTTTTTGTGGTACCTTCGGAAGAACATAAAACATTTCTTGTGAATAATCGTGCTCTTGCGTCGGAAAAAATACGAGTAATTCCTCATTGGATTCATATAAATTCTTTTGGAGAGAGAAAGGCATCTCACGTATTCCGAAAAAAATATAACCTTGAGAATAAATGTATTTTTCTTTTTGCGGGTGTTTTAGGTCCATCTCAAGGGCTTGAATTTGTTCTTCGTGTTGCTGAACGTCTTAAAACAATTTCTGATATCCATTTTCTTTTTGTAGGGGACGGGACAGCTCTTCCTTCTCTTCTTGCTATAAAAGAAAGGCGCAATCTTTCTAATGTTTCGTTTTATCCCTTTGTGGATCCGGAAAAAGAATATCCTCTCTTATTGAATGATGTGGATGTGGGGGTGTTGTGTTTGACTGCGAAAAATACCACTCCTGCAGTGCCTGCAAAACTCATGGGATATCTTGCGGCAGGACTTCCTGTGGTGGCGTTTCTTCATAAAGAAAGTGGCGCGCATAGTATTATTAAAGAAGCGGAATGTGGATTAAGTTGTCTCTCAGGAGATGAAGAAGGTGCGGTTCAGATGGTGAAACAATTATATAGTGAGCGTGCTTTACTTTCTGCATATGGCGCTCGTGGATGTGCATATGCAAAGAATCATTTCGATGTTTCAGTGTGTATTGATGCGTGGGATAGGCATATTCGTGATTTGGTATGAAAACGATAGCGGTTGTTTTTGGTACCCGTCCTGAAGCGCTTAAATGCGCACCTTTGATTAATGCACTTCGGAAGGAAAAAGAATTTCGCACGCTTGTGTGCGTATTTCGTCAGCATGGTATTATGCTTGATCAAGTGCTTTCACTTTTTCACATTAAACCGGATTATGATTTTCCTATCTCATTAAACGACAAAAATCTTTTTCATCATAAGGCCGCTTTTTTAAAAAAAGGTATTAGTGGCATACGTACTCTTTTAGCGCTTTTCCGTTTTGTGCAGATGCTCAGGAAAGAGCATCCTGATTTTTTAATAGTACAAGGAGACACTTCTACTGCGTTACTCTCAGCTCTTATCGCATTCCACTTTAAAATAACTATTGTGCACGTAGAAGCAGGACTGCGCACAGGGGATATCTATAGTCCTTTTCCTGAAGAAATGAATCGGAAACTTATTGGATCGCTCGCACGATTTCACTTCGCTTCTACAAGAGTGGCGCGTGATAATTTATTACGAGAAGGGGTTCCTCCTGAACGGATATGGGTGACAGGGAATACTATTATTGATACATTGTTTTATCTTCGTGACCAACAAAAAGATGAGCATGAGCGTCGCGTGCTTGAAACGGGTTTTTTGAATGATTTTAATATTCGTTTTATGCCTGATGTTAAGTATATTCTTGTGACGGCGCATCGGAGAGAAAGTTTTGGAGAGGGACTTGCTCATATTTGCACTGCGCTTCGTAAAATTGTGGAACAACGGCAGGGTGTGGTAATAATCTATCCCGTACATCTTAATCCGCACGTAATGATTCCTGTGCGTGAGGTATTACAAGGTATTGCTCATATTATGCTTATTGATCCACTTCCTTATGACAAGTTGGTGTATGTGTTGGAAAAATGTTTTTTAGTGCTTACTGATTCTGGAGGCATCCAAGAGGAAGCGGCGGCATTGGGGAAGCCCACTCTTGTGATGAGAAATACTACTGAACGTGGGGAGGGGGTGAGTGCGGGGGTAGCACGATGCGTGGGATCAGATACCGATCAGATTGTGAAAGAAACACTTCGGCTATTAGATGATAAAAAAGCGTATGAAACAATGGCACATTCCACGGATGTATATGGCGATGGCACTGCCTCAGAAAAAATAGCAGGTATTATTAAAACACTCTAATTTTTTATTTGATTAGGTTTAAATATTTGAACTATTTCTTTAATAATAGGCTCTTTTAATATATAAAGCGTAATGAAATATATAATAATAGAAATAGTAATAGTTATAAGAATGTGGAGGTTAAATATATAATTTAGTGTTAATGAGAAAAGCCCCATAATGATGCTTGCAAGAACAACTTTTTTAAGATACTTTATTACAGAGAAAATATAATATTTTCTTACAAAGCGCCACGTGAGGGTTGTATAGATTATTTGGACAAGAAGAGTGGCGAGGGAACACCCCGCAATCCCCCAAAGGCGAATGAAAATAACATCAAGAATAAGATTTGTTATTGCTGCAATGACAGTAAAAAAAAGAAAGCGTCCTTGTTGGTTATTTGCAAATGTTATATTTATAAGAATAGATAGCGGAAATACAAAAATAACTGTCGCTATAAGAAATTGGAATGAAAGTGCTCCAGAAATATATTCTATTCCAAATAAAAAACTAAGTATTGGCGTGCTTAGTATTATACCACCGACAGTGAGAGGTATTGCTATGCTAAAGAGAATAGACATAGTTTTTTCTATAAGAACCTGTGTTTTTTCTTGTTCCTTTTTTCCTATAAAACGCGATAATATAGGGAAGATGCTTCCTGCAAGAATAGTTGGTAATAGATAGAGTATGTATATTATTCTTTGTCCCGCAGAATATATACCAATTTCTTGAGTGGTGCGCATCCATCCGAGAATTAACATGTCAGTGTTCAGCATTAATCCGCCAAATACTCCTTGAAGTGCAAACGGAGTCCCTGCAGAGAGGAAGGGGCCTATAAGATTTTTCTTGAAACTTTTAAATATATTTAAAAGCTCTTTCTTTACCATAAAAAATGTTGGAAGAGAGCCAAGAAATACAGCGCTTATATAGGTGAATGTGAGTGCGTGGACGGTTGGATGTATTTTAAGAATAATAAAGCCAGACAACGTGATGATAATGTTTGTTATAAGAACTACAAAGGCCTCTAGTTCCATGTGTTCTTTTACTCGAAAAACTGCGATAAAAAAGTTTTGAATGTTATCTCCAATAATAAGTAGGGCTACTAAAGGGAGAAGGACGCGTACTTCTTGAATGTTGGAAATAAATGGTGCAGAGACGATCAAGAGCAATGCTGCTAAAAAGGAAAATAGTATTTTTATTATAAATGCTACTGAGAAATATTCGTCAGCACGTTCTGGATTTTTTGATGTTTCTCTAATAAATACACCACTAATACCAAGATCTCCAAAAATAGTAAAAAAGGCAGCGAGCCCTAAGGCATAAGAAAAAACTCCATAGTCAGCCGCGCCAAGAATTCGCGCGGCATAAATAACAAATATGCCACGAATAACGCGACCAAATATATTTCCAAATCCTATCCAAAAAGCATTTTTTACTATGGTTTGTCTTGATGTGCTGTTTTCTGTAAGGAATCCCTTAATTTTTTTAAGCATAACAATTTATGAATGAGGGATGAATACATAGCGGATGGTTTTGAGGAGAATAAGAATATCAAGAAAGAAGGAGCGGTGTTTGATGTAGTAAATATCGTAACAGAGCTTTTCTTGCGCTTCTTCAAGAGAGGCGCTGGGGCGGAAGTTAATTTGTGCCCATCCTGTTAATCCTGGTTT
The DNA here is from genome assembly GCA_903847915.1 of uncultured bacterium. GTDB lineage: Bacteria > Patescibacteriota > Minisyncoccia > UBA6257 > GWB1-50-10 > CAINEW01. The sequence continues at coordinate 3,434 of CAINEW010000026.1, read as the reverse complement.
GATAATGTGGCGCATATCATAATGAGCAAATGCGCGATATTGGTTTACGAGCTCTGTGCGTTCTGGACGGGGGCCTATGAAGCTGATGTTGCCTTTGAAAATATTGAACAGTTGTGGGAGTTCGTCGAGGTGAGTAAAACGAAGGATCTTTCCTATTGTTGTAATTCGTTCATCATCTTTTATTGTCCATAAGGGCCCATTATTGTTATAGAACATTGTTCTGAATTTATAGAGCATAAAAGGCACGCCATGTTTCCCGATTCGTTCTTGTATATAGAGTACGGACCCTCGTGAAGTAAGTGTAATAAGAAGTGCTACAAAAACCATAAGTGGAGAAAGTAAGAGAATGAGTAGCGCGCTCGCAGACCAATCCATACATCGTTTCACGCGATCATAGAGGGGACGGTGGAGTGTGAGATTCTCTACGAACCAATCTTCGCTTATTTCTTCAAGAGGAGTTTTATTAAATAACATCTCGTAAAAGTTAGTGAGAGGCACAATATTGATTTCAAGGTTGAGGAGGCTATACATCAGTGATGAAGATTCACGTATAAGTGCAGGAGTGGCGACAATAGTGTCAACTCGTTGTGTTTCTACCAGTGATTTGAGCGATTCAATATCTCCCCATGAAGGTGAAATATTGTGCGAAACGAGGTGATACCCCGTGTGCATATTATGAGCAAGATAATGAGTGATTGGTGCTATAAGGGGAGTTTCGCCGAGAAGGATGAATGCGTGTCCTCCCCGTTCTAGAAGGCGTGCGAAGGTGGTGCGAAAAAGCGAATCAAGAACGAAGAACCATGCTCCGAATATGAATAAATTTGTTTTTGGAGTAAGTTCAAATAATCCAGAAAAAAGATAAAACATACAAATAGAGGCAGCGATTGCGATGCTGGTGGTAGAGGCAATTTTCTTTAGTCCTTCTCCTGATGTTTTGATAGTGCGAAGATCGTACAAATCAGAAAGAAAAAAAATAAACATCCATATGATGAAAATAAGAGAAAAGGGAATCAAGTGAACTGCAAACGATCCCGCAACTGAAGGGGCGCCATAACGGGTCAAAAGAGTGAGAATGAGTGCTCCGTAGAGGAGGACGAGGTCTCCTAAGAAAAGCGCTATTTTCTTTGCGATATGCATAATAATGGAGGTATTATGCCACCTTTTTGTCTAAAAGAAAAGTTTGAGCAGTATGCGTATTGTCTCTCTCTTTTTTGTTGTGTATACTTATGAAATATGGAACATAATCATAATGATTTGAATGAAGAGAATACATCAGAGGGAATCACAATAAAAAAAGATTATACATTGCCGATTAGTATTCTTATCGCGGGAGTGTTAATCGCGGGATCACTTGTATATAGTGCGGGAAAGAAAAGTGTGGTTCGTGATAATCAAAATGTTCTTGATGATGTGCCACGGGCTGTAGGTGCCATTCAGATAAAACCAATAAGTGCAGATGATCATGTTATTGGCAATCCTGATGCATTAGTCAAAATTATAGAATTTTCAGATTTGGAGTGTCCTTTTTGTAAACAGTTTCATGCGACGATGAAAAAGGTGGTGCAGACGTATGGTGATAAGGTGGTGTGGGTGTATCGCCATTATCCAATTCCTTCACTCCATTCTAAAGCAGTTAAAGAAGCGGAAGCGAGTGAATGCGCTGCTGAGTTAGGAGGGAATCAAGGATTTTGGTCTTACTTGGATGCGTTGTTCGCCGTGACGCCGTCTAATAATGGATTGGATCCTGCGGAACTCCCACGTTTTGCGGAAAAAATTGGTTTGAATCGTACCGCATTTATGAGTTGTTTAGAGAGTGGAAAATATGCCTCGCGTATTGCGGAACAGACAAAAGATGCGGAGGCGAGTTGTACGGATCAGCGTGAATGTGGCACGCCTCGGTCTATTATTATTGCGCCGAATGGGAAACTTATTGCCGTGCCCGGCGCGTTTCCTTTTGAAAATCCAAGCAATCCAGAATTTTCTATGAAAAAGATTATTGATGGCGCGCTTCTTCAGAAATAATTATTTTATGAAATGGCATCAGTGGATTTTATTGGGGTTGGGGGTGTGGCTTATGATTGCGCCGTGGGTGTTGGGATTTTCGCAATTTAATTTGGCGTTATGGCACAGTGTGGGTGTGGGGATTGCGGTCATTTTTTTCACGTGGTGTGGCGTGCAACCTCCCTCTGTTTTGGAATAATATATGCAGATTTATGATTGTGTGATTGTTGGTGGGGGGCCTGGGGGGGTGGCAGCGGGGGTCTATGCCGCACGGAAAAAACTTTCTACGCTCCTTATTACCGATTCATTCGGGGGGCAGTCGCTTGTGTCTTCTGATATTCAAAATTGGATAGGGGTGCCTTCCATTTCTGGATATGATCTAGGAAAGATGCTAGAAACGCACGTGCGTTCTTTTCCCTCGCTTCAGATTAAAGAGGGGGATTTAGTGAAAAGTGTGACGCACGATGTTACAAAGAATATTTTTACGCTTACCACTGAACGAGGAGACGTTTTTTTTACCAAAACTATATTACTCACTTCAGGGAGTCGTAGAAAGAAACTTAATGTTCCCGGTGAGAAGCAATTTGAAAGCAAGGGAGTATATTATTGCTCTATTTGCGACGCGCCGCTTTTTCAGGATAAAAAAGTGGTGGTGGTGGGCGGAGGAAACTCTGCGTTTGAAGCAATACGCGATTTATTGCCTTACGCTTCATCTATTACGCTCTTACATCGTTCAGAGGTATTTAGAGCGGACCCTGTGACACAAGAAAAAATTCGTGCAGAACAAAAAGTCTCTTTTATCACGAACGTAGCGATAGAGGAAATTAAAGGAAATGCTTTGGTAGAAAATATTATCTATCGTGATCTGACCAGTAATATACAAACTACTCTTTCGTGTGATGGGGTGTTTGTGGAAATTGGATCGCAACCGAATACGGAGATGGTGGTAGATTTAATAGAAAAAAATACATTCGGTGAAATTATGGTTGATCATAAAACACAAGCCACTTCATTGCGCGGAATATGGGCGGCGGGAGATGTGACGGATATGCCTTACAAACAAAATAATATTTCGGTAGGCGATGCAATTAAGGCCGTATTAAACATCTACGACTTTTTCCACAGTACACAATAGTGTATAATAACCACATGCGTAATAATATAAATCGTTTTCTTTTGGTCTTGGTAATTGTGCTTGTGGTCGCGCTCGGAGTCACACTCTTGTGGCGTTATGTCGGCGGAGAAAAATCTCATTATACTGCGGTCTATATGAAGACCGGCGAACTTTATTTTGGTCGTCTTAGTTATTTTCCTCGTTTCGGCTTGAAGAATGTATACATGTTGCAGAGTACACGTGATCCGCAGACGCCATTGAGTATTCAAAAATTCTCACAGCTTTTTTGGGGACCTGAAGATGTGTTGTGGTTAAATCG
>CAINEW010000025.1 GCA_903847915.1 uncultured bacterium | reverse complement strand
TTTCTTTAAAAGAAACAAAAAATAAGGATAGACGTTCCCTAAATTAAGAAAAGGGAGAAAAATAATAAATAATATTATAAAAAAAGAAGAATTGTACACAGAAATAAGAACATTCATCATTCTTTCATGATACAATAAAACTATATGTATATAAAGAGTACGTACAATCGAATAAAGATCATTTTTCTATTAATTCTTTCGATTGGATTCGGCGTATTTGGATTTTATAATACACAAAAAGCTTTTGCGGATCTTCTTTCTTTTACTCAAAATAAATGGACAGTTTCTGATGCGACAAAAATTTCAACAAGTAGTTATGCTTCCTCAACATGGGGATATTATTCAACAAGTTCTGGAGCAACTACTATCACCCAAGATGGAAGAATAACTCTCACACTTCCTATAATTACAAAAACAATTTCTGGAAACGAATTTACAACAAGCACTATTGATACTGGCGTTCAGTTCTCTTCAACAACGTTTGCAGGATCAACGAATGCTGTTGGACTTATTGATACTGGCATAAAGCGGGATGATCTTGTGGTACAAAACGAAACAGGATTTTCTTTTTATAATTTACAAACTAATACATGGCAAAATACAAATATCGTATTAAACGGATCGCTTGTAGGTAATCTTCCAATTATGACATTTGGTGACGTAGATGAAGACGGCGATCTTGATGCGCTCGTGATATCAAGTAAAGATGCTCAGTTTTTTAGAAATAATAACGGTATATTCACTGCAGCGCCTGCAACTGAAATTGGTCTTGGTGTTGGCATAAGTAGTTCTACAGAAATAAAGATACTTAATGGGGGAAGCACTAAGACAATCTCGTTTGTAGACACAAACAACGACAAAAGAATTGATTATCTTGCGATGGCAGACAATGGACAAAATAAGCTTGCATATATTCCAAATATTTCAACCACAACAGATGTGAACTTTGACAGTAATGCAGATCAATATTTTTTTACTCCATCTACAGCTATGGGTCCTGGTTTTCCAACCCGTCCACGAATAGCATTTCAAGATCTTAATGGGGATAATATTTCTGATATAGTGCTTGGATCAGCAAAAGACGCACCAATTACTTCTAGTTATAATGGGATACTCTATATCTTTTTAAATAATGGAGGAGGAAGTACCCCTTCATTCAGAACAACGCAAAATATATATGGGTGGAATCCAGAATATACAATAAGTCAACAAGGGCCCACAAAATCAACAAATCCTTATTATAAAGATTTTGGTGATGATGCAAGCGTTGCGTTTGGAGATTTTAGTGGTGATGGCATTGCTGATCTTGCAGTAGCACATGGAGATAATGTCTCAGAAAAAATTGATTATTATATAGGAGTCATAACATCGAATGGTGAATGGAAAGGAACTCCTTCTTCGATCGCTCCACTTACTTTCAGTGCATATTCTGCAGTTTCACCTACCCTTAACGACTTCCTTTCTGATCGTACATACCTTACTGCAGGAAATTATATTTCTCCGCGAATTGATTCAGGAGAATCTGTATTTTTTAGAAATTTTAACGTTGCAGCATCTACTCCTTCAGGAACGACTATGGTTCTTCAGACGCGTACAGGGACAATGACAGGAGGAGGATTTCCTATAGTTTCTCCATGGCAGAGTGTTGGTGCAAACGGAGCAGTGAGCGCACCATCATCTGCTCGATTCATCCAATTTAAGGCAGATTTAACTACAAATAATACTTCGCAAACACCTTCATTTAATTTAGCAACGGTGCAATATACCACCGCAGCAAATGGAGTACTCATTTCTTCTCCTTTTAATACAGAAAATAAATATAGTGCTCTCTCAAGTATTGTGTGGGATGAAGGAACGCCTTCAGGAACATCAGTGATGGTATCGTTGCGAAGTGCCTCGTCAACAGGAGATCTCGCGTTAGCACAATGGGAAGATTTTACAAGCGCTACGGTGGGTTGTTCTAAAATATCTAATACAGTGACATGTAGCAATCTCCCGCTTTCACTAAAGACGGGAAGCGATGACCAATTTTTTCAATATCGCATTTCACTTGTAAGTGATGGTCTTAATGTTCCAGAGATTTCTCGAATAAAAATTAATTATAGTGTCAATGCGGCACCAATTATTTCTTCTTTCGTTGTTGCTCAAATTGCAACCTCTACTGATCCTCACTGGGGAAAAGTGCGTGTTCAATATAATCTCAAGGATGTAGATACTCTATCTAATAGTGTCGGGGTAATGTTTGAATATAGTACAGGAACAGCGTGGAATTTTCTCTCTAGTTCAACACGAGCACTCTCACAAATTCATACAGAAATTTTTAATCGAGAAGCATTTCCGTCTCAAATGTATGATCCTGCGTTGAAAATGAGGATAATGATTGACGACGGCGCGGATGTAAACAATAGCACTTCACTAGAAAGCACTTTTGTTTTAGACACAAAAAGTCCAACCATAATAATGTCTGTATTAGATTCTCGTCTTGATCAATTAAATCTTATAGTAATCGACGAAAACAACGGGCTTAAAATGCGAATTTCTAATTATGATGATTTTAGGGATGCAACCATATGGAGACCATTTGCTACTTCAGTAGCATGGACCGCAACAAGTACTATAAATAGTACAGAACGCGCATATTTTGAGGTTCAAGATCGTCTAGGGAATGTAAGCTCAAAAACGATAGAGGCGCCCGCACCGCCAACCACATTGAATGCAATAGATGCTTCAGATGCACATAGTAATTTATATAGAATTCAATTAATATGGGCTTCAAGTACTGACGCAAACTTCCTTAATTATCAAGTATATCGCAAATCAAATATGATGGGGGACACAATCTATCGTCTTGTTTCCCCTCTTATCACGAACCGCACACAAAATTTTTACGTTGATGCAAACCTTCTCTCATCAACACTCTACTACTATCGTGTGGTTGTAGAGGACGTAAACCATAACATCTCAAACTACTCTTCTGAAGTGATAGAGCAACCCGACGATATAAATGGTCCGCTTATACAATTTAAGGATATAAGTGGTAATAGTTTAGAGGCCACATCAACAGTAACCATTCCTATTAATATTTCTGCAATAAGTTCTCAGCCAGTTTCTGTTTCTTATATGATAAGCGGAGGAAGCGCGACACAGGGAACTGATTATATAATGAATGCAGGTATAGCGACTATTCCTACTGGCGAAACATCTACCACAATTTCTTTTTCTGTTTTAGATGATTCGATATATGAAAATGACGAGATATTTATTATTACGCTTTCAAATCCTCAAGGATCAAGATTAGGTTCCGCCTTATCTTATACGCATACTATTAAAAACAACGACTCGCCTCCTTCGGTAAGTTTTCTAAACGCATCGTCTACGGTTGGAGAAAATGGAGAGACAATAACAATTCCTGTTGTACTAAATACAATTTCTGGCGCAACCACATCAATAGAATTTTCTTTAGGTGGAACCGCTTCTTTTGGAGTGGATTATACAATAACACCAACAAAAAATACCTTAATAATTCCACAAGGAGTCACTACTACTTCACTCAGCCTTACAACCATAAATGACACTGTATATGAAGGTGATGAATCAGTACTCATTACTCTTTCTCCTAATAACGACGTAGTGCTTGGGTTATATCCATCATTTATATCTTCAATTAAAGAAAGTGTGCTACCACCGTTTGTTGAGTTTGATACAAACGAATCATCGAGTAGAGAAAATGATGGGAAAAATAACGGAATAACTCTTACTCTTTCTAATATATTTTCGATTCCAGTAAAAATTTTTTACACGATCGAGGGAACTGCACATGGAGATTTTGAGACAAAAGAAATAGGAGATATGTGGACTGCGCGTTATTCACTTTTAAACGCCACCCTAGAAAGAAAAGAAGGAGAGCCAATCAAGAGAAGTGGATTTGTAACAATCCCTACAGGAATAACACATGTAGAATTGCCACTCACTATTCTCAACAATAATATCTATCAAGGAGACGAAACAATAATTCTTACACTCAATACATTAGAAAATGTTCCCTATCGTATACAAAACAAAATAACACATATACATACTATTCATGATGATGATGCGCCTCCTCAAATAATATGGGGTTTATTTGAAAAAGCTTCAGCACAAGTAGAAATTATTTCGCCATCTCACGTAAAAGTGCAAGAAAATATTCAAGGGCAGGTAGATCTAGAATTAAAAGCGCAATTATCATCAGCTCTCGAAAAAAATGTAGAGGTACCGTTTACACTTATTGGTGCAGAAGGAGATACTCGTATTGTGACGCAACAAAATACAATTGCAATTCCTGCAGGAGCAAAAGAAGGAAAGGTGATTCTTTCTTTCTTTAATAATGAAATTTATGAAGGAAACAAAGATATTCAAGTTACGTTACAGAGTTTAGAAAATGTGACAGTAAATCCACTTAATAAAGTATTTTTAGTTACTCTTATAGACGATGAAGAGCCAGTGCGTGTTGATTTTAAAAACGCTTCCCAGGGAGTAAGAGAGTCAGATGCAACGACAATAGAAATTCCAGTAGCCCTTTCTTCGATAATGAAAGTGGAAAATAGTATACCGTTTACAATAGGAGGAACATTATCAAGTGAACGAATAAAAATAGTATCAGACAATTCTTCGCTTATTATTCCCGAAGGAGAACAAGAGGGGATTATTAGGATTATTGTGTCAGGAGATCAAGTGTACCGTGGAAATGAGACTATCGTGATTTCGTTATCTCCTTTGCAAGGTATTCAATTAGGGACGGTAACACAGCATACAATCACTATTGAAGACGACGATCTCCCCCCAAATGTTGCTTTCGTGTCTGAAAGTCAGAGTGTTTCTGAAAACAATGGAAATATATCTATTCAGATAACTCTTTCGACACCATCACTATTCCCTGTTCACGTGTCCTTTGCAACAAGTGGTACAGCGCTACAAGGACAGGATTATACAATAGAAGGATCGTTGGTTTCTATTCCCGCTGGATCCATAAATGCAACTATTCCTATCACTCTTGTTAATGATACGAGCTATCGTGGCACAAGAACGCTCACTCTTACCCTTACTAACTCAAATTTTGCACAACTAGGATTGTATAAGGTGCACACAGTTACTATTACAGATGACGAAATGCCACTTGATACAACTCCTCCGATAATTACCATAAAGTCTCCGGTAATTATTGATACAATGGCGGTAATACAATGGGATACAGATGAGCTCGCAAAAGGAAGTGTGATGTTTGGAAGAAATGCAAATACATTATCATTAGAAATATCTGAACAAGTAATGAGCTCGTCTCATATGCTTGCACTCCCAAACCTTTCTTCTTCTACAGACTACTACTATGCGGTAGTTGCACAAGATAATACAGGTAATAAGATCACTTCCCCAGTGCAATCATTCAAAACGCTTGGAGTAATATCAGGAGCCGTTACACAAGAAATATTTAACGCATTAGAAGAAAAATATAACGCGCTTCTCAATTCTTTCCCGTCTCCTTCATTAAGTTTTCTTTTGCCGGGAGAAATAATAAAAGAACAAAATCAAGAAATTTCAATTCCTCTACGTCTTTCATATACCACCGAGAAAGACTTAGAAGTTCAACTTAAGATGGAAGGTAATATGGAAAAAGAAATTGATTTCACATTACCAAAAGACATAATTGTAATACCCGCAGGTACAAAAGAAGGAAATATTGTTTTGACAATCTTAGACGACTTGATAAAAGAAGACACAAAAACACTTACCTTCTCGCTTGTGCCGCCATCTCCTATTATTGAAGGATTGCTTCCCACATTCACACTCACACTCGAAGACGATGATGGAATATCATCTGATACTACTCCTCCGATAATTACAAATAATGGAGTCGTTGCAGGAGATACATTTGCGGTGATAGACGTCATCACAGACGAACCCACGGTTATGTCTGTAAATTATGGCACAGTATCAGGGAATCTTGTTGGGGCAACAACAGAACAAACACCCTCTCTCACGCATGCAATTATTCTTTCTCATCTCATAGCGTCGACGACATATTATTATAATGCAACCGCGGTTGATAATGCGGGTAATACGGGCACGCTGAATGAATCTTCATTTATCACTAAACTTCCCGGAGGCGTAGATCAATCAGTTTATAACGAACTTCGCGCTTTATACGACAACTTAAGTAGTTCAAGTGTTGCAAAAAGCGATTATGATTTATTATCTCAAAAATATGATCAAGCGCTTATAGATATTCAGACGCTTCAATCACAAATTGGTACTGCCACAGGAACCATTTCACAAGCAGACTATGATGCGTTGGTTGCAGAAAGAAATACAATTCAAGCAGAACTCACTTCGCTTCAAGCGCTTTTCGCAAATGGATTAATTTCTCAAGCACAATTTGATGAACTTACTGCAAACTACAATCAGCTTCTTCTTGACTACCAAACACTTCAAGCACAGGTAGGATCTGGAAATGGTGCGGGAGCAGGAGTGGGAGTGTACACTCAAGCAGACATTGATGCACTCAATGCACAACTTACCACACTTCAAGCACAACTCACCTCACTTCAAGGAAGTGCAGCAGAACTCGCGGCGGTACGTGCGGCATATTTAGCATTACAGTTGCGGGTAAACGCCCTTCAAATTGAAGTAGAAAAAGCAAAAAACAAAATTGAAAAAGATACTATTGCGCCACTTATTACTGAAATTGCGATAAAAAATATCGGGGCATTTGATGCAACAATCACGTGGCATACTGATGAACCTGCATCATCATTTGTTTCGTATCAAGAAGCGTCAAGTACCACTACGAGCACATTGAGTGCAGGATCCCCGTTTCTTGTAAAAGATCATTCAGTAAAACTTTCGCGTCTTACAACAGCAACAAATTATTCTTTTTATGTCGCTGCAACAGATAATTTTAGTAATATAGCTTCATCTACGCCAAAAACATTTAAAACTCTCTTCGTTGCAGAATCTACAGAAGGACTTGTACAAGCGCGCGATGTGGAGCAGTTTCAACAAGAATTAGGAAAATTTATTGAATCTTCAATACCTTCTCTTGCTCCGCCCGTTATGAGCAACATAGCAATACAAAACATAGGAGAAAAAGAAGCAACAATTACATGGCAAACAAATATTGAAGGATCGTCACTTGTCGCGTTTGCGAAAGACGGTGTGTATGATTCAACAAAAGAAGACGCATATGGTGCAGAAATGGGTGATACACTGGTGCGAGAAAAAAAACATAGTGTAATTCTTAAATCGCTAGAGCCAGGTACGCAATATCACATACAATTAAGAAGTGCGACAAAGATTGGCACAATAGGGAAAAGTAAAGATATAACATTTACCACAAAATTTCAAAAATTAGAAATAACACTTTCTGAAATAAGTGACTCAGGAGTTCTAGTGGGATGGATTACTACCCGTCCTACTGCATCGTTTGTGGAATATAAAGATATAAAAAAGGGCATAGCGACAAAAGAAGGCAATGAAGTGTTAACGACAACACATCTTATGCGTCTTAATAATCTTATACAAAACACTGCATATGAAATAAGAGGATTTGGTGCTGATGTGCAAGGAAATGTTATCGAGTCAAATAAAAAATCATTTACCACACTTATTGATACAAAGCCCCCTGTAATAAGCGCAATGAAAATTGAACACGCGCTTATGGCAAATCGCAATGATCGTTTGCAAACTATCGTTTTTTGGAAAACAGATGAACCCGCAACATCACAAATAGAATATGACGAAGGGCCCGGGAATGAGATATTAAAACAAAAAACAGCACTAGAAGGATCGTTGACCACAAATCATGTAATGGTGTTGAATAATATAAAACCAGGAACAGTATATCGTGTACGCGTAGTCACAAGTGATAAGAACAATAATAGCGCAAAGTCCTCGGTGCAGTCATTACTAACACCACAAAAAGGAGAGTCTATCTTTGATATTATCGGAAGAAACTTCGAGCAATCATTTGGATGGCTTAGGGCGTTACAATAAATAAGCAAATAAGATGTGTGGAAAACACCGAATTGACTCATAAAACTCTTTCGAGTAATATTACTCTTATATGTCACGACTAAGTCATCACTCAAAATCAAAAGTAGGACGTCGAAGATCGCAACTCGCACTCAAGAAAAAAACTCTTGAAGTGTGTTCAAAATGCAAAAGCCCCACGAAGGCGCATATGACCTGTCCGCAGTGCGGATTCTACGTTAAGAGCGGGGGGCAAAGAGCAAATAGCAAAGGGAAAGAAGCAAAGAGCGGGAAGGGAAAGAAAGAAAAGAACAATTAAAATCATTATCACCACTCGCTCTTTACATTAATCAATTTACACACCCACATGGCCACCAGACATCTTGTTCGCACAATCGTACTTCAGTCCCTTTACGAATGGGATTTCTACAAAAAAGAAAAAGATCTTGCACAAATTGTAGAACGCAATGTGGCAGAATTTGGGCCTGGTATTGATGAGCCGGATTTTGTGTGGCGTCTTGTAAAGGGTATTGTGGAGCATTTAGAGGATATTAATAAAATCATTGAAAAGGCAGCACCAGAATGGCCGCTGGATCAAATCGCTATTATTGACCGCAATGTGCTCCGTATCGGACTTTTTGAACTTCTCTACGCAGACAAAGGCGAAGTGCCTCCTAAAGTCGCAATTAACGAAGCAATTGAAATTGCAAAGAGTTATGGGGGTGTTAATTCTCCACGCTTCATTAATGGAGTGTTGGGCACAGTCTATAAAGAAATTGGAGGAGAGGATTTAGAAGAAAAACAACTTAAAGAAGAGACAAAAGAAGAATAATTATCATATCTGTTTATGGCACGTCTTGAAGATTTAGAAAAAAAGCTTCGCATTCATTTTCAAAATCCCCATCATATTAAAGAAGCGCTCACGCATCGGTCCTATCTGAACGAAAATCCTTCATGGCCGTTTCGTCACAATGAGCGTCTTGAATTTTTAGGAGATGCGGTCTTGGAATTAGTGGTAACCGAACTTCTTTTTGAACACTATCCTGATTATCAAGAAGGACAATTAACGGGTATTCGCGCCGCTCTTGTAAATTATCAAATGATGGGACGTATCGCGCGCGAAATTGACTTAGAAGCATATCTTTATCTCTCAAAAGGTGAGGCAAAAGATACTGGTAAGGCGCGCGAAGTAATTTTAGCAAATGCGATTGAGGCAGTATTGGGTGCAATCTACTTAGATAGGGGCTACAAAGCTGCAGAGCGTGTCATACGAAAATTGGTGATGCCTCACCTAAAAGAAGTAATGGAAAAACATTTATATCGTGACCCTAAAAGCGTGTTGCAGGAAAAAGTACAAGAAAAATTTAAAGTAACACCACTTTATAAAGTGCTTTCAGAAAAAGGACCCGATCATGAAAAAGAATTTTTTGTAGGTGTTTATTTTGGTAGTAAATTGGGAGGTGAAGGAAGAGGAACCTCAAAACAAGAAGCAGAAACAAAAGCTGCAGAAAGCGCGCTTAATGAATTGTCTTAAGAAAGAAGTATGTTTTTAAAACGGATAGAACTTCAAGGGTTTAAATCATTTGCAGGGAAAACAACGCTTGAATTTCCGGCGCGTGTAACAGCAATTGTAGGTCCGAACGGTTCAGGAAAATCTAATGTGATTGATGCGTTCCGGTGGGTGCTCGGCGAACGTGAAGCAAAACAATTACGGGGAGATACGTTAGAAACACTGATTTTTGCAGGGACACCAAAACGCCCCGCGGTTGGCATGGCGCGTGTGAGTTTATGGTTTGATAATCATGAACGGACATTCCCGTTTGAAAGTGAAGAAATCGTCCTTGCGCGAAAAGCAGACCGGGCAGGCACATCAGAATTTTTACTCCAAGACGAAGAAATGAAACTTAAAGATTTAGTGCCAATGCTCGCGCGGGCAAAATTAGGCACGCGGGGGCTTACGATGATAGGGCAAGGGCAGAGTGATATGGTAGTCAAAGCAACGCCCGAAGAGCGACGGGTGATGATTGAGGAAATGTTAGGATTGCGCGAGTTTAGAATTAAGAAACAAAATGCAGAACGTCAACTTGCCACAAGCGATGCAAATAGGGAACGGGTGCGCGCGATGTATGAAGAATTAGAACCGCATTTAAGATTATTGCGAAGGCAAAAAGGAAGATGGGATAGGCGGAGCGAGGTAGCACAAGAACTCACTGCACTAGAAAACATCTATTTTGGTTTTCATTATCACGTATTAGAAAATCAACTCCGCGCGGTAGAAAATCCCCTGAAAGAAAAAGAAGAATTAGTGAAGCAAAAAGAATTACATATTCGTGCGGCAGAAGCAGATTTTAAACGTACGAACGAAGGAGTAAAAACTCATAAGACAGAAGATTCATATAAAGAAATAACTGCGCTTCTAAATGAACGATCCCTCCTTGAGCGGGAATATGCACGTCGCGAAGCAAAAAAAGAATGGGAAGCACAAAAGCGTGCCACACCAAACCATTCACAAGAAGAATACACTAATCTGTTGGGACTTTTTGCGGATGACATCACGCGTGCACGTGCTCTTGATCGTATCGAAGCGATTAAAGAGCTGTTAAATGCGTGGCACGAACGTCTTCAAAAGTTTTTAGGACGCGGACAAGTTTCCATAGATCATCTTCTTGAGGAAGAACTTCAGGAGACAAAAAAGAAGTTAGAAAAAATTAACCAACAAATTGCAGCGTGCGAGGCGCGGGATCAAGAAGCACGCAAGGAAGAACAAAAACGCAATGCGACATTTCGCGATCAATTAATGGCACTTGAAGGTCAGAAAAACGAATTGCGTGTGCATTACGAAGAAGTGCAACGGATGCGTTTTGAAAAAGAAAAAATTATTATTCGTATACAGGATCTTGAACGCGAATGGCAGGCACTAGGGCGAGCAATAAAAGAGCTACACACACTTCCTCATGGAGAGGGAAAAGAATTACATGAAGATGTACAAAAAAAGATATTCCGTTTGCGTGGCGAATTAGCGGCAATCGGTGAGATTGACGAGCAAGTGGTCAAAGAAACGGAAGAAACAGAGGCGCGCGCAGAGTTTCTTACCAAAGAATTAACTGACTTAGAGTCCGCAACCCGCGATTTGCGCAATCTTATCCGTGAATTAGAAGAACGCATTCATCATGACTTTAAAAATGCATTTCATGAAATCAATACAGAGTTTCATAAGTATTTTGGATTAATGTTTCCGGGAGGAAAAGCAAAACTCAAACTTAAGGAATATGAAGTGCCAAAAGAAGGGGAGGGAGAGGCGCCTCTTTCTGAAACAGAACAAAAAGACAATGAATTGCGCGCAGGTGTGGAGATTGAGCTTTCTATTCCTCGCAAACGCATTACGAGTTTAGAAATGCTCTCGGGTGGAGAAAAAAGTTTGGTCTCTATGGCAGCACTTTTTGCGCTCATCGCCGTTTCTCCTCCTCCGTTTTTAGTGTTAGACGAAATGGATGCAGCACTTGATGAAGAAAATGCTAGAAGGTTTGCAGAGCTTATTAAAGTATTTGCATATAAAACGCAATTTATTGTCGTCACACATAATCGTGCGACTATGGAAGCAGCTGACGTGCTCTACGGCGTCACGATGGGCGACGACGGCGTCTCAAAAATCCTTTCGCTAAAGTTGGAATAAATTTTCTTGCATTTTATAGAAGGGTTGGGTATGATAGGTATACTATGTTAGCTATCAAATTAAAGCGGGTAGGGAAGAAGGGGCAAATCTCCTATCGTGTAGTAGTAGGCGAAAAGCGTTCAAAACTTCAGGGAAAATTCACTGAAGATTTAGGGTGGTGGAATGCGCATACCAACACATTTACGATTGCGAAAGATCGCGCCCTCTATTGGATAGAAAAAGGCGCTCAGCCAACAGCAAGCGTCCATAATCTTTTAGTAAAAAGTGGGGCAATTCAAGGACCGAAAAAAGCCGTTCATGCAAGCAAAAAGGAGAAAAAGAAGGCATAAAAAGGCAATAAATAAGAGGTAAGAGGGAGTTGACAAAAAGACATGAAGTATGCTATAATGATAGCATAGTTAAGAAATGAAAGGTCGCACAAGAAAATGATGTCTATGAACAAACCAGTATCGGATAAAGATTTCTTGGAATATCTTGTAAAGTCAATCGTAGATCATCCCGATGAAGTGGTGGTTGATCGCAAAGTAGACGAAATGGGCGTCTTAATTACGCTCAAGGTGAACGCGCAAGATATGGGCCAAGTGGTCGGCCGTCAAGGTGCAACCGCAAAGGCAATTCGATCTCTTCTTCGCATCGTGGGAATTAAAAACAATGCTCGTGTGAACTTGAAGATTGAAGAGCCAGAAGGTTCCACCCACGCACCTCGTATTTCAATGGGAAATAATTAAACTGTTACCCAAAAGCACAAACACCCCCGCTTTTTTAAAAAAGCAGGGGTGTTGTGTTTTAAGAAATGATGTTGTACACTAAAAAGGAATCATTAACAATTTTATAACGAAAGGTATTATTATGATGTTTCTTTTTGATCAATCGCTTGTATGGGGATGGACTTTGCTTTTTGCAATCATCGGATTCCTTTTTGGATTTATCTTAAATATCCCAGGAATCGGAAATGTTTTTATAGATTGGAAAGGAAAGATATTAAAGAAAATATTTTTGGCATTAGCCGTTTCAATAGTGATGGTAGTTCTTGCAATGTTTCTATCAACGTTCTATGTGTTATTAGGAGCAACAACACTACTTGACCCATCACAAGACCCAATTGGATTTAAAAATTTAATAGAAGCTTCCCCATTTGTTGCGTACATCATTTCATTCTTTATGTCTCTGTTTCTGACATGGGTAATTATACATAATGTGCACGTAGATTATCAGGAACACAAAAGACGGCTGTCAATAGTGCAGTAATATGAAACGCGATTCAAAAACAATCGCGTTTTTTTATTGTTTGTGATAAAAAGAATGTATGCAGTTTCATGTGATAAGTATCTTCCCTGAGGCGTGCGAGTCCTATCTGAATGCGTCTATTCTGAAGCGCGCGCAAGAAAAAAAATATATTAAAACAAATCTTATACAATTAAGAGATTTTGCAACCGATAAACATAATAAGGTGGACGACAGTCCCTATGGAGGCGGTCCCGGAATGGTATTAAAAGTAGAACCGATTGAGAAAGCGGTGAATAGTGTCAAACGAAAAATACCCTCCTTCGTTAAAACTACGGAGGGCAAGAAAGTAATAAAAACACGAACTATTCTTTTTTCTACGCGCGGAAAGGTATTTAATCAAAAAATGGCGCAAAGGCTATCAAGGTACGATCATCTGATTTTAATTTGCGGACGATATGAAGGGGTGGATGAGCGAGTAGCAGATTATATTGCGGACGAAGAAATCTCACTCGGTGACTTTGTACTTTCAGGAGGCGAACTTCCTGCGATGGTGGTGATTGACGCAGTAGCGCGTCAGATTCCCGGAGTATTGGGGAAACATGAGTCGCTTGAAGAGGTGAAGGGATCATACCCGGTCTATACAAAACCCGAAGAGGTTGTGATAAAAGACAGTAAGGGAAATAAGAAAAAGTGCAAAGTGCCCATAGTACTCCTTTCGGGAAATCATAAAAATATTGAAAAATGGCGCAAAACAGCGGGAAAAAGATAAAGGATTTGCAAAAAAATAAGATATTCCCTATACTCTAAAGATATTATGGCAATAGTATTAACCGAAGAATTAGCATTAGAAATGGCACAAACAGGCGTGCTCTACGGCCACGCGCGTTCAAAAACACATCCACGGATGAAGCCCTATATCGGCGGTCAACGAAATGAAATGGAACTCCTAGCGCCTCAAGCGACGGTAGATAGTATGAACCGCGCAGAAACATTTCTCAAAAAAGAAATTGGGGAAGGGAAAATGGGTATATTTGTAGGTACGCTTCCTTCTGCACAAGAGGCAATAAAACAGTGGGCACGAGAGCTTAAAATGCCTTACGTCGTGACTCGTTGGCTTGGAGGTACCATTACCAATTTTTCAGTAATTCATGCGCGCTTGATGTACTACGAAGGGCTCAAATCAAAAAAAGAAAAAGGAGAGTTTGTGCGTTATACCAAAAAAGAACAATTAAAATTTAATGAAGAAATTCAAAAACTTTCAAAATTATTTGATGGACTTTCTCTCCTCGGGCGTGTACCTTCATTTGTGTTTGTTGCGGACATAGAAACACATATGACTGCAGTCCGTGAAGCGCAACGTCTCTCTATTCCAATTGTGGCAATTATGGATAGCGATGACGATCCAAAAGGAATTGATTATCCGATTTTTGCGAACGATCATGCAAAAGCAAGTGTAGATTGGGTGATAGAAAAATTAAAGCAAGATATTACATTGCCAGTGCAAGCAATGTAATAAATAGAAAAGAGGAAAAAAAGAGGTGGGTATGGTAAAATAACATATATGACAACATCAGCAATTCAGACGGTGCGAGAAAAAACAGGTGCGGGAGTAATGGAATGTAAGCGCGCATTAGAAGAAGCAGGAGGTAATATAGAAAAAGCGCTTGAAATTATTCATGCAAAGGGATTAGCAAGAGCAGAAAGTAAACAAACCCGCTCCACGGGCGCAGGGTTTATTGTTTCGCATATTCATAACGGACGTGTGGGGGTGTTAATGGAGCTTCGGACAGAAACCGATTTTGCAGTGAAGTCAGAGCAGTTTCAAGAATTAGCACATGAACTCGTTTTACACATCGCGGCAATGGATCCAGAAAATCCAGAGAGCTTACTTGCACAGCCCTATGTGCGCGACGAATCAATGACGGTAGATCAGTTAATTAAAAATACGATGGCAAAAGTGGGGGAAAATATTCGTGTAGAGCGCTTTGCGCGGTTTGCTATCTAATCTCATTATGACATTAAGTTTTGTGCTCAATGTTCTTGTGATGGCAAGTTTCGGCTTTGTGCTCTACATTTTTGCGCGCGCCCTTCCTCGCGTAAACGATGAGGATGCCTCGCCACAGCAAGATCCCATTTCATTTCATTGGATTACAATGTATTTTGAGGAAATTGATGAATGGATGCTCGCGGTGTTTGAGAAATGGCTCCGCAAAACCCGCTTGATTCTCTTAAAATTAGATAACTCAATTACCAGTAAATTGCACCGTTTCCAAAAAGGAACAGTCAAAGAAAACGGATTCTCAATAGGCGAATCCAAGGAGGAAGAAAAAGAAGAGGAGATAAAATAAAACAGGCGCCGAGAGGGCGTCTGTTTTATTATTTTAAATCTAGTTTTGCTAAATCTAATATCTTTTGGACAAAATCACCCTTACCATTGTTATAGATTTTACTAAAGGATAAGTCTTCAAAATCTGATTCGGGAGTTTCTAAAAGATTATTCTTTTTTAACTCTTCATATTCTTTTACAAATTCAGGGTGGATGCGTAAATAATCACGGAAAGTGATGTTCCTATACCAAAAACCATATCGGGCATCTGTAATTGAAAGGTGGTATTCAACAGGAATTCCTTTTCTTAAAAATATTCTTTCCATAGAAGACATGTCGGGTTTATAATCATATCCAAGTGGTGAAAGTCGTGAGGTAAAGAATTGAACGTCTTGAATAGAAGGAGTAAGGATACCAATATCAATAATAGGTTTTGCTGAAAGATTTTGGATTGAAGTGCTTCCGATGTGCTGAACATCTAAAATCTGATCGCCTAAAACCTCTTTAATTTTCAATGCTTCATTTTCAAATTTAATAGCCCAACCCGGATCATAATCTTGGAATAAATATTTTCTATTAATATTTTTATCTACAATCATAATATGAGAATCCTGTGAGTGGTTATAAGTTATTTGTTATTGGTCAATATTGTGCGCAGGGGAGGATTTGAACCTCCGGAGCCCGATGGGCGTCAGATTTACAGTCTGATGCAATTGACCACTCTGCCACCTGCGCATTACTTTACTATCGTATATTCTAATAAAAACTTCAATCGTTCTCTCCCTTTCCCTGATTTAAGAAAAAGCTCCTCTCGCCTCGCATCTGTTTTATTGATAAATGCTTCGTAATAGATCAATTTCCATGGTGCGCCCGCTTTTGTTGACTTTTCTTCTCCTTGATTATGTTCTTTGAAACGTCTTTTTAGATCTTCAGTAAACCCTTTATAGAGTTTTCCAGTTTTCTCACTTTGTAAAACATAAACATAAAACATATTGACCACTTCAGCCCAAGGCTGATCCGCCTCGGGCGGACTGCCACCTGCGCATTACCTATTCAAGATAGTGATTTTAAGCAGAAAAGTAAAGGTATTAAAGCTCTATTTTGTTTGTAATACATACCTCCTTAAACACGAGCGCGCTTTTGCGGATAGTGCGTGTTTTTGTTTGGTAATCCACTTCCACAAGTCCGAATCGTGGCCAAAAACCCTTATTCCATTCAAAATTATCTAATAATGACCAATGTAAATATCCACGCACATCCACACCCTCTTGTAGTGCTCGTGCGACTGATTTGAGTGATTCGGTGATATACCACGCGCGCGAAGTGTCTTCCCGATCCGCAAGCCCATGTTCGGTGATATAAATCGGCAGGCGATAAGGCGCAAGTTCCTTAAGTGCATAATACAATCCTTCGGGATAAAGTTCCCACACGTGTTCCCAAAGTCCCATGTCCGACACATGTTTATTCTCATTCTTGTAAAATCCATAATCAATGCGATTGTGAAAATAATAATTAAGCCCAATAAAATCCTGATAACCACGAATGCGATTTAAAAAATAATAATTAACCCACCAGTCCGCCATTCGTTTCAAAACACGATTAATAAGTGTGTTTTGATATGCTTCAAAATAGGTATTATTTTTTGCAAGACCAATCTGTGCATGAGGAAGAATCTTTTTAATCGCGGTATACGTTGCTTTATGAGTGTTGATAAGAATATGAAGCGCGCGGAGATAATAGAATACTCCTTTCTTTTCTGGAGGCCAGACGCCGATAAGAAAACTCATAAAAGAAAAAATATCGGGTTCATTCATCGTAATCCAAAAAGTAACTTCATTGCCGTACGCATGTGCCAATGTTTCTGCATAACGTATAAAATATGATTTAAAATTTGGTGAATATATTCCTCCTTGTTCTTTGAGCCATAACGGCAATGTCCAATGCCAAAGCGTAAGAAACGGCTCAAGATTTTGTGATTTGAGTTCTTGAATCACTTCTCGATAATGGTCTATTTCTTTTTCGTCAAACGCCCCTTCTTTCGGTTCTATGCGTGACCACTCAATAGAAAAACGGAGTGTGTTGTGTCCGAGTGAACGTGCGAGCGCAAAATCCTCTTTAAAGCGGTGATAGTGGTCTGAATTATTACCAGAAATATAATTTGAAGGGAGTGATGCTTCTTGTTGAATTGACATCCAGAGAGGAGAGGAATGAAGAGGTTTTTTAGTACGTGCCTCATTCGAAAATTGTTCAGCGTGCGATTGCTCCCATTCCGTCCAATCATTATGAGTGTTGCCTTCAATTTGATGTGCCGAGCTCGCTGTGCCCCACAAAAATCCTTCAGGGAAAGTAAATTGCATAAATTAATAAGTTGCTATTATAGTATCTTTTTGCTTAAATAAATACAAAGGAAGGCCACCTTAGCTCAGCTGGTAGAGCAACGCTTTCTTGTCCGCCCATCTTATCAGTTTTATGCCGGGGTAGCTCAATGGCAGAGCAGCGCTTTTGTAAAGCGAAGGTTGGAGGTTCGACTCCTCTCCTCGGCTCAGAAAGATAGGCGGATGAATAAAGCGAAGGTCCCCGGTTCAAGTCCGGGAGGTGGCTCATAGACACATCTCGGACTTGAAGATAAAAAGGGGGTCGGGGAAAAGCGTCGGTTTTCCCCGTGGAGGAAAATATTAAAAACCTGGGTTTTTAAAACGCAGTCCTGAGCTTGTCGAAGGACGAGTAGTAAAATTCCGGGAGGTGGCTCCAATGAAAGAATATTTTTTAGTGCTCGATGCGGGAACAAGTAGTATAAAAGCATTTCTCTTTAACAATCAGTTAGAAATAATAGAAACAGCACATAGTATTCTTGAACGGAAAATAAGCCATGATGGTGCGTATGTGGAACAAGATCCGCAAGCAATGGTTTCTGCATCTTATAGTGTTCTTCGAGAGGTGGTAAAAAAATCAGGTATTGTTCCCAACGAGATTCAAAGTATGGGAATAACGAATCAACGGGAGACAATCGTTGCATGGGACAAGAATTCTGGAAAAACAGAATATCCTGCGATTGTCTGGCAAGATACCCGCACGGAAAATATATGTCATACGATAGAAAATGGAGATGCGAAGATAATTCGCGAAAAAACAGGATTGTTTCCCTTGCCATATTTTTCAGTATCAAAAATACAGTGGCTAAACAATAATGGATACATCACAAAAAAATCCCTTTGTGGTACTATCGATTCGTGGCTCTTGTGGAATCTTTTAGAAAATCATCCTCATGTGACGGATGCTACTAATGCGGCACGTACGCTTTTGTGGAATATTCATACTGGTATATGGGATGATGAGTTGCTGAATATATGGGGAATGAGAAAAGAATTATTACCAAGTGTACTTTCATCACAATCTTTTTTTGGAAACCTTAATTCAGAAATATTAGGAATCGCTATTCCTGTACGTGCAGTGTGTGGTGACCAACAATCAAGTTGGTATGCCGCCTCTTCACTGCGCAATGTTTCTACAAAAATAACATTTGGCACAGGTATTTTTATGGTACAGGGACTGAAGGGATTTGCGCTCTATCCTGATTTTTTCACTACAATCGTTCCAGAAAAGAATAAAAAAATACACTATAGTATTGAGATGAAAATAGCTGATGTGTGTGGTCCACGCGTCACGCCACATCTTGGAGACGAAAACGCTCTACGTCCCCTTATGAAAGAATTTGCAAAATTGAGCGCAAAGGCAGCACAAAAACTTCCATATAAACCAGAAAGTATTGTGATAGATGGGGGAGTCACACAATCCGATATTCTAGTGAGCTATTTAGAAGAATATCTTAGTGACACAAAAATCATTCGCCAACATCCTTATGAAGGTACTGCGCTTGGTGTGGCATGTTTATTAAGAGATAATATAAACTATTTTTCTCGTTAAGGTTCTTGTGCAAAACAGACAAATCAGGGTATTCTTAAGTGAGTAAGTTTATTGCTAATGCAGCTCCCTCCTTCGCTCAAACAGTAGTTAAGCTTCGGAAGGGCAAGAGTACTAGAGATAAAGATTCTTGCTCATCCGAAGCTTTGATATCACATCAAAGCGTAGGAGAGGCTAATGTAGTTTCAGCCCAAGGCTGATCCGCCTAGGGCGGACAGCTGGTAGATTTACCCGCCAAAGATTTTAGCGTCGGCGGGGCAACTCTCCGCCTTCATGCCGAAGTAGCTCAGAGGTAGAGCAACTCCATGGTAAGGAGTAGGTCATGGGTTCAATTCCCATCTTCGGCTCATAATTTTGGCGGACAGGCATGGCAAGTTTATCCGCTTTGGACGGAGAGAGAGTAGGTCACCGGTTCAATTTTTATCCGTCGTAGGTTTACTGAAGTCGGACCGGTCATTGGCTCACGCGAATTTTGACGAAAAAAGAGAAATGAGATAGTATAAGAAACAAGGAGAAATGGCATCCGCCTCCATCAAGATTTCGGCGGGATGCTCATAATTGTAGTGAAATTTGTTTCGCTACAAAAAATGAGCGAAAAAATTTCAACAATTATGGCACAGGGTAAATTTAGTGAAAAATTAATACGGTTGCGGTGCGGGGTATGTAAGCATACTAATTATACGACGCGGAAGAATAAGAAATCCGTGGATCGGAAAATTGAGTTACGCAAATTTTGCGGATGGTGCAGAAAGCACACGGCACATAAGGAGAGTAAGAAGTAGAGATAGCTAAGAGCATATCGCAAGGAGCAAATAGTTTAAGATAATAAAAATCTCGCTTAATTGTGGGATTTTTTGTTTTGTTTTATACTCGGAATAAAAGGGAGTTTAGTTAAATGGTATAACTGCGGTCTCCTCGCCTGCCTTTTTAATGGGGCTATAGTTCAATGGCAGAACGTCGGTCTCCAAAACCGATAATCAAGGTTCGACCCCTTGTGGCCCCGCAGTAAGTACGGCGGGCAGGCAAAACCGCCGTCGAAGGTTCTTCGCCGACTGGCGGATGTTTCAGCTCTCGCAACGAATAAAAAATCTCATTGAATTCAATGAGATTTTTTAATAGGTAAAATAGTTAATTTTCCGGAGGGGTCCAACATCTCTTGCAACGAGCTTCATACATTTTACTACCCACTTCAATTTGTTCATGAGAGCCCCCTTTCTTTTGTGTCATAGTGGCCCCTTCTTTTCTACATTTCATGCAAACAGCAGTGAGTTTGATAACTTCATCGGCAATTGCCATTAGCTGAGGCATAAAACCAAACGTGTTGCCCCACGCATCAAGTTCAAGTCCAGCAATAACAATACGCATATCAAGATCTTTTCGTAACGAAAGCTCTCTCATGTACGCACAAAACCATTCTTTAAAGAAATGTGCTTCATCTACAATAAGAAGTTCTGGTTCAAACTCTTGAAGTAATTTTTGCAACTCTTCTTGATTCTGAATAAGCGTGGCAGGATCTTTTTCTACTATCACAAACTCTCCTTGTGGATTTTCCTGTCGTATACCAAGAGATGCTCCTGAGCGATCATCGGTGGTTGGTTTAATAATAACTACATGTTGATGAGCAATTTTTGCAACTTGATAACGTCGCGAAAGCTCTGTTGTTTTTCCAGCAGACATTGGCCCGCCAATAACAGCGATATGTACCATAAATAGTCCTTTCTTAAATAAATTGATAATGTACCGAATACGAGTATAGGTTTTTAGTAAGCTAAAAGTCAATCCCTCCGTATGTGAAGTTTTTATCTGTGTTTGCTACACTTAAGACATGGAGAAGAAGATTGTGTCTAAAAAATCAAAGAAGCGCGTAGCAGTGCTCATGGGAGGACCTTCGCACGAACATGACATTTCACTCAAAAGTGGAGCGCATGTTATGCGCCATCTGAACCCTGAAAAGTATGAAGTGCAACGAGTGAAGATTGATAAAGAAGGAATATGGGAGCGCACGCCGGAGCAATTAAAAGAAGACAAAGTGATCGCGCTTGTTGCGATGCATGGAAAGTATGGCGAAGACGGAACTGTGCAGTCGCTTTTAGAATCGCACAATATTCCTTATACAGGCACGCGTGCAATGGGAAGCGCCCTCGCAATGAATAAATTTCTTTCGTTACGTCTTTTCCGTGATTATGGACTTTTAACACCCATTTCCTTGCTTCTCACTGAACGCGAATGGCATAAAAAAAGCTCACCCATAATAAAACACATTCGTCATTATCTCGGCTATCCTATTGTAGTAAAACCAAACGAAAACGGATCAAGTGTAGGAGTGTATATTGTAAATAATAGTGAAGAGCTCATACAGGCGTTAGAGAAAGTATTTCAAATTTCACACACTGCACTCATTCAAAATTATATACGAGGGAGAGAAGTGACGTGCGGAGTGATGGATCATGGATTTCATGAATCAGCATTTCCACTTCTTCCTACTGAAATTATTCCTCGCGGACACTCATTTTTTAATTATGAGGCAAAATATAGTTCCGAAGGAGCACACCACATTATTCCTGCGCGGTGCGCCGACCCATTACTAAAACATATTCAACACGCAGCACTCCGCGCACATCAACTGATCCATGCACGTGGATGTTCACGAACCGACATGATTGTAGATAAAGAAGGAAATGTAGTGATTCTCGAAATCAACACTATTCCGGGGTTCACTGAACAAAGTTTGTTTCCTCAAGCCGCAGAAGCAAGTGGTATTTCGTTTTCATCATTTCTTGATACATTGATCCGTGGAGCAATACATAAATAGTTTTTAGACGCCAATCTTATTTTAGTTGACAGATAATATAAGTTGGTATATTTTAATAATAGAGTAAATTTAAAATTATTATTTTTTGATAGAAAGGAAATTATAATGTCTAAAAAGGAAAGATTTTCACTTAGTGAACTGAATCAATTATCAGAAGGATTTGGTGATCGTATTGATGAACTCACTGTTCATCATAAAAGCTTTTCTGATTTTTGTTCTGCAAAATTAGAAATTGATAAATTGTTATCAAAACACAAAATAGATGAAGATGATGTGATGGTAAAAGAAGGCATATCTCTTAAAGAGTATTATACACGTACTTTCAATCATTTTTTAGATTAGCGAATTAAGAAAAAAACCTTTCTATAAGGTTTTTTATTTTACTAGGAGAGATTGACAAGAAGAAGTATTGTATTGTATGCTTTTTATGAGATAAAAAAATCTCGTGCATTTTTTAATAAATAAATAACAGAAAGGAGGTCTTTATGGGCCAACTAGAAATGCAATGGAAAGAAAATTTAAAAGATTGGATAACCTTAAGTAGGAGAATAAAGCGTCAAGAATATATTTGTCCTATCTTATGTATCCTTCGTCGCAACACAGGCAATATCGGGAGTGTGCTCCATGATGTGGTGGTGACATACAAGGAAGACACAGAAGAGCCAATCATCGCGATTGTAGTGGAAGAAAATGGCGAAACAAAATCTCTCACTCTTTCGAAAGAAAATCCATTCTATTTTATTCATGGCAAGGATAAAAATGGAAAATATATCGTATTAAAAAATCTCAATCAATAAGAATTTATGAAATACGATCCTCTTTCCTATAGAGGGCTCTATTCTAAATACATTATATAATGTAAAAGAATAGGGCTCTTTTTTTGTATCTTTAGTACGAACTTGGTATGATAACAACAATGAAAGAAAGCAATCATAATCACCTTGTTTCTTTGTTAATACAGAATGGATACCTTAAAACATCAACATTGCAGGAAGCGTTTCGTGTAGTAGATCGCGCTGACTTTATCAGTGATGAAGAAAAAATGCGCGCATATGAAGACACACCTCTTTTAATTGAAAAACAAATAGTGGGGGAACAACCATCTATCGTGGCATTTATGTTGGAGCTTCTTGTGCCACGTCCAGGAGAAAAAATATTAGAGATCGGTACAAGATCAGGATGGACAACTGCATTGATTGCGCAAAGTATTAAAGGAAGCGAACAAAATAATGGATTAGTGATGAGTATAGAAAAAAATAAAACATTCTATAGCCTCGCAGAAAAAAAATGTACGATATATGGATACGAAAAAGGTAACGAACAAAGCATTATAATGCTTATTGAGGGAGATGAGATGAAGGGATATCGCAAAGAGGCGCCCTATGATGCAATTATTGTAAATGGGGCGGTAAAAAAAATTCCCGAGGTATGGAAACAACAATTAAAAATCGGAGGACGAATAGTAGTGCCAATAGGCGAGTCAATCTATCTCATTGAGAAAAAAGGGCAAGATGAATATAAAGAACATGTCTATTATGGATTCCATTGTACGCCACTTAAAGAAGGATAAAGCTGTGGATAACTGGGTTTTTAGAGGTCGCTTGACAGAAAAGGACGTTTTCGTATACACTGATCTCACCACTTAATGAGTATTCAAAGAACATATCTAGGGCGGATTCTTCCGTAAAATGTGTACTTTAGGGTACGCATCAGGAGCTCCGCACCACGCGGAGATTTTTATTCTTCTGTCCCTACAAGCGATAAAAGAAAATGGCTTTTGGGGAGGGGAGATTAGAAAGAACATGATTGAATCGAACGAACGTTCACAATCAAATATCAGAACTAGAAAAAAGTACAAAAAATCAAATTGAATCAAAGTAAGTTAAGTAAGTAATATAATATGCTCCTTATGAATTCGTTCATGAGCGAGCGGAGTAAGTATCGCATCTCGCAAGAGATGCATTAAGGGTGGATGGTGGATGCCTTGACACATTAGAGCGAAGAAGGACGTAGCGTAGCTGCGATAAGCTTCGGGGAGGTGCGTAGCAACCTTTGATCCGGAGATGTCCGAATGGGGAAACCTTATATCGAAAAACGATATAATCCTAAGCGCAAGCAAAGGATGCAGACCTGGGGAAGTAAAACATTTCAGTACCCAGAGGAACAGAGACAAATTTGTCGTAAGACAAATGTATTCCGTAAGTAGCGGCGAGCGAACGCGGAGAAGCCCAAACTTGTTTTTATTTTCGCAAGAAAATAAAAATGAGGGTTGTAAGATGGAAACATTTTTACTGCAACGAAGAGGATAGTATGCTTCGGCATACCATATTCTTCGTTGTCTGTAGAAGAAGAGTTAAAAATTGATACGCTAGCAGAAGCTTCTGGAAAGAAGCGCCAGAGCGGGTGAGAGCCCCGTATGCGAAAGTATATCAACTCTTCGTTTTTATTCTTGAGTACCTCGAGGCCAAAATACCACGAGGGAATCCGGGAGTACTATCTCCCAAGGCTAAATATATAATGTGATCGATAGTGAACAAGTACCGTGAGGGAAAGGTGAAAAGCAGCCCGGTGAGGGCGGTGAAATAGTACCTGAAACCATCTACTTACAAGGAACAGGAGACCAATACCAGTGCTTCGCACTGAGCACAAATGTGCGCGAATAATTTTCGCTAATAAACACGAATGTAATTTGTGAAATTAGTGGGAGCAAGGCGATATTCGTGATAATTCGTGTTCAATGCGGAGCATTGAGGGTTGACTGTGTGCCTATTGAAGAATGAGCCAACGAGTTTACGTGTACTGCAAAGTCTAATCCACCATGTGTGGAGGAGGCGTAGCGAAAGCAAGTCTTAATAGGGCGTTATCTTTTTAAATATGAGTGTCCTTCGGGATATTCATATTTGAAATGATTAGCAGTGCGTGTAAGACCCGAAACCAGACGAGCTTACCCTGGCCAGGTTGAACCCCGTAGAAATACGGGGGGAGGACCGAACCGGTTGATCGTTCAAAATCTTCGGACGAGCTGGGGTAAGGAGTGAAAAGCTAATCGAGTTTGGTAATAGCTGGTTCTCTCCGAAATAGTTTTAGGACTAGCCTCGTGTATTTCTTTATGGAGGTAGAGCACTGGATGAGAGTCAAAGGGCGAAAGCTCGGGCACTCAATCAAACTCCGAATGCCATAAAATCAAGCACGGGAGTCAGACTGCGGGGGCTAAGCTCCGTGGTCGCGAGGGGAACAGCCCAGACCGCCATTTAAGGTCCCTAAATATATGCTGAGTGTAAAAGGTAGTCATTGCCCACAGACAGATAGGAGGTTGGCTCAGAGGTAGCCATCCTTTAAAGAGTGTGTAACAACTCACTATTCGAGGTCAGTGGCGCCAAAAATTTATCGGGGCTAAGCATATTACCGAAATTGCGGCTAAGCACATAAGCGATTGTGTGCTTGGGGTAGGAGAGCATTCCTCACTGCAGTGAAGCTCGATCCGTGAGGGCGAGTGGAGCGTGGGGAAGGGATAATGTTGGCATGAGTAATCGCAAAGTGCATGAAAATTGTACTCCCCGAAAATCCAAGGTTTCCTCCGCAACGCAAATCGACGGAGGGTGAGGCGACCCTAAGGCAATGGCGAAAGCCGCAGCTGAAGGATAGCAGGTTAATATTCCTGCCCGCCGCACATGAGATACCGATGAGATTACAAAGGACACAAGTATGATCGCCTTAATGGTTTGGCGTTTTTGAGAGAAGAGCGGTGTATGTGGCAAATCCCGTACACTACATTTAATTGTGACGTTCGCATCTTGAGAAAAGGTGAGGTTCGCCTCATCGATTCATATGAAGAGCCTTTCGAGAAATCCCTCTAAGGTGCATGTGTGTGGCTCCGTACCGTAAACCGCCACCGGTGGATAGGGCGAGAAGCCCAAGGGGAACGGGTGAGTCTTCGTTAAGGAACTCGGCAAAAAAGCTAGGCGTAACTTCGGGATAAGCCTTTCCTCCTTCGCTTTTTGCTCCGCAGAAAGCTACGGAAGGACATCTATCCTCCTCCTTTTTCTTCAAAAAATAATTTGGAGTAAAAAGTGAAGAGGGACTTGTCCATCCGAAGCTCATTGCGAAGTAATGAGCGGAGGAGGACGCAGCGAAAGTTTCTCTGGCGACTGTTTATCAAAAACACAGCTCCCTGCTAACTCGTAAGAGGATGTATAGGGGGTGATGCCTGACCGATGCGAGAAGGTTAACGATGGGGGTTCTATCCGCAAGGGTAGGGCTCACTGTCCGAAGCCCTCGTCAATGTCCGCGGTAACTATAACCGTGTTAAAGTAGCGCATTTCCTTTCCGGGTAAGTTCCGGAGCGCATGAAAGGCATAACGACTGGAGAACTGTCTCAACGAAGAGCCCGATGAAAATGCGATTCCCGTGAAGACGCGGGGTACTGGCAACTAGACGAAAAGACCCCGGAAGCTTTACTGGAACTTGGTATTGAGAATAATGAATATATACGTAGCGTAGTGGGTAGGATTTGAAGTGTTGTTTTCGGACAGCATGGATCCGCCAATGAAACACCCATTTTATCTTTGTTATTGTCTCACCTGTGCGTTCAAAACGTATGGGGACAGTGCCTGGTGGACAGTTTTTCTGGGGCGGAACCCTCCCAAAAGGTAACGGAGGGGCCTATTAAGGTAAGCTTGGCGCGGATGGAAATCGCGCTCAAAGTGCAAACGCATAAGCTTGCTTCACTGCAAGGCCGACAAGCCGCGCAGACGCGAAAGCGGAGGTTAGCGACCCGACACTTCTTTATAGAAAGGGTGGAGATAACGGATAAAAGTTACTCCGGGGATAACAGGCTGGTGTCGTCCGAGAGTCCCTATCGACGACGACGCTCGGCACCTCGATGTCGGCTCACCACATCCCGGGGCTGGAGAAGGTCCCAAGGGTTTGGCTGTTCGCCAATTAAAGTGGTACGTGAGCTGGGTTCAGACCGTAGAGATGCGGAATAATTATGTTCGGCATTTGTACAGTCTGAACCCGCGAGAAGAAAGTTATCTATAATTAAGCATTATGGTCTTTTAGGTCTAGAATAAATAAAAGAACAGAAATCAATCATATCATGGCGGTCATCT
>CAINEW010000024.1 GCA_903847915.1 uncultured bacterium | reverse complement strand
GGATGTGGTAATTGGGAGCGGCACATACGATTCAGGCGAAGATTGGTTTTCTGAATTACCATGGATTCCCTCATACGAAAAAACTCCTCCTTCTGATGATGCTAATCGTATTTTAAGCATTGATCCTAACGCCTCCATCGGTCCTTGGTCGTGCGGACGTTATCTTATCAACACACCGGGGAATACGATTGCTGCCGCGACTGCAAAGGTCTCTACACATGATCTTGATTATGTGCTCACCTCTGAAGATTTGACTGAATATCTTTCGGCGATCGGCGATGCGCTTTTTAATAAAATGGTTAAAAATGGTATTAAGAATATTAAAGATGAATTAAAACCGGAAGATAAAGATTTTAGTAATAGAACAGGAAATGATGGAGGAACGTTAGGGGAAGCAGCAAGAATTTCTAATGATCGCGGGTATGGTGCTCACACACAAAACA
The DNA here is from genome assembly GCA_903847915.1 of uncultured bacterium. Classification (GTDB taxonomy): domain Bacteria; phylum Patescibacteriota; class Minisyncoccia; order UBA6257; family GWB1-50-10; genus CAINEW01. Next base: position 62,500 of record CAINEW010000024.1, on the reverse strand, counting down.
CCTCTGATCTCCAAATCTTAAATGCGAGCACATCACTTAGTGCTTCGCGCACCACAAACACCAAGGCGCAAACCGAAAATAATCAATTAGTTCCACTTCTTGAAAATGATGGAGTGATTCAGACGCCGAAAGGACTTGTTGCTTGTTATACCAGTATTGATCCTAATGGCTCTAACCCGGGTATTGCAGGACTTAAGGGAGCTGCGGTGACTGATCTCGCAACCGCAAAAAATACCTGGAAACCGAAGATTGTCGAAGAATTAACGCTTATTACTACTTCTACCGCCGAGCTAACAACCATTCAAGCCCTTCAACCGAGTAGTAATCGCACTGCGCGGATTGCCACCCTGCTTTCAACTGCGATTTCTTCCGCAGGACGTGCTACTACTCTTGAAAACGCTATTGCTTTAAAGCTCTCTGACACTAAATCAAAGCTTAATCAATATTGTCCTATCGCTCCATAATTTATGCGTATCAAATCTCATTATTTATTGTGGGGAGGAGGCGTGCTTGCACTGTTTATTTTCGCGGTGCCTCATTTTGCCTCCGCAGGCATTTTTGATGTGATCAGCTTGGGTGGTATTTTTGACTTTTTTATTCGGGCAATTGCCTTGATTTTTCAAGGAATTGCAGGAGGGCTTTATACATTAGGAAGTGTTTTTGTGGGATGGATGCTTGATCTTAATTTTAATGTATTAAGCCAAGGTAATCAGATTATCACTATTGGATGGAAAATTCTTCGCGATTTTATTAATATCCTTTTTGTCCTCGCGATGCTTGTTGTTGCATTTGCCACTATTGTCCGTTATGACCGCTACGACGCGAAGAAGGGAAGTATTTTAACCGATCTTATTATTGCTGCTGTATTAGTTAATTTTAGTTTAGCAATTGCAGGAGTGATTATTAATTTTTCACACTCACTTACGAATGTATTTCTTAATGAAGATGTACGCGACGCTCTCCCTACTGCACTCACCGAAGCGTTTGGCCCCCAAAAACTCCTTCTTGGCGATGTTAATCCTCCTCCCCCCGATCCTGCAGACCAAGGAGGTCTTATTGCTGGTATTGGAGCACAAATGATTACATCTGTTATGACTGCGGTTTTTCAGATTATTTTTCTTTTGATTGCTGCTGTTGTGATGTTCGCGCTCGCGTTTATGCTCTTAATGCGTTATCTTCATTTAACCTTTCTTCTCACTTTAAGTCCGCTTGCTTTTTTTGCTCGCGCACTCCCTGAGTTTAAACATTATTTTGAGGAGTGGTGGAATGAATTCCTTAACTGGACATTTTTCCTCCCTGCGGTTTCTTTTTTCATCTATCTTACCCTTGCCACCGCAAAAGCGCTCGCAAAAATTACTCCTACAGGCAACTTTTTTATAGGACCGATGCAAGCAGTTGTTCAACAAGGGATTCAGATGATTATGCTTACCGCGCTCCTTATTGGTGGAATGACAGCGGCTCAAAAGATGGGTATTAAGGGAGCTGAAGCAACTATGAAAGGATTAAAAGGCGCTGGAAATGGAATTAAAAATGGAGCGAAGAGTTGGGCAAAAAATAAAGCACAACGTGCGGGTCAATCTACTGCGAAAGGGCTTGCGGGGAGTACCTTTGGTCAAAATACTGCTAAAAAACTAAACACACTCGGTACTAAGATGCAAAACATTGGTAAAAACAAAGGGTTTTTGGGTAAGATTGTTACTGCTCCTGTTCGTAGTATTGGAAAAAGCGTTAAAGGTGCAGGGAAGGGGGTTGTGAATACTGCTAAAAGTCAGGTAGTTAAACCACAGTCATTTGTGGGATCTCTCTTTAAGGGAGTAGGAGAGGGTACGGGCTATTGGGGCAAGTCAAAAGAAAAGAAGGGGGACGAAAAGAAATCAAAAGGAGAAATTAAGAAAGATAAAAAGGAAACACAAGAAAAACTGGATAAAATAAGAAACGAAAGACAAGGCATGACCGCAGACCAAATTAAACAACACAAGGAATTGTATAAAGACCAAGAGCAGGAACTCACAAAGAAACTTATGGGACACCAGAGAGAATTAAGAGGTATAGAAGAAGATGAAATAAGCATGAAACTTAATGGATCAATAAAAAGCTATACCGATGATCAAATTACAGAGAAAGAGAGAGAACTTATACATGAATCTGATGAAGCCACTAGAGCTCTTGCTCGTGCTACAACCGATGAAGAAAGAGAAGAAAAACTAGACGAGCTCACAATAATAAATGGAGCACGTGAAAAGGTGAGAAAGGAAATTGAAGAACGAGAAAAACAGAGAAATAGGCGACTTCAGCAAAACAATCGAGGAGCTGCAGTTGATCCGTTACCACAAGCACAAACTCGACCCACTCTTACCATAGAACAAGCGCAACAAGCGGGAATTGCCGACGAAGAAAATCCTAATATTACGCGAGGGGGCGGAGATTAATGTTTAATAAATTATGAACTATTCACTTATTACCGAAGCACAATTGGAGGAACGGATTGATATTCTTCCTGCGTCCTTGCAAGAGGCGATTCAGTCGGAACATATGTTTCATACCCTCAATGAAATTGCGGAATCGCACTATTTAGACGAAGAGAAAAAAGAAACACTCCAACAATTAGTAGGTCTTGTGCTTATGGGATTTCTCTCTCTTTCCTCGCTTCCTGAAGAGATTATGCGCACACTTTATTTAACCGATCGTGTGGCGCTCGCACTTAAAAACGAGATTTATGAATATGTCTTAAAATCGTTTGAAAGTGATATTAAAAAAGTATATGCGCCGATTGAAGCACCGCGCGCGCGTCCGCCCCTTTCCGTTTCCCCGCGATCAGTAGACGGTATTACACCAGTTATTTCACTTTCCTCACTTGATAACACAGAAGGATCTTCTATTCCTATTCGCACCGATACGTCTCTTGCCACCACATCCCAAAAAGAGGAGCCGGCGCCATTTCTTCTCCAAAAAAGAGAGATAGTTGCGCCTGAAGAGAAAAAACATACGCCATTTTTCTTCTCTTTACCATTTCGTTTTTTGAAATCAAAAATTACACAAGAAAAAGATGTACGCGCAACAATAGAAACGAGCGCGCCCGTAAAAGAAAAAGAGGAACCACAAAAAGTGGTGCATTATACCGGCCTCCAAACTTCTCCTCTTTCTTCGGAAGGGGATAGTATTCACTTTGATAATTTTCTTCCTCCTCTTGCCTCTCTCCCTAAAAATTCGCTCGTGCACGAACAAGATAAAACCTACCGAGAGGAGGTTAAATCTACCCCTCTTCCTAAAATAAATAATCCTCGGATTCACGAACTTGATCCGTTACATCACAATCTTTCCACGATGGAAGAAAATGACGCACCGCGGATTTTGTAACTATGGCATCATTCCAAGTCCCTCAATTTATAGAAGAAAAACCAAAAATTATTGGGTTTCTTACGCTTGCGCAATTTTTTTATGTAGCGATTCCTGCACTTATCAGTTTTATCGCTTTCAAAACACTTTCTTTTTTTATCTGGCTTCCACTCACAGGTATTGTGGGAGGGCTCGGGGTGACTCTTGCATTCGCCCGTATTAATGGTCAGTCAATGCCACTTATCGCACGTGCGGCGCTCAAACATCTTTTAACTCCTCACGCCTATACCTGGCAAAGACCAGCTCCCACAACCGCGTTTGATGTGCCTGATATTGATGCAATTACTTCGCTACGTAATAGTATGAGTGTACAAGACAAATTAAAATCGCTCGCACTTCAAATTACCACCGGAAAATTATTTAAGCCCCACACTGAACCACAAGGTGAGCGGTATCAAGTGGTACGCTCTCTTTCAGGAGATCGAACAGTAGCAAAACGAATTGATTACTAATATACTATTTATATCCTATGCCTGAACCAACCTTACCCACCCAACAATTTGTCGCGGTCAAAGAAATTAAGAGTGGTATTGTTTATCTTAAGAAGGGTGAGTTGCGCAAAATTCTTATCGTGAGTGGGGTGAACTTTGATCTCAAATCAGAGGAAGAACAAAATCTTATTTTGAATACGTTTCAAACATTTTTGAATACTCTTGACTTCCCTGTGCAATTTTTTATTCATTCACGCAAAATTAATATTGAAGAATATCTTGAAAAGATGAAGGTGCGGAAAGACGAAGAAAAAAATGAGTTGTTAAAAATTCAAATTGAAGAATATATTAATTTTATTCGCTCGTTTGTAGAAGAAAACGCAATTATTAGTAAATCATTTTTTGTTATTGTTCCTTATGACCCCATTGTCGTGACGGGAGACGGGGGAGGGCTTTCCAACATTCTCAACATATTCAATTCGTCTAAATCAAAACCTGCGGAAGTGTCTGCGCGCGCCGAAGAACACTTGGAGCAACTAGATCGGCGCGTATCCCAAGTGACGGAAGGACTTGAACAAATTGGTCTACGCGTCGCCGCCTTGAACAATGAAGAACTTACCGAACTTTTTTTCAATCTCTACAATCCCCGTTTTATGGAAACCAAAGATCTACGCATTACCCATACTCCTAATTCATGAAATTTACTCTTCCTTCTGCTTATAATCCTTCTAAAAAAGATGATATTCAAAATATCATCGCGCCTTCGGGTCTCCGTATTGATTCGGGATCACTCACCCTTGGCGATTTTCAAGTAAAAACATTTTTTGTGTTTACCTACCCGCGTTTTCTTATGAGCGGGTGGTTTTCTCCAATTATTAATATGGCAGAGATGATGGATATCTCCCTTTTTGTGCATCCGATGGACACCGCACTCGCTCTTAAAAATCTTCGTAAAAAGGTGGCACAAATTGAAGTGGAAATGAACGAAAAAGAAGAAAAGGGGTTTGTGCGCGACCCGATGCTTGAGACCGCTTATCAAGACGTGGAAAATCTTCGTGATCTCTTGCTCCAAGCGCGTGAAAAATTGTTTAAAATAGGCGTGTATATTACCGTGTATGCTCCTACCAAAGAAGCGCTCGCAAAAATTGAAAATGCGCTCACTTCGCTCCTTGAATCAAAGCTTGTGTATATTAAACCCGCATTGTTTCGCCAATTAGAGGGATATAATTCTACGTTACCTATTTTAAAAGATGAGCTTGAGCTCCACACGACCCTTAATTCTGGTCCCGCCTCTTCACTTTTTCCTTTTGTCTCGCCCGATTTGAGCTCGGACAAAGGCATCTTGTACGGCATCAATATGCACAATAATAGTTTGATTATTTTTGATCGTTTTTCGCTTGAAAATGCGAATGCGGTGGTTTTTGCAAAATCGGGTGCAGGAAAATCATTTGCCACCAAACTCCAAATTCTCCGCACGCTTATGATGGGCACGCACGTGATTGTCATTGACCCCGAAAATGAATATCAAAATCTCGCGAATGCGATTGGGGGCAGTTATTTTAAAATCTCACTTACCTCACAAAACCACATCAATCCATTTGACATTCCGATTATTCCTGAAGGAGAAGAGCCCGCGGACGTGTTTAAATCACACACCTTAAACCTTACTGGTCTTTTGAAATTGATGTTGGGTACTATTACCCCCGAAGAGGATTCGTTACTTGACCGCGTGATTGTAGAAACCTATGCCTCGCGCGATATTACCGCAGAGAATTTTTCTGCCACGAAAGAATTAAACCCGCCACTCCTTGAAGATCTGCAAGTGATTTTACGCAACACAGAAGGGGGGCAGGGGATTGCACAGCGGTTGGATAAATATACGCATGGATCCTACGGAGGATTTACGAATGCGCCGACGAACGTGGATATTAAAAATCGCCTTATTGTGTTTTCTATCCGCGATCTTGAAGAAGAATTACGCCCGATTGCGATGTATATCGTATTAAACTTTGTGTGGAATCTTATCCGTTCAGAATTGCGCCAACGGTTACTTGTGATTGATGAGGCGTGGCTTATGATGAAATATAAGGATTCTGCGTCCTTTTTGTTCGGACTGGTAAAACGGGCGCGCAAATATTATTTGGGGATTACGACCATCACTCAAGATGTAGAGGATTTTTTGCGCTCGGAATATGGGCGCCCTATTGTGACGAACTCTGCACTCCAATTACTTATGAAACAGTCACCGAGCTCTATTGAGGCGATCGCACACGCGTTTGCGTTGACCGAAGGTGAACAATCATTCCTTCTTGAAGCGGGGGTGGGGGAGGGACTCTTTTTTGCAGGTCTTAAACATGTGGCGATTAAGGTGATTGCGTCTTATACCGAAGATCAGATTATTACGACCAATCCAGAGCAGATGCTTGAAATGAAAGGATTGCAAAAAATGAAAGAGTCAGGAGAAAGTGAAAAAAAAGAATAATCTATGGCAGAAGAAGTTAAGGTTGAAAATAAAAAACCTCACAATAAATATCTTGAGGCGGAGCTTATTATCGGCGGATTATTTTTTTTAACGATTGATGGTGTATGTGCCCTTATTGACGTTACAGGTGTCGGTCTTGCGATTGCCCCCGTGATTCAGGCAGCAGGCACAGGCGCAATGACTTTTTGGGGATATATGAAAAGGGATTCGGCTGCACTTAAAACGAGTCACCAAATTACTAAATATGCCCTTAATCTTCTTCCCTTACTTCCTACCCTTTTTACTTCTTTTGTGATTCAAACCTACATCCATAATCATCCCAAGCTGAACAAGATGTCTAGCTCTCTTCAGTATGGTATTACTGGAAAAAATATCATTTCTAAATAATAGTTTTTCCACTCACCTTTGCGAGCAAAATAAGGTATACTAAAGAGAAATGAAAGCATTGTCTTTGTTGTTACTCGCTTTTTTCTTATACGGTGGATTTGCGCACGCAGAAACGCCAAAAACACCTCAATTGATTTTTACATGGGAAGCGCTCAATTTTTTTCCTTCTGATTATCAAGGGAAAGCGCTTGCGACTCCTCATACGCCCGTGCGCGTCGGTCTTATGGCAACACAGAACAACAAAGTGGTTGATTTGAGTGCCATTCCTTTGCGCTGGTATATGGATGACACTTTTTTAGGCGAAGGGTTAGGGCTTGTGAATAAAACTGTCACTATTAAAAAATCTCCTGGGGATTCGCATTATGTGCGTGTGACGTTCCCTTGGAATGGAGCGCAGACACAGGGAGGTGTGCGTATTCCGATTGGTAATTTTTTGACGGTAATTGAAACACCGGTCGCGAATACTGCTGTTTACGGCGAGCAAAATCTTTCGCTGAATGCGATTCCTTATTTTTTTAACATCTCTTCGTTGAGTGATTTAGTGTTTTCGTGGCAAGTGAATGATACTAAATATTACGATCAAAAAACGAATACGCTCTCCCTCCATATTTCTGCGCCGAACCCCGGAGAGACACGCACGGTGCAGGCCTCCACCATCGTGCAAAACAAAAAAAATCCCCTTGAGTTTACTAAAGAGAGTATCAAATTCACTGCACAATAATTATGTCTAAACCTTTCCGTTATGTCTTTCTTGCCTTTGCACTTTGTATGATACTTGCGCCTGCAATCGTAAGTGCCTATGGGGATATTGTGGATGTGCAGTTCCCTTGCCCCGGAGATCCGAGTGGGGGATTAGGTAAACTTTGCAATGAAAATAAAGGGGCTGCAAAAACCGATCTCCGTGCGTTTATTGTCCAGATTTATTATTTTATGATGGGATTTTCGGGTATTGTGGCACTCGGATTTTTGGTGTACGGAGGATTTAAGATTGCGACAAGTCAGGGAAGTATTGATGACTTGACGAGTGGGAAGGGGGACGTGATGGCATCACTCTATGGCATCGCGCTTCTTTTTGGATCCTATTTTATCCTCAAAACGATCAATCCTGATTTAGTGAAGCTCCCGGATCTTACAAAAAATGCCAATCAGTCACTGATTAGTGCAACTTGTCAGGACGGCTTTAAACCAATCGAAGTGAATACTACAAGTAGCGACGGCACAGTAATTACACAAGAAATTTGTGCGGAAGAAAAATCTAGCAATGAATGCGAGCCATTTAAAGACATTAAACTATTTGATGGGACAGGCAATCTTGCAACCACAAACATAGACCCTGTTACGTGCGAATATCGTCGAAATAATTCAAAAGAAGGCGTTTCTATCGATAATGACGAGAAATATTACGATGAGAGCGAGGGCATTCCTGCAAAATCGAGGGTGTGGATGTATCCTTATTTTAAGGATAAGCCTGCTGATGCAAAATGTCTTATTTATGCCTATCAGGATATTAGATACCCAACAAAAAGTGATAATAAAAACGATGGTAATGTACAAATGATAGATTTAAATAGTAATTTGAAGCTTTGCGCTCCACAAAAACAAGAAATTAAAGCAACGTTAGTGACGAAAGAACCTTTTTGCGCAGAATGGGCATTGTGGGCAACAGAGGAACTTGAGTTTGGGCCTCATGAGTGGATTATAGGCACAACCACAGTAAGCACCTCTTTTAACCATCCGAACCCAAATGATTCTATTCTGACTACCGAACTCGGAACTATTCCTCGTGACCGTATTGTTGATAGGGATCTAGTCGGATGGAAGTGTAATAAAACAACAAAGGTGAATCCGATTGCTCAAGTTACTCCAACACCTCCTGGACAGCAACCTCAACAACCATCTGGTGGTAGTGGGGGGAAAGAACAAAGTAGTCCCGAAGGAAAAGCTGACGATTTAGCAAAACGAGCCCAATTAAACGCTGTAGGAATTACTATAAATAAAGCTAATTGCACTTCTCCAGGACAAAGAGATTGCACAAGTTTAGCTTTTCTTCCTTCTTTTGTTATCGATAATTTAATAACACTAAAAAGAGGATGTGGTCGTTTGTGCACAATTGTAATTACAGGAGGAACTGAAAGCGGTCACACAACTCATGGACCAGACAAACCGGCTGTTGATTTGCGCCTTGATGATACTAATGGATCAAAATATACTGCTAAAGAAATTGCACGAATTTTCCCTAGTGCAACACGATGTACTGCACCAGAAGATTCCGGATATCGTAGTAATGATTGTTTATATTTTAACGAGGACCAGCGCCATCTTCATGTGAAATTTAAATAATTTATGAAACCTCTTTATAAAAAACTTATTGTGGTCGGCGTGATTCTTATACTTGGTTTTATTGTTTATTTAATCTGGAGTTCTGCCGTACCTGAAAACCCTCCTAATTCCTTTTCGTCTTCCACAAGCAGTGGATTTCCTGCGAGCACCCCTCTTAAAGCCCCCACTTCTTCGTCGCCTCTATCTCCTGAAATGCCGCAATCTAAAAAACTTTCGGAACATCAAGTGTTTGATTATTGGATTAATCAGAATACCAGCGAAGTGTATTATCTGACCCCCGAGGGAAAGGTGTATGCGGCGCGCGAGGGACCGGATCTTGAAGTTTCTGCACAAACAATTGACGCCTTAAACGCCATTCAACTATCTCCGAGCACCGAAAAGATCTTGGCTTCGTTCGGTGACCCGCGTGCACCACAGTGGGGGATTTTTGATGTAATTGATAAGGTGTGGCGCCCGCTCCCGAGGGATATTCTTATGGCGACATGGGGCACGAAAGATGAAGAATTAATCGCGACTACACAAAAAAACTCATCTCAAACGGATTTGGTGCGCGCGGACATTTCTAAAACCCCTCCTGTTTATAAGATGCTTATCAAAAATTTTAATTTACATGACGTAACACTCAAGATATTTTCTGATCAAGAATTACTTATTTCCGAACGGCCGTCTGCAACCTATGGCGCACGTACATGGAAATTGAATTTTACAACGCTTGCCCTTACGCTTTTCCGCGAAGGAGAAGAGGGGAGCTATCTTTCATGGGGTTCTCATAATCAAATCGCATTCCAATTTTCACTTCCTCGTCAATTCCGCATCCTTGAGGGCGCCACGCTTGCGCTTGCTATGCCTTTCCCTTTTACCACCTTCCCGGACAAATGTAGCGAAGGGCAATTTGAGGGAGGGGAGGGAGAGCTCTATTGCTTTGTGCCCCAAGCGTCTGAATTTGAATCCCTCACCCGAATACTTCCTGACGACTACTTCCGCCATGCGTTTTTTACACACGACACACTCTATCGCATTGATTTCCCCTCTGGCGACTTTGAACCTATTATTCTTACCGGCGCTATTGATGGCACCCGCCTAGAAGAGGGGGTGAATGGCCTCTATTTTATCAATCGGTACGATAAACAACTCTACCGCCTCGCTCAGTAGTTTGTTTCTTTTTCCTTTCTTATTTCTCGCTTATTAATATTTTCGCCCATTGAAGCTTGGTTTTATTATATTTATACAAGATTTCACGATCGTGAAACTTTGTACTTTTTAACTACATAATTAATACGCCTCGGGAGATGTTGTTATTTTTACTTATATCTTACGATCGTGAGATATAAGTATTTTTATATATTATCGTACGATCCTATGATAATGCATAAATATAGATAAGAATAGAAACTAGAAACAGCATACCGAAGGTATACTGTTTTGTTATTATGTTATCAATAATTATTCTAATCGCTTAATAATTACTCTTCGTTCTTTGCCGGTGCCCATGCTTTCTGTTTTAAGTTCGGGGTGAGTCGTGATTTCCATATGCACCAATCGACGCTCATACGCATTCATCGCGGGGAGCTCTACTTCTTGTTTTGTCATCAATGCTTTTTTTGCTGCGGCGCGGGCAAGTTCGGAAATAAGCCGTTCACGTTCTTTGCGATAGAAATTCACATCCACCACGTAAGGAGCTGCATATTCCTCTTGTTGTTTGCGCACCATTAAATTTACTAAATGTTCAAATGCGGAAAGGACAATTAAAATATTTTCGCGCACATAATTATCGTCAAGTATTAACGACACTTTACGATATTCTTCGTTTACTTCTACGCCTGGATCTTCAAATCCCATCAATGTGAGAAGTGTATGGAGTTGTGTACGGAGTTCGTTCATGGTTATTTAGAAAGGAGATTGGTGAATTTTTTTATTGATATGTATTTGTTGTATTACCGAGAAAAGATTAGAGATTGTCCAGTAGAGACCAAGCGCCGCAGGGAGACGCGCAAGCACTAAAAGGGTTAAGAGAGGGCCTGCAATCACCATCATTTTGCCTGTAGAGGCGAGCGATGAGGCGAATGAGCCCTTATCACCCGTTTCTTGTTTAGGTGCCACCGCGAGCGTTAATTTCCCTTGAATCCATTGCAATCCTGCAGCAATAAGCGCAATTACTATATGAGGATTCCCAAGATTAATTAAGCCGAAAAGCGTGTGATTGTCAAATAAATCCACTGAAAGCCCTTTTGAAAAGACTTGAAAAAGCACGATAAATACTGGTAATTGAATTACTAATAATAAGAGCCCTGAAAAGGGGTTGAGTTTGTGTTCTTTATAAAGCGCCATTAATTCTTTCGCTTGTTGTTCTTTGTTGGTTTTGTTGTTTACTTGAATCTCCTTTATGCGTGGCTGAATGCGTTGCATAAGTGCTTGATCTTTTGCGCTTTTATAGAAAAAGGGGAAGAGTACTACACGAATTGCAATTGTAAGTATGGTAATTGCAAGGCCCAAGTCATTAAATGAGAGATTATTATAAATAAATACAAGCGATGAAAGGATTGGCTCGTAGAGAATAGTGTGAAAAAATGAGAACATAGTAGATTATAAAGAGGGGAATAGTCGCCTCACCGAAGCATACACCTCTTCAGTAAGACTTTTAAATGATTCATTACTCACGTCTGATCGTACAATTATCATAAGACGGAGATGAGAATTAGAAAGTGGAAGAGCGCGGAGGATTGCACGTATTCTTCTCCGCACGGTGTTGCGTACCACCGCCTTTTTTATCACATTTTTTGAAATAGAAATAATGTGGTTTCCGCTTCCTACCGCTTTTCGCACAAGAAGCGCCATAATATCAACAACAACTACACCGCAAGTTTTTTTCTTCCTTTCTGCCGTCTCCTTGTGAGGGTTTTTCGCCCTCCTGGGCTCTTGGTTCTTTTTAAAAACCCATGAGTGCGCGCTCTTTTCTTCTTTTTTGGTTGCCACGTTCTTTTCATATGAGTTTTTATCATAGCACACCACACTCTTTTTGCAACTCCTTTTGTTTTTATTTGTTTAGGGGGTATACTTATCCACAGGAAATCCACTCCTCTTATCTTCTCTCTTAAAAATGCTATTGAAACTTTCTATAATGAGCATATTATTGAGGGAATAAGAGAATTTCTTTTCATCTATGGAACCAAAAAATATATGGCAAACAGTACTTGGTGAAATAGAATTGCAGATTTCGCGTCCAAATTTTCTTACATGGCTCAAACATAGTGAATTGGTTGAGCAAAACACAAAAGAGGGGGTGGCGCTTGTGAGTTTACCTAATAATTTTGCTAAAGAATGGGTTAAAACACGCTATCATAAACTTATTCTCTCTTCGCTCCGCACTATTGATTCGTCTATTAAAAATGTGGATTATGTGGTTTCTACGCGCACCGCGGTACCTCCTTCTGTTAAAACCGTGCCACGCGCTTCTGCTCAAGGAGCGCTCACCGAAGAGAAGTCGCAGCTTCCTATTACTGAATTACGTATTGACCCAAAAACCAATCTTAATCCACGCTACACCTTTGCTTCGTTTGTGGTAGGATCTTCCAATGAGCTTGCTTATGCTGCTACCCAAGCAGTAATTAAACACGTAGGGAAAAAATATAACCCGCTTTTTGTGTATGGGGGAGTAGGACTAGGCAAAACCCACCTTCTTCAGGCGGCAGGTAACGCAATCATTGAAGAATATAAAGGTGCTACGAACGTACTTTATATCACTTCTGAAAAATTTATTAATGACGTAGTTTGGGCAATTCGCAACAAACGCACTGATGATATGAAAAAGAAATATCGTGACGTAGACGTGCTTATTATTGATGATATTCAATTTATTGGAGGAAAAACAAGCACCGAACTTGAATTCTTCTATACGTTTAACGCACTCCATGAGACGAATAAACAAATAATTATTTCGTCTGATCGCGCTCCCGCAGCTATTCCCACTTTAGAAGATCGTCTTCGCTCTCGTTTTGAAGCAGGAATGATTGTTGATATTAGCAACCCCGATTTCGAAATGCGCCTTGCTATTCTTAAATCAAAAAATCAGGACCAAGGGTGGAATATTGATGAAAAAATACTCCACACCATTGCCTCAAAAGTACAACGTAATGTACGAGAACTTGAGGGCGTACTTAATAAAGTTGCTTTTTATCAACAATACAAACAAGAAACAGTGGACGCAAAAAAAATAGAGGAAATCATAGGCGAAGTGGTACAAGTTGCGTCAAAAAACATTACCGCGAACGAGGTGATTAAAACAGTAGCTGATTTTTATGAGGTATCTCCCTCTGACCTTACCGATCGCAGCAGAAAACAAGAGGTGGTAGAGCCGCGACAAATTGCAATGTATCTTTTGCGCGACATTCTTAAACTCTCCTATCCGCACATTGGGGAAAAACTGGGGAAGAGAGATCATACTACTGCCATCCATGCTTATGAAAAAATTACAAAAGAAATCAGCCAAAATCCGTCGTTAAACCAAAAAATAAACCTTATTAAAGAACGTGTGTATAAAACAGTATAATAAGTGGATAAGAATAGAGATTGTATTGTGGTGCTGGGTATAGCGCATATAATTTTCCCCATGATATGATAAAAAGAAAAACAAAATAATCTATATCCTATAATCTTATTTTCACTTATCCCCATTCTTCACACTCTCTACTACTCCTACTATGAAATGTATTATATTAAAGAATAATCTAATAGAAGCACTTACTCTTGTGGAACGCGCTACTGGTTTTACAAGTAACCTTCCTATTCTTAAAAATATTCTTGTGAATGCTTGTGATGGTAAGATTGTAATTACTGCAACAAATTTAGAAATTGCGGTAGAGCATACTCTTTCTGGAAAAATTCTTGAAGAGGGCGAATGTGCGTTTCCGTGTACTCTCTTTTCTTCTATTATAAAAAACATTCCAAGTGAACGTATTACTATCGAAAGCAATGATCTTTTTCAGATTGTTATTACTACTGATAATTATGATGCGACTATTCAGGGTCAAGACGCAAAAGATTTTCCTCCTATTCCTCCTCTTCAAAATAAAGGGTCGTCTATTACAATGCCTTCATATATGCTTAAAGACGCGTTGGGGGCGGTTTTCCCAGCAACCCACTATTCAGAGATACGTCCGGAAATTAGTGGTGTGTACGTGCATTATAAAGACGAAGGATTAGTATTTGTTGCAACTGATAGCTTTCGTCTTGCTGAAAAGACGCTTCGTGCAAAAGAAATTGTGTATGAGGGACACATCGACTCTTTTATTATTCCTTTTCGTGCTGTTGAGGAAATTGTTCGTATTTTTAACCAAAAAGAAGAGTTGGTTATTCTTGAAATTGATACTAATCAGATTATTTTAAGGACTGCTAATACTCGATTTGTTTCTCGACTTATTGATGGGCGATTTCCTGATTATCAAGCGATTATTCCTAAAGAAACAAAAGGATTTCTTACTATCAATCGCGAAGAACTTATTAATGCAATAAAACTAACAAGTTCACTTTCTGGAAAAGCCAACGATATTGCGCTTCGTATGGGTGAACATGGAGGACACATCGAACTCTATTCTCGTGATGCGAGCGTGGGAGAAAATCACTACCGTGTTCCCATAAAACAAAAAGGAAATATTGTACCACTTATGTTTAATTGGAAATATCTTCTTGATGGATTGAAAATTTATACATGTGAAGAAATAACTCTTGGTATGACGAGTTCTGATCGTCCCGTGTCTGTGATTCATCCTTCTGATGCTTCTCTTTTGTATATTGTGATGCCTCTTCGTCTTTAATTTAACGAAATAACAATAAAGTTGCGCTTCCCTGTTTTCCTGATTGTGTGATCACTTTCAACTCGAAAAGATTTTGTGGATCAAGTGATCCCTCGACGTGGTATTCGTAGTGATATTTTTTTCCATTTATAGGAAATCCATTTATGATGCGCTTATTAAGATAAAATTCTATACGCGCAAGATCTTCTTTTGAAGATATATCTGCTCCAATAGTAAGAGGTGGCCGTATGAAATCTCCGTTGTGTAGTTTAAGGAAGGAAATTGTCGGTATATCCGAGGCACTACTTTGTTGATTTAATTCATTAAATGAAGAAAAAGTACCCTCAGGGAGTGGTAAATTATATTCTGAGAATCGAGGAATATTTATACTTGCCCAATTAAGAACACCTCTTTCCCATTGATTGAATTGAGAGTCGTTTTCTGGATTGTTGGGAATGTCGCCAAGTGGATTGTTTTTGTCTATATAATAGAGGATTGAATGTAATTGTGGATATTTTTTTCCATTAATAATCGGAGTGTATTCTGCTTCCCCATTAAGCATCGGTTTTGTGGGAAGAGAAATTGTATCGGGACGCACAAATACCTCTTCTTGGTAAAGAGAAAGCGCCTTATCTAAAAACGCGTGCCAAATAGGCACTGCAGCAAGGATAGAGCTCCCTTGGCGAATCATGGGAGTATTGTCGTTGTTGCCTGCCCACACACCCACCGCAAGTGAGGGGGTATAACCTACCGTCCATGCGTCTCTGTGGTCTTCCGATGTTCCTGTTTTAAGGGCTACTTCACGATTAGGGAAAATTGTGAGTGAAAGTGTTGATCCAAAAATAGGCGCGCGGAGTTCAGGGTCAGAAAGAATGTTGGTTATAAGACGGGGGAATTGTGGGTCAATTACTCGATTTGTATCATCGTGGTATTCTTCTAGGGTATTGTGGTTGTTGTCTGAAATTTTTAATACTAATGTTTGTGTGTGGTGTATTCCTTCTTGGCTTAGTGTGCTGTATGCGTTTACTAAATCAATAAGATGTACTTCTCCTCCTCCTAAAGTAAGTGAGAGTCCATAACGCCATCGTTCGTTTAGGGTGGTAATGCCAAATGCATGGAGGTTGTTTAAGACGTTATCAAATCCTGCAAGATAGAGTGTTTTTACTGCGGGAATATTGAGTGATCGTGCAAGCGCGTTTTCCATTGCGATAGGGCCATGAACAGCGCCATCAAAATTTTCAGGACGATAACTGTGTTCTAAGTCGTTGCGTGTATCAAATTCTGTAGAGACGTCATAAAGAATTGTTTTAGGAGAATATCCTTTTTGAAACGCGGTCATGTATACAAATGGTTTGAGTGCGGAACCTGGTTGACGGAGTCCTTGTGTTGCTACGTTGAAATTGCCGTCGTTTTTAATATCAAAATAATCATAAGACCCTACAAGCGCGAGTATTTGGCCTGTTTTTGGGTCTTGGGCAACGAGTGCTGCGTTTTTGCTTCCATAAAGTTCATTGTTGCGTAGTGCGCCTGCATGGACCGCCTCTTCTGCAAAGCCTTGAAGTTTCATATCAAGTGTTGTGATGACATTTAGGCCGCCATGAGTAACAGTGTATTCTCCATAGCGATTAATAAGATAATCTTTTACTGCGAGCGAGAAATGGGGTGCTTTAATAAGACCAAGAGAAGGAGGAGAGAACACTAATTCTTTTTTTTGTGATTGCTCGTTTTGTTTTTTTGAAATATAACCCGCTTCTTCCATGCGATTCAAGACATAATTTTTTCTATTAAGAAGCTCTTTTGTGTGTGTTCCCCATGGAGAATAATAGCTGGGCGCCTTGAGGAGTGCGGCAAGTGTGGCGGCTTTTTCGAGAGTAAGATCGCGCGCGGAAATACTGAAATAGGTTTGACTCGCCGCTTCAATGCCGTAGGCATTTGATCCGTAAGGGATTTGATTGAGATAAAGCCCTAAAATATCATCTTTGTTATATTTTGATTCTAATTGTACTGCAAGTACTAACTCTTTTATTTTTCGCGTGATAGTCTTTTCTGAAGTAAGAAACACATTTTTAACAAGTTGTTGGGTGATTGTAGATCCACCTTGTGAAAACTCTCTCTTTTTTATGTTGGTGATTATAGCGCGTCCAATTGCTTTCCAATCAAATGCGGGTTCGGTGTAAAAACCAAGGTCTTCCGCGGCGAGTGTTGCCTGTTTCACTATGTCGGGAATTTGATCGAAAGAAATTATAGTGCGCTTTTCGTCTCCGTGAATTTCATAAAGAAGAACCGTTCCTGTGCGATCGTATATTTTGGTGGATTCAGCAATTTCTCGTGTGCTCAAATCAGAAGGAGAAGGGAGATTTCGTATGAGAAAGAGAACATATCCTGCGCCTATAATAAAAAACGCGACTATTCCCAAAAGAATGTACTCGATTATTTTTATTGTTTTTCGTTTATGTGTTTTTTTCATACCCTTTTATTGTAGCGTTCTTTTTGCGATAGAACAAAAATACCCTTATAGAAAGGGTATTTTATAGAAGGGACATAATTACCACTCTGCTTTTCCGTCGCTATAATCTTCGGTGTGAAAATCATTTGATTCTCCGTCGTTGCTTAATAATTCTTCATCTGACGCGTCTCCGGGATCAAGGATCCCATCATCATTTTTCTTTTTTGGCTTAGTAACTGATGGAGATAGCCCGTCTTCATCAAGATTTTCTTCTTCGTCTATAATATCTTCTTCTGCCATTGTAGTGTCTTTGGTTTCTACGACCTTTTATTTAACACACAAACAATATTATTGTGTGATTTCTGACGATTTTAGGGAGAAGTATAGCGAACGAGATTATTTTGTCAAGAATGATTCGTGATGTGCGGCAGTGATTGCAAGTGCGAGTGCGTCACTCGCGTCATCAATGAGTTTTGGTGTGCTTGAAGGAATGTGAAGCATGTAGCGCATCATCTTTGCTACCGCTTCTTTGTTCGCGTTTCCATTACCCGTAATAGCACCCTTCATTTCAGAGGGAGCGATTTCTACAAAGGGGATGTGGCGTGCAAGTATTGAGCGGAGCAATACGCCGCGTGTTTCTGCAACTGTCATGCCCGTTTTTTTATTTTTAGTAAAAAAAAGTTTTTCGATGCCAATACGATCTGGTTTTATACGAAGCAGAAGTGCGTTAAATGAGGTGTCCGCAATAAGTAAACTTTCTTTAGTACGAGGTGAGGGAATGGGAAGAAGTCCGCTTTCAATATACTTACAATTTCCTCCTTCTTTCTTAATGACGCCATATCCCACTCGCACACTTCCTGGATCAATACCTAATACAATCATGAGTTATCAAGAGGAAGCGTTATTGTTGCTATCGTTCCTTTGTGAGGGTGCGATTCTAGCGAAATTGTTCCTCTGTGTTGATTTATAATATTTTTGCAATATAAAGTCCTAATCCTGATCCATTCGGTTCAAGTTGAGCGACATTAGATCCTCGATAGAGCTTGTCAAATATGTGTGCTTTGTCATTTTCGGGTATCCCTACGCCCGTGTCTTGTATTACGAGTTGTGCGCGAGTGCCTTCTTCTTGAAGCGAAATAATAACCGACCCGTCTTTTGTGTTGTAACGGATAGCGTTGTCTAATAAGTTATTAATGACCATTGCAAGGCGCTCTTCGTCTGCTTTTATAATAATTGGAGAAGAAGGAGGATTGTAAGTGATCGCGATACCATAATGATCTTTTAGTGGTTTTATTTCTTTGAGCACGTTTTCTACAAGTGTGCTCAAATTAAGCGCCGAAAGAGCACCACCGAATTTACCTTCTTCGATACGTGCGGCGTCAAGTAGGTCATTTACGATTTTAAGTGCGCGTTCAGACACAAGAAATGCTTCGCGTGTGGTTTCGTTCAGTTCTGGACACTTCTCTTCTGCAGTTTTCATAATTGTTTGAAGTGCCCAATGAAGTCCGGTGAGTGGAGTGCGGAGTTGATGTGCGGCAGTATGAATAAATTCTGTTTTTGATTTAAGGAGTGCGTCTTCGCGTGTTTTTTCTCGTATGATTTTTAAAAATCCCACAAGCGCCCCCTCACTATTTTTTAATTGATGGAGGGTGGTAAGAAATGAGCGCGAAGGATTTTCTAATGAGAAAGAAATAATATTTGGCCACACGCCTGGTTCTGATTCTTCGGTGAGTGATGGTACAAGTGAGGGGAACATAAGGGAAGCAAGCACCCGGTATCCTTCTTTTTGTGCAAATTCTGGCTTTACTATGAATGCAGCATGAAGTATTTCAGGAGGGATTGCTACCATGCGCGCAAACGCATCGTTACATTCCAAGATACGTAATTCGGGAGTATAAATACACACCCCATCTTCAAGGTGGTCAAAAAGCGCCTTAAAATGAGACGTGCTCACATCTATGGTTTTTGACGAAGATGAAAGCGAAGAAAGAAGATTAATTACTATTATTGCAAGACCTATAAAAATAAAAAGAGCACCCGCACTCAAAAGAAGGGGCGCATAAAAAAGATTTGTAATTAAAAGCCCTAACATAAGGACAAGGAGGCCAATAAGTGGAGTTAGTATTTTGGTATAAGTCATCTCTTTCACAATACCATAGTGCGCACGTTTTAGGTAAGGGAAATTTGGCGAGGAGTGTGTTCTTTCTCAATCTTTTTTTGGAATGTAGTAACCAAACTTTTGAATCCGCATTGTTCAAAATGAGGAATGAGTGTTTCTGCGGAAGTAGGACGATAGACGAGGTCAGGGAGATTAATGATAAGAGGAATATTGGTGATTATGGTGCTCAATTTTTTTGCTATTGTAATCTGTTCTTTGTGTGGAAGTATTTTTTGGAGAATAACGTCCTCTTTTTCTTGGCTCTGAAAAGCGTGTTCTAGGGTGGTATAACGAGTGAGAAGTGTGGTGGCGGTTTTTGGTCCGATGCCTTTTACCCCGGGGATATTATCGGAGGCGTCGCCTACAAGCGCCTTATAGTCCGCGAATTGGCGGGGAGAAAGATTGTAGCGTTTTTTCACTTCTTCCTCGTTATAAATAAGCGCGTCCACAGTTCCTTTTTGGGGAGTCGCGACTACCACCTGATCACCTTCTACTAATTGAAGGGTGTCGAGATCGCCGGTCAAGATAATAATGCGGAGAGAGGCATCTGATTTGAATTTTACGGCGAGCGTGCCGATCACATCGTCCGCCTCATAATCTTCACAAGAAAACGAGGGAATAGAAAACCACGAAAGCACTTCCGGAAGTTGTTCTAGTTGTTCTGTTAATGCTTCAGCGGTGGGAGGACGATGGCTTTTGTAGTCGTCAAATAATTTGTCGCGAAATGTTTTCCCGGGCAGATCCAGTGCTGCGGCAATATGAGTAGGTTGATAGGTTTCAATATTTTTTAATAATAATTTAATAAAGCCATAAATAGCGCCAATCGGCTTTCCGTCTGGAGTGGTAAGAGGAGGAAGTGCGTGAAAGGCGCGATGGGCGAGTGCGCTCGTGTCAATTAAAAGAAGAGTGTTTGTAAACATTATGAAGAAAAGGTGATTGTGCGCGTGGTTTGATTATTTGTAGATTTTTTTCCATGTGCGATTGTAATGCGGATCAAGGATTCTTTTATAAGAGCACTCAACCGTTCTGGCCATTCGATTAAAATGAGCGCGTGCGGATTATTTAACATCTCAAACAAACCGATTGATTCTGCGTCCTTTTTAGTGCGGAGACGATAGGCGTCTATATGAAAAAGATCGCGATAGTAGGGCGATATTTTTTTAGGAATAACATAATGTTTCATCAATACGAATGTGGGACTTGTGACTGAATGGTTGATTCCGCATCCTTTGACAAATCCTTTTACGAACACTGTCTTGCCCGCGCCTAAATTACCCTTAAGGGTGATGAGGGTAGCGCGCTCGCGTACTACGGGGTGTGCGATAAGTTCTTGCGCACACGTCGCTCCGTATGTAAAAGTGTCTTTTTCTGAAATGCTTTTAAATATCATAGAATTGGTCTATCTGTAACGCCCTGTAACACCCTAAAAGAGGGGTGATTTATGATCTTTTTTGAGATGAGTATACGCTCGTTTTGTGGCAATTCTTCCTGCAGGAGTTCTTTGAAGAAGGCCTATTTGCATCAAAAAGGGTTCATAAACATCTTCAATCGTGCCGGGTTCCTCGTTTAACGCTGCCCCGAGCGCTCTTATACCCACCGGCCCTCCTTGAAACTTATCTATGAGGATTTCTAAGAAATCTCTGTCAGCGCGTTCAAGGCCGAATTCATCAATATCAAGCAGTTTTAATGTCTCTTCGGCGCACGTGTTATCAATCACGTTCTTGCGATAAAGTTGAGCATAATCGCGTGCGCGTTTTAATAATCGGTTTGCGGTGCGGGGCGTGAAGCGCGCAGTTTCGGCGAGTATTTTTTTTGCTTCATGTGTTATTTCCACGCCAAGTAAATGCGCGGAGCGCGTGAGAATTTTTTCAATATCTTTTACATCATAAAATTCAAGACGAAAAATAGCACCGAAGCGTGAGCGGAGCGGACTTGAAAGAAGATTCGCTTTTGTGGTTGCTGCAACAATTGTAAATGGAGGAAGGTCAAGAGAAAATGTTTTTGCAGAAGGACCCTTGCCAATAATGAGATGTAAGGTGCGCGTTTCCATCGCGGGGTAGAGCACCTCTTCTACTAATTTATTAATGCGATGTGCTTCGTCAATAAATAAAATATCGTGAGGTTCAAGGTTGGTGAGGAGTGCGGCGATGTCGCCCGGTTTTTCTAATGCGGGACCGGAGGTAGAGCGCACTTGTGTCTGCATTTCTTTTCCGATTAAATACGCGAGCGTAGTTTTGCCGAGTCCTGGTTGACCATAAAAAAGTAAATGATCGCATGGTTCTTTGCGTGCACGTGCGGCGTCAATCATTAATCGTAAATGTTGTTTCACTTTTTCTTGTCCGATATAGTCATCCCACGCGGTGGGACGCAACGCTTTTTCAAAGTTGATTTCTTCGCTTCCTGATTGACTTTTTTTGTCTTGTGTGGACATAGAGATGAGGGGTACTTGACAGGATTTATATTTGTGCTATACTTACGCTATTACCATAGAAGTGCGATCTGACCTGTGGGCAAACGGATAGTGTTCTTAATATTAGGATTGCTTGGCTTCGGCGAAGGAACTCCTCGGAACCTATCCTCGCTTCTCTTTACCTTGTAAAAAGAAGTTCACACTTTGCCCTTTGGGCGCCTTTGCCCACAGATCAGATCTGTATCATTTGTATGGAATGACCGTCCTCGCCTTGTGCGAGGCGGTTTTGTTATCCACCTTCGCAGAGTACTATGGGCGTAAGCCCATAAATATGTATGAAGGTGGACCCTTCCGTAGCTCTAAAGAGCGAAGGAGGGTGCTTCGGCGGATTCCGCAGAAGATCACAACATAAGGTTGTGGAGCTTCATACTCGAGGAAACCAAGGAAGGGGACCAGTTAATCGTTCCACTTCGTCTTTGTCGGTTATTCCGCGCAAAATTTTCAACATTCCATCTTCTTGCATTGTAGTCATTCCTTGTGCTCGTGCCAAGTCCTTTAATTGGATAACTGAAGGGCTTTGATAGATGAGTTCTTCAAGATCTTTCGTGATAATAAACAATTCAAAAAGTGAAGTACGGCCGTGATAACCGATACCGCCACACTGCTCACATCCTTTTGCGGTAAAAAGCTCATACGAATGATAGGGGGTGCGATCCACTCGATGAGGGAGCTGCGTGAAAAATTGATCAATCTGATTTTTGAGTTCTGATGTGATGGGTGTAGAAATTTTACAGTGAGGACATAAGACGCGTACCAATCGTTGGGCGATGACTAAACTGATTGCGGGGCCGATGATGTGCGGTTGCGCGCCAAGGTCAATTAAGCGAGGGATGGCACCCACCGCGTCGTTTGTGTGAAGGGTTGAAAACACTAAGTGCCCGGTGAGCGAGGCATTCATCGCGATTTCTGCCGTTTCCCGATCGCGGATTTCGCCGACTAAAATTACGTCAGGGTCTTGACGCAGAATAGAACGAAGGCCATTCGCAAAGGTATAGTCTGTTTCATTATTTACCTGTGTTTGCGAGATACCTTCAAGATGATATTCCACCGGATCTTCAATCGTAATAATTTTAATTTCTTTGCTATACATATGTTTCAAAAATGCATAGAGAGTGGTGGTTTTTCCGGAGCCGGTAGGACCGGTATTAAGAATAAGACCATTCGGACGTTTCAAAATATCTTCAATGATCACGAGATCATCAGGGCGCCAGCCGAGCGTTTCTAATTTAGTGTTCAAGGAACGTGGGTCCAAAATACGCATTACGACTGTCTCGCCGAATTCAGAAGGAATAATAGACGTGCGCATTTCAATATCGCGGTCGCTTAGGGTAATCGTGAATCGGCCGTCTTGTGCTTCATGTTGCACATTGATTTTGAGATTGGAGAGGAGCTTGATGCGGGTCACAATGAGCATGTAGTTGTGAGGAGTGAGTGTGGTGCACACATCATGCAAAATGCCGTCTATGCGGATACGTACTGTGCCTGCGTGTTCGCCCGCTTCAAGGTGAATGTCGGAGGTGCCGAGTGAGAGGGCGCCCGCGAGAATGATTTCAAGAATTTGGGAAGTGAGCGGACTTTTGAAATTAGTGATGGCGTCTGTGAGGTCTGAAATGGTTTTAATTTGCGCGAGATAGGTTTTGAAGTGTGCTTCGTCAATTGTTACTTTCCCACTAATGTCTGCGGTCTCTTCGGGAATGGCACGATAATATTCCCACGCGTGTTCTAAACTCGTGCGTGAGACGACCATCACATTCAACTCATAATCCTTTTTGAGACGCGCAAGTGTTTCTTTGGTGGTGGGGAAGTCGGGATTCAAGACAGCGACTAATAATTTAGTGCGGACGATTTGGAGGGGCACGAGAAACGAAGCGCGGGCTTCTGCTTCTTTAATAAGTGCCATAGCTTTTAATTCAGTTGGGACGCGCACAGAGATGAGATCAAGATAGGGGAGTTTAAATCGCTCCGCACGGCGGCGCGCGTCATTTTCTTCGGCAATGTGTCGTTGGGCTTTTAATTGCGCATCAATTTCTTTGCTATCGTTCATTCTCTTTATTGTAGCTTAATTGGTTATTGCTGACTATGTATATTTATGATTTTTCGCTACTATTAAGACGAAATGATTATCTATCTCTATGGGCCTGATAGCTATCGCAGAAATAAGAGGTTGCGAGAATTCTATAATGTGTACAAGCAGAAAAATATCCACATAGATGCGATTGTGGTGGATTTAGAGGAGGTGTATGAAGATTGGCAAAAAGTGCGGGATTTTTTGGGTCAGCCATCAATGTTTCCAGGAACAAAAGTGGCAATAGTAAAAGAAAGTGGAATGGTGGGAAAAGAATCGGCCTCGCAAGAACGTGAGTGGATTCGGACGATTAAAAAAGAATTAGAGAGCAAGATTAATTTTATTCTCATTTCAGATAGTGGGAAACCTAAAAAAGATTTTCAGTTTCTTTTAAAAGAACCAGTACAATCGCAAGAATTTGTTGAGCTTGAAAGAAAAACGCTTGAATATTTTTTTGTAAAAGAAGGCAAGGAGCGCGGATTGGCATTTTCTTTAGAAGTTGTTCGTTTTGTATGTACTGTGGCATTATCAAAAAAAGATCGGAGCTGGTTTCTCTCTTCTCTGTTAGATCAGTTGAGTTGTGCGGGTTTTAAAAGTCCTATTCAGTTGAGCGATGTGCAAAAACTAGTACGAGGAGACGTTTCAGAAGAAGTATTTACACTTACGGGAAAATTGAATTATGCGCGAAGTGTGAAAGATCGCCTCGCGATTTTGGAGCGTCTTTTCGCACAAAGAGCAGAGGGGGGACATATTTTTAACTCACTCGTGTTTTCGGTGCGTGGAGAAGAATGTGTGCGTCTTGCGGACTATGATGTGGCTATTAAAAGCGGGGAGTTGGAATATGAGGAGGCGCTGACGGATTTTGTAATTAGTAGAAATTCATAGTAATACGGTGGTAATTGATAGTAATTTAGTTGTGGTCGTGATAGAAAAGTAATTCCAATATTGTTTTAGTACAAGATTTCACGATCGTGAAATATTGTATAAATTGATGCATGAATAAGGAAATGGTTTTAAAGTAAAAAAACAGCTAAGGTTTAGCCGTTTTTTTACAATCGAATTACTAATAATTACTACAAATTGCCACCGTATTACTTTGTCTCTTTTCCCATCTTCTTTGCTAAGCGGGATTTGAGGCGATTTGCTTTATTTTTTTTGATAAAGCCCACTTTTGCCATTTTATCTAGTGTTTTATACACCTTAGAAAGCTGTGCTCCTACATCCCCACTTTTTGAGGTGATGAGATTTTTATATTCTTTAATTGCTCCGCCCATTTGTTTTTTGCGTCCTAAATTGCGCGCGTGATTGCGGTCTGATTTGCGAAGCTGTTTTTTAGCTGATTGAATTTTAGGCATTGGGGTTATTGTACCGGAGGTTTCTTTTTTCGTCAAATAAAACGATTATTTCATTTCTGCTCTTTTTTGACTATGATAGTAGTAATAAAATGATCTATTCTCTTTTAGGGAAACTTGCGTCAATCCATAAGGGTTTTCTTGTGGTAGAGTGCGGAGGGGTGGGGTATCGGGTGTGTGCGAATGCCCGTACGTTGAGTGCGCTTCCTCCGCTTGCTTCAGAAGTGAAACTCTTTTGTCATCATTATGTGCGCGAAGATCAAGAAGAATTGTTTGGATTTTTAGACGAACATACTCGCTCGTTTTTTGAGCTTCTGATTAGTATTTCTGGCGTAGGGCCAAAGACGGCACTCGGCGTGTTAGATCTTGATCTTGTCCCAAATATTATGGCGGCGATTTTAGAGAAGCGGGTTGACCTTCTTTCTTCGGCGCCGGGGATTGGCAAAAAAACCGCGGAACGGATTATTGTGGAATTGCAAAATAAAATCACTGTGCCTCATTCGGAGGTGCTTACGAAAGCGATGGATGTGAATCGCGAAACAGAAGAAGCGCTTTTGGGGTTGGGGTATCCACGTCCTGAAATTGTTCATGCTTTAAAAGTTGCAGAAAGTGTTGGGACGACAGTGGAAGAGCGATTGCGCGCCGCGCTCAAAGAGTTAGGAAGGAAAAAATAAGGATAATTTTGAATTATTAATTTCTAATTTCGAATGAATGTACGAATGATTATTTTAAAAAAACATTAAATCATTAAAAATTGATTCAAAATTCTAAACTCAACATTAATTAATTTATATCATGTCTATTCTTTATTCTATTTATCACTTTTTATGGGCACTGTGTGGAGCGCTTGTGTATGGCTTTCCAAGTAAAAAGCTTTTTGTAGTGGGGGTGACGGGTACTAAGGGCAAATCAAGTACCTTGGAGCTTATGAGTGCGATTATGGAATCCGCAGGAATAAAAACTGCGTTGCTTAATTCGGTGCGGAGAAAAGTGGGAGAGGTAAGTGTGCCGAATAAGTATCATAATAGTATGCCGGGACGAATGGTGATTCAGAAATTTCTGCGCGATGCGGTGAATACGGGATGTGAGTACGCGTTTATTGAAGTGACTTCGCAAGGAGTGGTGCAACATCGTCATCGGTTTATAGCATGGGATGTGGCGGCTTTTTTGAATCTTGCGCCGGAACATATTGAATCCCACGGTTCGTTTGAAAAATATCGCGACGCTAAAGTTTCGTTTTTCCGTTATGCGGGACATTCTTTAAAGCATCCACATTGGTTTTTTGTGAATGATCGCGACGAATACAAATCTTTTTTTGAAAATGCGGCGCGAGAAGTATCTGATGCAAAAGTGGTTTTGTGGAACAGCGACGAGCTTTTGAAAGAAATAACACGTGAGGAAATGTCTTTGTGGGTGAAAGCAGATTTTAATATAGAAAACAGTGCGTGTGCGTGGGCATTTGCGCGCTCGCAAGGAGTTGAGAGAGAGATTATTAAAAAGACACTTAGTGAGTTTAAAGGGGTATCGGGCAGAATGGAATTTGTGCAAGAAAAGCCATTTGCGGTCGTGGTGGACTATGCACATACGCCAGAGTCGTTAGAGGCGATTTATAAGGCATTAAAGCCCGTTTCGGGCGCTCGATTGATTGGGGTGTTCGGTTCAGATGGAGGAGGGAGAGATAAGTGGAAGCGTCCTCGTTTTGGCGAAATTGCAGAAAAATTTTGTGATGTAATTGTGCTCACTGAAGAAAATCCTTACGATGAAAATCCACAAGAAATTTTGGATCAGATCAAATCAGGAATTAAAAACAGTGACATCCGAAAAAATAATAACACTCTTTACGAAATTATTGATCGCAAAGAAGCAATTACGAAGGCGATTCGGATAGCACGCCCGGGGGATGTAGTGGTTATGACCGGAAAGGGAAGTGAGCAGTGGCTTTATCTTCCGAAGGGTAAGAAAATCCCGTGGAGTGAGGTGAAAGTTGTAAAGGAAGTCATAAATTCGATGGCAATTCATTAGTAATTTGATAGTAATACAGTTGTAATATGGTAGTAATTTAGTTGTAATTGCGATAGTAAAAGTTATACATTTAGAGCGATCGTCTAAAATGTTATACTTTTTGAAAAATTGACATTGCCGTGTATTTCCTTTATAAGTAAACCAGTGTATTTTTTAACAATTTAACTTTTGGAGTAGATGTATGAATATTTTTAATCAGATTGGAGCGGAAGCGGTTGCGCTTTCCGGCGAGTCATTGATTGTGAATCACCTCAAAGAAAAAAAATCGTTTCTTGAAAGGAAAGATGATTATCACAAAAAAACTAAACCCGTGCTTATTTTTAGTGGGGGAGCGATGTTGGGGATTTTCGGCGCGGGTGTCGGTGTGGCGCTCAATTATCTTGGACTCACGAATGCGTTTGATGTGGTTGTCGGTGTTTCGGCGGGTGCGGCAAACGCGGCGTATTTTCTTGCGGATCAATGTAAATTCGGTCTCACTATTTATCTTGAAGAGCTGACGCGGAAAGAATTTTATAATCCGTGGCGGGTATGGAAAATGGTAAATGTGGATTATGTAGGAGAAGTATTACGTGATATTAAGCCACTTAATATAGAAGCGGTTCGGAAATCCCGATCTCAATTTCTTGTATCAGCGACAGATGCGGAAAATGGAAAAGGACTTCTTATCGACGCGCTCTACACTTTTGATCTTATAGAACTTATTTGTGGATCGTGTGGTATGTTTGTGGTTTATAATAAGCCACGACGTATTTTGCCTCTTGGAATAAGTGTACTGGATGGAGCGATGACCAAACCCCTTCCTGTGTGTGATGTAATAGAACGTTATCATCCGACAGATCTATTTGTTATTCTTAACCGTCCTCTTTATGAACGAAGAGATATATTGCCGTTGGTTCATCGATGGTACTCAACGATGCGATTGCAAAATTTTTCTCCCGAACTTAAAGAAGTGTTTTGGAGAGGAGGATCAATTTATAACGAGAGTGTAGATTATTGTGTTTCTGGCGAATGGGTATCTCACAATGTAAATCTTTCGGTTGTTGCGCCTCGGACGAATACCGTAACGCGCACGACTCGAGATGTTAATTTACTCAAGAATTATGCGCGCGATGGTGCAGATCAAGTGCTTTCCGCATTTTGTTCCGAACTTACTCACAAACAGATTGATGAAATTATTCGTGATTTAATTCCTTAACTAACCCCCCTATTATTTGTGGGGTTTTTTTTCGTCTTTGTATTTCAAGAATGATACAATAAAAGAATAATGAAACTTACTTTTTGCGGGGGGGCGGGGGCGGTGACGGGGGCGAATTATTTGTTTGAATCGGGAGCCACAAAAATTTTGGTGGATTGCGGGATGCATCAGGGTTCTAGTTATTGTGAGGGATTGAACTGGGAGCCGTTTCCTTATAATCCCGCAGAAATCAGTGCGGTGATTGTGACGCATCCGCATCTTGATCATATCGGACGATTGCCTCAACTTATTAAAGCAGGATTTAAAGGAGTAATTTATTCTACGCCTCCTGCGAAAGATACAGGAGAGCTTATTCTTTTGGATTCTCAACACGTCTTACAAGAAGAGGCGCTCAAAAAACATAAACCCCTTCTCTATACTCCTGCAGAAGTGATCTCAACGATGGGATTTTGGCAGAAGCGAAAATATCATGAGGTGATGAATGTGGGACCGTTTGAAATTTCTTTTGTGAATGCGGGGCATGTATTGGGGTCGGCGTCTGCGATTATTAAAATAGAAGGGAAAACGATTGTATGTTCAGGTGATTTGGGAAATAATCCACCGCCGTTTATTTGTGGGACGGAATATCCTGTGGAAGCGGACTACGCACTTATTGAGTCCGCGTATGGGAATCGTGTGCATGAAGATGCACCGACACGCCATGAATTATTTGCGCATATTATTCAAGAGACGATTAAAAAAGGAGGAGTATTAATGATTCCTTCGTTTGCGCTTGAACGGACGCAGGAAATGATTTTTGAATTGAATGATTTAATTGAACAGAATAAAATTCCGCGTGTGCCGGTATTTATTGACAGTCCGCTCGCGATTAAATTAACTGCGGTGTATCAAAAATATGCGAGCGACCCTCTCTATTTCAGTGAAGAATCGATTCAACTTATTCGTGGAGGCGATGCGATTTTTGATTTCCCCGGATTGCATATGACACTTACCACAGAACAATCAAAAGCGATTAATGAGATTCCTGCCCCAAAGATTGTGATTGCGGGGTCGGGGATGTCGCAGGCAGGGAGGATTTTACATCATGAACGACGGTATCTTCCTGATCCAAAAAGCACTCTTTTAGTTATGGGTTATCAAGCACAGGGCTCATTAGGGCGCAGATTGCTTGAGGGGGCACCTCTCGTGCGGATTATGGGGGAAGAGATGCCTGTTGCGGCGCAGATCGCCTCTATTGGAGGATATTCAGCGCATGCGGACAAGCCACAATTATTGAAATGGGTAGATCATATTCATAAAAATCTCAAACAATTATTTGTGGTGCAGGGAGAAGGTGAGGATGCAGAGGCGTTTGCGGGACATGTGTGCGATCGATATCACTCTATTCAGGCGCGTGTGCCTCGTGCAGGAGAAACCGTCGTGCTATAATAAAAAAGTAAAAACAAATAACAATTATGGCACTCAAAAAGAAAACTCTTGCGTCAGTTACACAGGCACTTGCCGCGCATCATCATTTGAAATATAAAATTTGTGTTTCTGGTGCAGCGGAAACGGGACATTGTAGTCCCGGTGCGATTCAGAAAGCGGAAGAAGTGGGACGCGAAATTGCAAAACGCGGATTGGTGCTCGTGACCGGGGCAACAGTCGGCATTCCTTATTGGGCGGCAAAAGGCGCGAAAGAAGCGGGGGGGATGGTGATTGGACTCTCTCCTGCCGCCTCAAAACTTGCGCATATCAAGACCTATCATTTGCCGGTGGATTATCATGATGTGATTGTCTATACCGGATTTGAATATTCTGGACGCAATCTTCTTCTGACACGTTCTTCGGATGCGGTGGTGACGATTTGCGGTCGTATTGGCACGCTCAATGAATTTACAATTGTCTATGAAGATAAAAAACCGAATGGCGTGTTGGAAGGGACGGGAGGTGTGGCGGATTTGATTCGGGATTTGGTGGATAAGTCCCACCGCGGAGTTGGGAGCACTGTTTTTTCAAAAGATCCTGCGGATTTGATTGATAAGCTTGTCGCGTGTATTGAGTCCGAAGAACGGAAGCACGGGATTAAAGGGCGCGCTTTATAAAATTATTATTTATGAATATTAAACCTATAAAACCGATTGGAAAAGTAACTCATTATTTTCCTCATATCAAAGTGGGGATTGTGAAATTTTCTCTCGCCGTCAAAGTGGGTGTTATTGTTCGATTTGAAGGTGCGACGACCGATTTTTCTCAACCGATTGAATCAATGCAGTTTAATCACAAGCAAGTGAAAGTCGCGCTTAAAGGAAAACAGATGGGACTCAAGGTAAAAAAGCGTGTGCGAGAAGGAGATTTGGTGTATCTCGTTCAGCCGACGTCTCAAAAATCATTAAAACCCCAAAAGAAATCTAAAGTAGTAAAAAAGAAAAAATCCGTATCGAAGAAAAAAGTGGTGAGAAAGAAGAGATAGGATTCAAGGTAATTCGGTGGTAATTGATAGTAATTTATTCCAGTTCAATTCCTCTTTCAGTGCCCTCGAGAGGAAGTTCGCATCGTCCGCCTTGGGCGGACTCTTTAGAAACCCACGGTTTCTAATCTCTTCCTCTACGGGAGGACTCTTCTCCTCCCGACCCCTCCTTTATGTTCAATTCCTCTCGTTTGTTTAGTTAGTTATTTTTAAATTCCGTTATAAGTTATTAGCTGTTTATTTTTAATTACTTTGTGCCCTCGAGAGGAATTGAACCTCTATCGCCTCCTTCGGAGGGAGGCGTCCTATCCGTTGAACGACAAGGGCGTTGCTCTTTATATATCATAGATTACACTCTTTAGTAAGAGTAAGTAATTATGAAAATAATTGTTCAAGCAAAACCGAATGCGAGGGAGGAGAAAGTAGAAAAAATTAATGAGACATATTTTGTAGTTTCGGTGAAAGAACTGCCGGTGCAGGGGAGGGCAAATCGTGCCATCGCAAAAGCGCTTGCGGAATATTTTCGTGTTTCTCCATCTCACGTGTCGCTCGTTTCTGGATTTACTTCAAAGACAAAAATATTTGAAATTGTATAATGCTCTTATGGGCAAACAAGAATTATTGAGAGCACTTCAAGAGGAAATTGAGAACGATATGTCATTGCAACTTCAGGAATCCAATCTTGTGTTTGGGGAGGGGGATATTAATTGTGCGGTGATGTTTATTGGAGAGGCGCCGGGGTTTCATGAAGATCAACAAAAGCGGCCATTTGTGGGACGTTCGGGACAACTTCTCACCAAGCTTATTCAGGCGGTTGGATGGAAGCGAGAAGACGTCTATATCACGAATATTGTAAAACGGCGACCGCCAGACAATCGCGATCCACTCCCTGAAGAGATTGAGGCCTACAAGCCCTACCTTGCGCGCCAGATTGAAATTATTAATCCGAAAATTATTGCGACACTCGGACGATTTTCTATGAATTATTTTTTGCCGACGGCGAAGATTACGCGTGATCAAGGAAAATTGTTTCGTCTCGATACTAGATTTCTCGTACCGCTTTTTCACCCTGCGGCGGCATTGCGTTCTACAGGAACACTTCTTGCACTTACAAAAAGCTTCCATAAACTCCCGAAGATTTTAGAAAAATATGATGCGCTGATTGCGGAATCCGCATCTAAAGAAGAAAAATCAGAATCAACGATTCAGGAGAATATCCTTTAAAAACCCTTATAGAATGAGGGCTTTAGCCATTTGCCACTAGTGATTAGAGTAATACTACTATTGTGTTTTTTTGTATAATATGGTATACTTATAAAGTTAAGTAATATAGTATTTTTAATAATTTAATTGAAAGGATGTATATGACGCCGAATATAAAAGCTGTTATTGGTGTTTTGTTAATTTTTTTCGCTATCTTTATTTTAAGTGAGTTAAATAGTGATCGCGATCATAGTACTCATTCAAGAGGATATGCGGCTGTGGGCAGAGTGATGATCACCTATGATAACGAACATATGTCGCTCGTAGATATTCAAGATACACTATCTCCGGAGGATCTTATTCAAAACTATCCTTTGGTGATGACTGCGGAATGGTATGATGTGATCCCGGAATTTCCTCGGTTTTCTTATCACTATAAATGGGATCGTGTTCTCGGATACGAAGAAAAGGGAGTGTTGTTGGTCGATTATCCTCATGGTGTTTTTGTAATTCATCAATCAGATATTGATTCGCAAGGGAGATTGATGTTTGATTCCACTGTTGTTGCTCCTCCTATTAGAAAAGCTGGGTTTCCATAGCCCAGTTTTTATCCCCATCCTTTTATATAAAGGGTGGGGATTTATTTTCTCTTATTTATGAGTGATAGGGTATAATAAAGACACTATGCAGACGAATGTGGTTGGGTATCTTTTAGGACATCTTTTTTTTCATATCACACTTTTTGTGCGTCATTGGTATGTGAAAAGTTGGCATATTTATTGGGATGCGGTGATGAATCGCGCGGAGGCATTTGACCGCGTGCTTGCATGGCGCATTACCCTTCACCATCTTTTTGAGCCGCTTTATAAAGATTATTCGTTTCTTGGGTATGTGGTTGGATTTTTATTCCGTTTCTTACGTCTTGTGTGTGCCTTTATCATTTACTCTCTTTTTTTTGGATGTGCGGCGATTGGATATTGTGTGTGGCTTGTTGTACCTCTCTATGCGCTTTTTCGTATTATTTTCTAATCTATGGAACTCTTTTTTAACGAACCACGACTTCATTTATCCCGTATAGGGGATTTTTGTGTACGTCTCGTTTCCTACGTTACATATGTGACGCTTGTTTCTGTTACGTTTCTTCTTTTCTTTTCCGACATCCCTCGCTTTCGATGGCTCGCCCTTCTTTTTTTTCTTTTCTTGTCCGATCGTTTTATTCATATCGGAGAAGGAGAACAAACACTTTCTGAATTAAAAGGGGAGCGTGTGAACGTGAATGAAGTGGTGACGCCACGTGCCTATCACCTTCTTTCTTCTTCGTTTTATACCGCGCGTTCGTTGCGTCAACCATTTCATCTTGTTCTTCTCTACTCGCTTATTAAAAAGAAAGACATCGAAGAGGTATTGATGCGTCTTGGAGTTGGTGTTCGTCCTTTTACTGAAAAAATAGATTCTCTTATTAAAGAGAGTGACTCTTCTGATGTTGCCACTGCGTTTCATAACAACGATCCTTTCCAGTATATCGAGGCGTTGATGCTTGAGGCATATGTGTATGCGCGTGATACTCATGAGCGTTTTATTGAGCCCCGCGCGCTTTTTGCGGGATTATTGACCGTTCAAGATCCCGTGATTCTAAAACTTTTCGCATTGTTTGGTGTTGAGCCGAGTGCGGTGCGCGAGGCAGTACTTTTTGGAAAGTGGAAAAAAATGTTTGCGAAAATACGATCAATGCCTGCGACACTAGGATCATTCGCCCATTATGCGGGAATAAAAAGACAGCGAACGATGAATCGTGCGTGGAGTGCACGTCCAACGCCCACGCTTGATATGTATAGTGAGGACTTAACTACGGTGGCACGCGCGGAAGAAATCGGACTTTTAGTAGGACACGAGAAAGAATATCGCGAACTTCTTTCGGTGATCGCTCGTCCCGGGAAGCCTAACGCGTTGTTGGTGGGGGAGGCGGGAGCGGGCAAATCGTCTCTTATTGCTCACCTTGCGTTCCAAATAATAAAAGATGATGTGCCTTCAGTGCTTTTTGATAAGCGTCTTGTTGAGTTGCGCGTGTCGGATTTGCTTTCTGGTGGTTCGTCAGAGGTGATTGCGCAACGTCTTCAAACAATTGCAGAAGAAATTATTCTTGCAGGAAATATTGTGTTGGTCATTCCTCACGTTCATGAGTTTTTTCATGAACCAAGTCAGGGAGCATTAAGTCCTATCAATATTTTTTTGCCGATTATACGGGATGCGATGATTCCGGTGATTGGAGAAACTGCTCCTCGCGAGTTTAAAACTATTATTGAACCACAGAGTAATTTTATGGAGGAATTTGAAGTGGTGGAGGTTCAAGAAATTACTCCACAAGAGGCGGTGCGGGTGTTGACCTTTATGAGTATTGTACTTGAGCGTCAGTTTCGTGTGTTGATTACGTTTCCTGCGGTGTTAAAGGCGGTAGAGTGCGCGCATCGTTATTTTCATTCAAAACTTCTTCCGGGGAGTGCTATTAATTTGTTAAGTCAGGCACTTGCAGAGGCAAATCATGAGCGACTATCTACACTTACCGCGGAAATGGTTATTGCAGTTGCAGAGCGGGAAAGTAAAATCCCGATTCATAGTGCAGGTGAGGCAGAGACAGAGAAATTATTAAATCTTGAAGCATTTATTCATAAAAAATTTATTAATCAAGATCCTGCAGTATCTGCGGTGGCGCGTGCGTTGAGAGAATATCGAAGTGGCCTTTCACGTAAAGGAGGGCCCATTGCCTCATTTCTTTTTGTAGGACCAACAGGGGTAGGAAAAACAGAATTATCAAAAATACTGACTGAATTTCAGTTCGGGTCTAAAGAATTAATGCAGCGATTTGATATGTCTGAATATCAAGACGCAAAAAGTATTGCGCGGTTTATTGGGGCGCCGGATGGGAGTACTCGTGGAGCACTTACTGATGCGGTGATTACGCATCCCTATTGCCTTATTTTGTTAGATGAGTTTGAGAAAGCGCATCCTGATATCTTTAACTTATTTTTGCAAGTGTTTGACGAAGGGCGCTTGACGGACAATATGGGGCGCACCGTGAATTTTGAAAATACGATTCTTATTGCCACTTCTAATGCTCATTCGCAATTTATTAAAGAGTCCATTGAAGCAGGAAAAGACGCGCTTGAAGTGGGAGAAGAATTAAAGAAAAAACTGACCGATTATTTCAAACCGGAATTACTCAATCGTTTTTCAGATATTATTGCATTTCGTAATCTTACAAAAGACGAAACATTAAAAGTAACGGGATTTTTGACTGCGGAAGTCGCCGAAACGCTTCGTAGTACGCATGGTATCACCCTCACTTTTGAAGAAAGTGCTTTAGTGCAATTAACAAATATTGGATTTAGTCCTGTGTTTGGTGCGCGTCCTTTACGCCAGGCAATTTCTGAATATGTGCGAAGCGTGCTTGCAGAAAAAATTCTTAAAAAAGAAATCGCGCGGGGGAATAGTATTCAGCTTTCGTATAACGGCAATGCATTCATATGGCGCACGATCGCATAATTCCTACGTTTACTAATCAAGATATTGCGCGCATTTTTCGCGAGATGGCATTTTATCTTGATATGGAGGGCGTGGCGTTCAAACCACGGGCGTATGAATTAGCGGCAGAATCGTTAGTATCTTCTTCGTTGCCTGTGGCAAATGTGTATGTAGAAGGAGGGATTGAGGCACTTCGTGCATTACCTTCGGTGGGGAAGGCGCTTGCGGATCATATTGAGGAGTTGTGTACGACGGGGCACTTGAAAGTATATGAAGAATTTCAGAAAAAAATTCCTGTGGATGTTCGCACACTCTCGCGTGTGGAGGGGTTAGGGCCGAAAAGTGTTATGAAACTCTATCAGGCACTCAAGATAAAAGATGTGGCGACGCTTGAGACAGCCGCACAAGAAGGAAAAATTCGCGTACTTCCGGGGTTTGGACCAAAGCGTGAAGAAAATATTTTAAACTCTCTCCGATTTTTAAAAACAAGTGGAGGACGATTTCCGATTGGGAATGTACTACCTCTTTTGGAACAGATTCAAAAAAATCTTAAATCACTTAAAGAAGTGGACAAAGTAATTATTGCGGGATCGGCGCGAAGAATGAAAGAAACGGTTGGCGACGGTGATATCCTTGTGGCGTCAAAAAAATCGTCCGTAGTTATGGATTATTTTACACATATGCCGGAGGTGATTGAAGTGATAGGACAAGGTGAGACAAAATCGTCAATTAAGATTACTAATGGAATGAATGTGGACTTGCGTGTGGTGCCTCAAGAATCCTACGGCGCGGCACTCAATTATTTTACCGGTTCAAAAGAACATAATGTGGCATTGCGCTCACTCGCGATTAAGAAAAAATTACTTTTGAATGAGTATGGGCTTTGGAAAGGTAAAAAACAAGTAGCAGGAAAAACTGAAGAGGATCTCTATAATGCATTGGGGATGAATTATATTCCTCCGGAACTTCGTGAAGGGAAGGAGGGAATTGAAAAAGCGCTTTTGGGAACACTTCCTGATTTGGTGGATTATCATGATATGCGTGGTGATCTGCAGATGCATACCACTTGGTCGGATGGATCGGTGTCGGTGGAAGAAATGGCGAATGCTGCGTATGCCTTGGGATATGAATACATTGCGATTACCGATCACACAAAATCGCTTACGATTACGCACGGACTTGATGCAACGCGATTCAAACAACAATGGAAAGAAATTGACGAAGTGAATGCACGTTTCAAACACGCGCACAAAAAATTTACCGTATTAAAAGGAGCGGAGTGTGATATTTTGAAAGATGGATCGCTTGATTTGGACGATGAGCTCTTAAAGGGTTTTGATATAGTGGGAGTGTCTGTACATTCTTATTTTAATTTACCAGAAGAAGCACAAACAGCGCGTATTATTCGCGCAATAAAAAATCCTTTTGTCGATATACTATTTCATCCCACAGGACGTATTGTGGGAAAGCGTGAGGGTTATGCAGTGGATATTAAAAAGATTATTGAGACAGCAAAAGAAACGGGGACACTTTTGGAAATAGATGCGTTTGATCGACTTGATTTGCGCGATGAACACGTGCGGATGTGTATTGAAGCGGGAGTAAAATTAGCGATTGACTCTGATGCACATAGCCCTGACCACTTCCAGGTACTCCGTTATGGGGTGGGGCAGGCACGTCGCGGATGGGCGACAAAACGTGATATTATAAACACATGGGAACTCAAAAAGATGCTCGCAATCCTGAAGCGGAACCGTTAAGGGAGACCTCCGCGGGGGTCATTATCTATCGTCGTACTCCCGAAGGGCCTCGTTTTTTACTCCTCTATTCAGGAGGGAGATATTGGAGTTTTCCTAAGGGGAAGAAAGATGAGGGGGAGGGGAATTTTCGTACCGCCTTAAGAGAGGTCTATGAGGAAACGGGGCTTCGTTCGTCGGAATTGCGATTTGGAGATTGGTTTAAGGTGCAAGATCGGTTTACTTATGCCCGTAATGCACGGAAGATTTTAAAAAAAGTGACCTATTTTCTTGGAGAAACAAATACGTCGCGTGTGGTTTTAAATCGATTTAAAAAACCCGATGGGGAGGTGCATGAGGGCTACGGATGGTTTCTCTATCGCGATGCTCTGCGCATGTTGATGCACGAGAGTTTGCGCAACAATCTTAAAAATGCGTATGAGCTTGTGAGTGGAAAGAAGCGATCTGCTCCACGTCCTCGTCCACCAACCCCTCCACGATTTCCTCAAGAGAAAACTTTGCAAAAATAAAACCTCGTTGTTACGAGGATTTTATTTTTTACTTTACCGTTTCTACTATTTTTTTGAATACTTCGGGCTGTTCTTTTGCGAGGGTTGCAAGGATTTTACGATCAAGGAGAATTTCTTTTTTCTTTAAGGCACTAATAAACGTGCTGTATCTCATTCCGTGCAAACGTGCTGCGGCATTGATTTGAGTTTGCCAGAGGGAGCGATAGACGCGTTTCTTTTCTTTGCGTCCTTTGAACATCCGGCTCCATGCGTGAAGCACTGCTTCGCTTGCAAGGCGTTCTTTTGATTTTCGTCCCCATTTATATCCTTTGGTGAGTTTAAGGAGTTTCTCACGTTTCTTATTGGCGTTTGTTCCTCGTTTTACGCGTGTCATGATTTAAAAATATTTTTCTATGGTTTTATGATGCATATCCGCGACTCCTCGGAATTGCTTTTTGCGTTTCATTTGGGTGGTATTTTTATTGCCGCGGGAATGACCAAGCGTGAGCGCACGGCGCAAGATTTTTTTGTTTTTTGTAATGCGCACTCTTTTTACAATACTTTTTGTTGCCATGCGTTTAATTAATAATTATTTTTTGCTTATTTGCATTACTAATCCTCGTCCTGCTACTTTTGGTTCTACGCTTTTGGTGAAAGGGACAGTGATAAGGGGCAAAAACTCATTAAGTTTCTGAAACGCCCACTCTTTATTGCCCTTTTCCCGTCCTCGCAAGAACACATTAATTTGCACCTTGTGTCCCTCATTCAGGAATCCGCTTGCCTTCCGCGCTTTTACCTCTAAATCGTTTTTGGCGGCACGGGGCGTGATACGAATCTCTTTCATTTCCTTCGCTTTTTCCGCCATGCGCTGTTTGCGCGCCTCCTTTTCTTTTTGGTAACGGAACTTGTCAAAATCCATAACCCGTGCGACAGGGGGATTGGCATTTGCCGAGATCTCAATGAGGTCTGATCCCTTTTGTTTTGCGAGTGCGAGTGCCTCGGTGAGCGAAAGAACTCCGAAATTGGTTCCGTCTTCTCCGATGACGCGTAACTCCCGCGCAGTTATTTGATTATTGACTCGGTACTGAATACGGATAAGGGTAGCACGGAATGTAAAAAAAGGGAAGAGTGGGGTATACTGAGGCGTATGAGAGAGACATTTGAGCGCAATCTTCATGATTTTCGAAATGTGGCAGAAGACGAAAAAGCTCGTAGGGAGGCAGTTTCTCATGCGGAAAGTGATGAAGCGCGTACTGTTGCACAAAAGCGTGTTCGGGAGCTTGAATATGTCATTGGGTGGCATATTGAACAGGCGGCAAAAAAGCGTGGGACGCGCGAATCTGCTCAAAAAAAGATTTACGATATCCAAAAAGAAAAACAGCACGTGATGGATGAATTGCATGAAGCGTTGCGCGCGATTGATAGTCCAGAAATAAATAAAGAAAAAGTGGGCATACCCATTTCGTTTGATAATGGAAAGTATTGGTTAGGAAGTGAGGAAGACAAACAACTTATTCTTGAGAGCGAGCTTTTAACGGATGGAGTGTGGGGAATTGAGTACGCGTGTGATGCGTCGGTGCCCCGCATAACACAAAAAGAATACGCGCTTTCGGAGGCGCGTCTCAAATTACGTGCGTTGCTTGATAGACAGATTGCGTATGACGAGGAAGGGAGTAGGCGGACAGAGAAGGGAAGGCGGGATACCTATGCGCGCATATTAGAGGATGCACAGTCCGAGCGAGAACATCCGGGGCTTATTGCCGAGAAGATGGTGGAAAACTTTTTCTTGAAACTCTCGCTTCAGGGTGTGGTGTCGTTTGAAGTTATCCCCGCAGATCTTTTTCAAGACGTGGAGCAGAAGGTGGATTTTATTGTAAAACGAAAGACGCGAGTGAGAGGGGTGGGAGTTGAGGCGAGTGAGGGGGGAAGCGGGAAAGATGAGACGCACACGCTTGGGGTGCAGTTTACGACGAATACCAGTACCCAAAAGTTATTACAGAAAAAACATCAAATTGAACGCGCAAAAGAGCGATTAGAAGAAGAGGATGAAGTAGAAGACATTGTGCTTGTGAGTATCCCGCTTTCAGAAATCTATGCGCCGTATGATGAGTGGACGAACACAAAAAGTCCGGGCGGACCTGATAAGTTATGGAGTGTTGAACTCAAAGAGAATCTTTTTAGAAAAGTCCTTGAAAATTTTTTGAGCCCAGAGGAAATAGAAAAGGAATGGGAGAAGGTGAGGGGAGGATTTGTGGAATAATTTGTATCTGTTTCTGTGGATAAATATTGCTGGTTTCTTTTATATATCATAGTATGATATATATATGGCAACTAATCAGATTTTTAAGGCAGTTTATTTTCCTGACTATAAAGAGGCAAATCAGAAAGCGGGAAATGTTGTTTTGGCATTTGGTGAAAAAAATAAGGACTTATATAAAAGAGTTGAGGGCCTTGAAAGTAATGAGTTGCGCAATCTTCTTGGGACGGATTCTTATCTTGAATTAGAGCAACGCGCAGAAAAGGAGGGATTGCCCGTGAATACTTATTGTCTTTGGTATTTACGAAAAAATTTTAAAACAAAGGAGATCCACAGTTCTATTCAGAAAAAAACAGGAACACTTCCTCTCAATCAGATTATTTGTGGAGATGCGGTGGAGGTGATGAAAAATTTTCCATCTAACTCTGTGGACATTGTAGTTACCTCTCCGCCATATGATTCTGTTCGTGATTATAAAGGATTTTCTCTTGATTTACATTCGGTTGGCGGGGAAATATATCGTGTTTTGAAAGATGGTGGAGTGGTTGCTATGGTGATTCAAGATCAAACAAAAAATTTTGGGAAATCTTTGACATCTTTTAAAACAATTATTGACTGGTGTGATAGTTTTAGTTTTAAGCTTTTTGAAACTGTGGTGTACCGAAAATATGGAGCAGAAGGAGCGTGGTGGAATAAGCGTTTTCGTGTAGATCATGAATACGTCCCCATTTTTTTAAAAGGAGGGCGACCTCAATATTTCAATAAAGAACATCTAAAAATTCCCTCAAAACATGGTGGTAAAACGATGACTGGGGGTGGAACCCGTCTTACTAATGGTGTTCGGATAGCTACTCGTTCAATTAAAATAAATCCAATGAAATGTCGGGGAACAATTTGGGAGTATCTTACAGCGGGGGATGGAAGTAGATTGAAACATGAGCACCCAGCCACATTTCCCAACAAACTACCTTACGATTTTATCCAATGCTTTTGTCCTTCTGGTGGTGTTGTTCTTGACCCGTTTATTGGAAGTGGTACTACGGCTGTTGCTGCAAAAAACCTTGGCCATAACTATATCGGAATTGATATAGCATCAGAGTATTGTAAGATTGCAAAGAAACGCATAGAGATAGAAAGCGTGTCGGATAAGCAAAGCGAATTATTTTAGATAATATTGTTTTTATCGAGAGTATATTCAATACTAAGTCCACCTGTCATGGCAAGCGAAAGAGGATTATTTTTCATTAACTGATCGTA
Organism: uncultured bacterium; assembly: GCA_903847915.1. GTDB lineage: Bacteria > Patescibacteriota > Minisyncoccia > UBA6257 > GWB1-50-10 > CAINEW01. Next base: position 21,037 of record CAINEW010000024.1, on the reverse strand, counting down.
GCGACCCTGGCTTGGCGTTATTGACCCTTTTTCAAATTTAAAGCAAGACAGATTATTCCAAGACCAGTGATCAGAATTATAATTCCATTCTGTGTTGATCATTAGTAATTTCAAAAATTTTTCAATTTGCTCAACCACCTCCTGCTCAAAAGAATTTGTTTCTTCGTTGAAATTAAGTAATTCACCCTTTCCATTTGAAATCTTAATTTTATCTCCACCTCGTTTCCCTCCAGTAATCAACCTTAAGTCATTAAATAGATTGTTCAGTGCGATCATTAAACTTGAAGTAGAATAGTGATTATTAAAAAATATTGCATGTAACGGACCTTTTTCATTATCCGCTTTCAAAAATTTTAACCAATTTAGACAGTTCTCGGGGTAGCTGAATAGATTTTTGAATGTTCCATCGGTATATAACAGAGGGCAAATAGCGGTTTCAGGAACTTCTATTTTTTCTATCGATCCTAGAATACCAAGCAAAAGATGGATTGTGCCTAACGGATATTTTTGAGGAAAATTATGTTTGCCGTCATATCCTCGTAGGTTGTTTGCAGAAAGGCAATTATCAAATTTTTTCCAATTCGATGGGGGATGGTTTTTATTAAATAAAACCATATGTTGCCCAACACTTTTTACTTCTTTTCTAAAGATTTCCATATCAAGAAAGACGCAGTTGTGTACATGGAATCCTTTTTCTAATAGAAGAATTTTCCCATCGTAGAAACCGCGAACTTTCCAGTTTAGATAATGCGACATCAATAATCCACAAAGCAGTCCATCACTGTCGGGGCTTAGAATGCAGTCCTGATCTTTTTCTATTAACCACGAGTATTTTTTGATTATTTTTTCGTAATCAATAATGCCATTTTCATCAACTAACATTTTTTCTGCTTGTGAAGTCATATTTATTTCAAAAAATAATCGATTGGTTTCTTATAAATTGCAGAAAATTCTTTAATTTCTGCCACATCAAGCCGCCTTTCTCCAGATTCTATTTTTGAGACAAAAGATTGAGGTCTTTTAAGTTTATTTGCAACTTCTTGTTGAGTGAATCCAATTTCAATGCGTGTTGTTTTTAGTTGTTCTATAACTTTTTTATAATCTTTAGAATAAATAGATTTATTCATATGTATTTATGATATATCCTATTATTGAATAATCCCAAAATCGGATATTTCTATTGATTATTTAACTTTCCCCGACCCCTGCCTGACGGCAGGCAGGCCGTTTCTTGTTCAACTCCCTCTCCATTTTGTTTTTGTTGTAAATAAAATTAGCGAAATTTCAAACCAGTCTTTTGTGTGAGAAAGCAAAGCCGGAGCCGTGTTTTAAATATCTTTCAAATTCAAGAGCTTTATTTTTTGTTTCGAATGCGCAGTACCACACTAATTTATACTCACCGTCTTTTGTTGTTTTAACACTCTTTCCTGTGTGGTCTTTGATCCGTTCTTTAAGATTCTCACTAAAGCCCACATAAAGCTTTGTATTATCTTTGTTTTTTAGGATATAAACATAATACATATTTAGATTATATAGTTCTGCTACGCATAAAGCTATGCAGAACCACTGCTTCGCTAAAGCAAAAAGTCTCTGCAATGCAAAGACTTTTTGGTTTTAGTTTGTGGCGCGTATTCTAGATTGTGATAAATCTAGTGCTACGCACTGCGAAGCTTTAGCGAAGCAGTGGAAGCGGAGGGAGTTGAACCCTCGTACAAAAAAGTTAGTCGCAACATTCTACACGTTTAGTTCTCCGAAGAGAGCAAAATTGATTCTTATTAAACTCTTGCGTACGAATCTGCTCCGCAGGAGCGCGTCCCGTTATTACACCGGTGATCCTCTACGAGATATTAAGGGCCGATGCCCCCGCCCGAGGGCAGGGGAACACCGCGCATTTACGCAAAGGCAAACGCGGGTGCTGCAAATGTTTTGTTTGCAGATAAGTGTTTGATGAGATTTACGAGTGCATCAACTCGACGTGCAATTGTGAAAAAACATTCTTTGTCAAAGCCCGGCGCTCCCGTCTTTGAGTGAAAACGAATGAAGAGGCGTTATGTTTCGTGCCTTCGCACGGCGCGATCCAATTCCCGTGCCTTAATCGTCTCGCGTTTGTCTCGTGTCTTCTTTCCTTTTCCTAACCCCAGCGCGAGCTTAATCATTCTTCCTTTATTATACATTTCAAGTGGCACAAGTGTCAACTTCTGTTCTTTGAGCTTTCCCACGAGATAGCTGATTTCTTTTTTGGTAATAAGTAGACGGCGCGTGCGTTTGCTTTCGTAATCTTCTGGCATATTGCCTTGCTGATAGGGGGAAATGTCGCAATTCAAAAGCCACGCTTCGTTTTCGCGGATGATTCCATAACTGCCTCCTAATTGTACTCTGCCTGCGCGGATGGCTTTGACTTCATATCCTTTAAGCTCAATCCCTGTTTCCATTTTTTCAAGAATTTCATATTCAAAGCGCGCACGGCGGTTGTCTGCATAGGTCATATAATTCAGTGTGCCGTATTTTTACAAAACCCGCAAAACTGTTAGAGTAAACAGATATGATGCAGAAACGAATTAGTGAGATTCTTCGCCGAATCATAGGAGATGAGGTGCCTCTTGAGGTGATAGTTTCCGAAGGAGAAGGGAAGGGTGACTATGCGACGCCTCTCGCATTTCGTTTGGCAAAAATGCGAGGGATGGCGCCGATGATTATTGCCCAAGAATTAAAAGAAAAAATAGAAAATGATAAAGAAGCTCAAAAATTATTTGAACGTATTGAAGTTGCGAGTCCGGGATTTATCAATTTCACACTCTCTCAAGAATCACTTTCTCAAACATTGCGTGCGATTTTGAAAGAAAAGAAGAATTATGGGAAACCAAAACTGAAATCAAAGGAGAAGAAAAAAATACAAGTTGAATTTATTTCTGCAAATCCGACGGGACCTCTTACCCTCGCAAACGGGCGCGGGGGATTTTTGGGTGATGTGCTCGCAAATATGTTTTTATGGATGGGGCACAAGGTGGAGCGCGAATATTATGTGAATGATACGGGCAATCAGATACTCACGTTCGGAAAATCGTTTCTTGCAGCGCGTGGCATTATTCCCGACGAAGAAACCTTTTACAAGGGTGATTATATTAAAGAATGGGCAGAAAAGAATAAAAAAATAATTGAGAAGTATAAAAAAAATCCGTTGGTACTCGGGAAATATGCGGCGCATGATTTTTTGAAAAAGATTAAAGATGTGGTACAGAAAAAATCAGGTATTCGTTTTAATCGGTACACGTCAGAGGACGAACTGTATAAAAAGAAATTTCCCGAAAAAGTGCTCGCAATCTTTAAAAAAAATAAGGTGGCGTATGAGCGCGAGGGAGCAGTGTGGCTCAAGACGACTGACTATCATGATGATAAAGATCGTGTGCTTATCAAAAGTGATGGAGAAAAAACCTATTTTCTTGCGGATGCGGGGCATTATTTAGAAACCGCACAGCGCGGGTTTGATCTAAAAATTAATATTTTAGGACCCGATCATTATGGCTATGTGGTGCGTATTCAGGCGGCAGCGAAATTAGTAGGAATGCCTGCTTCTGAAGTTATTGTAACTCAAGCAATCCGTCTTATTCGTGATGGCGAAGAATTTAAGATGTCAAAACGAAAAGGAAAGTTTGTGACATTTGAAGAGCTTGTGGAGGATGTAGGAGTGGATGTGGCACGATTTATTTTTTTAAGCGTGGCGCCGGATACGCATATTGATTTTGATATCGGGCGTGCGAAAGAGCGATCTATGAAAAATCCGGTTTATTATGTGCAGTACGCGGCGGTGCGCGCAAAGAATATTTTAACGAAAGTGCGTGCTCATAAGAAAAAATTATCACAAGTAGGAAAACCAGATTTTTCACTCTTAACGAGTAAGGAAGAGCGGATGCTTATCTTAAAACTCCTTTCTTTTTCGGAGGTAATGGAAGAAGTTGTAAAAACGCGAGGAGTGCACCTTTTGACGCGATATGCAAGTGAGCTTGCACGGACATTCCATGCCTTCTATGAAAAGGCACATGTGGTGGGAGAGCTGAATGATATTGCTTCTGCGCGCGTGGCACTCCTTCAAGCAACATTGATTATATTTCAAAACCTTTTTGATATCTTAGGCATTTCCTTGCCAGACAAGATGTAAATAAAAGATGTTTTAACTCCTTTTTACAGGGCTTTGTGGGTGTGATATGATGGGAGTCATGGAACAGGAAAATAGCGAAAAAACAACACTTTCACTTGAGGAGTTAAAGGCATTGCATGGACGTTTGCGTAATATAGCGATTGAACACAAGGAATCGTTAACAAAAATTGAACGCTTTGCGCTTTGGATTACCGAGAAAATTGGTACGATGGGTTTCTTTTTTGTACTCACAGGGTGGACATTTGGGTGGCTCATCTGGAATATGGTTGCGCCGATTGACTTACAATTTGATCCGTTTCCTGCGTTTGTGTTATGGCTCTTTATTTCTAATATGATTCAACTCCTCTTTTTACCACTTATTATGATTGGGCAAAATTTGCAGGGGAGATATGCGGAGGCGCGCGCGCAAGCGGATTTTGAAATTAATTTGAAAGCAGAACGAGAGACCGAAACGATTTTTGTGCATTTAGAACAACAAGGCGTTTTTATTAAGAAAATACTTGAACGTCTTGAGAAGTAGTAGTAAGTAGGTGCACCCTTTATTTGATTTATTTTTATGTTAGATAATCTTGATCAATTTTCTTTGCCGCGTGTGGAGGCGCGTGTTCTTGAGTTTTGGAAAGAGCATCATGTTCGTGAGCGGATACTTGCGCGTAAAAAAAAGAAGAATCAGAAAACATTTGTGTTTTATGAAGGGCCACCGAGTGCGAATGGTAGGCCGGGGATTCATCATATGATTGCACGCTCGTTTAAAGATGCGGTGCTGCGTTATAAGATGATGTGTGGTTTTTTTGTGCCACGTATGGCAGGATGGGACACTCATGGATTGCCGGTGGAAATTGAAGCAGAAAAACAGTTGGGGTTAAAAACGAAAAAAGATATTGAAGCGTTGGGGATTGGGAGGTTTAATGCAAAATGTCGTGAAGTGGTGTGGAACTATAAAGATGAGTGGGAGCGAATAACCTCTCGCATTGGTTTTTGGATTGATACCACTCATCCTTATGTTACCTACGAAAATGATTATATAGAAAGTGTCTGGTGGATTGTGAAACAGATTGCAAAAAAGAAGTTGTTGTATAGAGGACATAAAGTGGTGCCGTGGTGTACACGATGTGGGACAGGACTTTCTTCGCATGAATTAGCGCTTGGATATAAAGAAACAAAAGATACGGCAGTGTATGTGAAATTTAAACTTCCAAAAGGACAGAAGATCGGTAGTTTTCATACGACCGATAACACCTTTATTCTTTCGTGGACCACGACGCCGTGGACTTTGCCGGGAAACGTTGCGCTCGCGATAGGGAAGAATGTTTCTTATGTTGTAATAGAGGAAAAAGGAGAATTATTAATTTGTGGGAAAGATCGTGTATCTGCGCTTGGACTTCAGGGCGCTAGAAAAGCGACATTGAGTGGGAAAGATCTCATAGGAGTTTCTTACAAACCACTTTTTGAAGTTGCGCCACTCGTAAGTGAAAAATCCTACAAAATATATCCGGCGGATTTTGTGACGACCACCGATGGTACGGGGATTGTGCATACGGCAATGATGTATGGGGAAGATGACTACGCTCTCGGCAAAACATTAGGATTGCCGATGCATCATACGGTAAACGAAGAGGGGAAATTTATGGATATAGTGTCTGGTTATACAGGGAAGTATGTGAAGGCGCGCGCCACAGAAGATGAACTTATAAGCGATCTTGAGAGCAGGAAACTTCTCTTTAAGAAGGAGGATTATACCCATGAATATCCGTTTTGTTGGCGGTGTAATACACCATTACTTTATTATGCGCGCACTTCGTGGTTTATTGGGATGAGTATTTTACGTAAAAATCTTTTGAAAGCGAATAATAAGATAAATTGGATTCCTGTGTCTATTGGTACGGGGCGATTTGGTGAGTGGATTAAAGAAGCAAAAGATTGGGCGATTTCCCGCGAGCGTTATTGGGGAACACCGTTGCCAGTGTGGCAATGTAGGGAATGTGCTCATCAGGAAGTACTTGGAGGAGTAGACGAATTGAAAGAAAAATTAGTTGCGCGGAATACGTATTTTTTCTTGCGTCATGGAGAATCGGATCATAATGTGGATGGATTTTATGGACCTCCACGCGACTTCCCTATTTACACTTCTCATTTAACTAAAAAAGGAATTCGCCAAGTGACGAAAAGTGCAAAAATGCTTGCGAAGAAAAAAATTGATTTGATTGTGGCGTCTCCACTTGCACGTACACAAGAGACGGCACATATTGTGCAAAAAATAAGTGGCGCGCGTCTTATTTCTGATCCGCGTCTTACAGAGTTAGATTGGGGCGGTATTTTTAGAAATGGGCCAGTGAAAGAAGAGAAAAAACTTAAAGAAGACCATAAAGATTTTAATATGTCTCACGATGGAGGAGAAAGTAGGAATGATGTGAAAAAAAGAGTGGTAGAAGTTATCCGCGATCTTGAGGTAAAAGAAGAAGGTAAAACTATTTTAATTGTGAGCCATGGTGATCCGCTTTGGATGTTGAAGGGCGCGATGGAAGGCTTGAGAGATGAGGCGATACAGCAACTTATGTACCCTCGTGTTGGAGAATTTTATCCGATAAAGGTAAAAATGCTTCCATTGGATGAGAAGGGATATATTGATTTACATCGTCCTTATATCGATGCAGCGACTTTTCCGTGCGCAAGATGTAAAGGGGTAATGCAGCGGGTGAGTGAGGTTATGGATGTGTGGTTTGATTCTGGGTCTATGCCATTTGCGCAGACACATTATCCTTTTATGACAAAAACTATTGCATATCCTGCCGATTTTATTGCTGAAGGAGTAGACCAAACACGCGGATGGTTTTATACACTTCTTGCGATTGGAGTGTTGTTAGGAAAGGGCGCGCCATATAAAAATGTAATTTCGTTAGGGCTCTTATTGGATAAACAAGGGCAGAAGATGTCTAAATCGAAGGGGAATGTGGTAAACCCTTGGGAACTTATAGAAAAACATGGGATTGATGTGGTGCGTTGGAATTTTTTTACACTTAATCAACCAGGAGAATCAAAACGATTTGATGAGGCGGATTTGGTGACGATTCAACGTCAATTACTCACTATTCTTTACAACTCGTTTGTGTTTTATCGCACGTATGGTGCTCATGTGTCAGTTTCTCAAAAGATAAAAAGTAAACATATTCTTGATCAGTGGATTATGGCGCGTCTTCATGAAACGATCGAACTTTCTACCAAACATTTGGATAAGTATGAAATTGTAGAAGCAACGAGAATTATTCAGGGGCTGATTGATGATTGTTCGCGTTGGTATATTCGCCGTTCGCGAAGACGTTTTCAAAAATCGGATGATGTGCGCGATTATCAATCGGCGTCCGCAACATTACGCATGGTGTTAGAAACCATAAGTGTTCTTTTGGCGCCTTTTATGCCGTTTGTAAGTGAGGCACTTTTTCAGTCGTTAAATAAAGGGAATAAATCAGTTTCGGTGCACGAAACACTATGGCCGAAATCCGAAAAGCGGATGGTCAATAAAAAATTGTGCGCTGATATGGAAAAAGTGCGTGCGTATGCGAGTGCAGGACTTGCGCGGCGTTCTGAAGCGGGGATTAAGGTGCGCCAGCCCCTTGCGTCGCTTACGCTTTCAGATAGTACCCTTAGGGGCAAAAAAGAATTACTTGAATTGCTCAAAGATGAGGTGAACGTGAAAGAAATTATGTTCAAAAAAGGCGCCAAAGAATCGGTGATGCTTGATACGATTATTACCCACGCCCTAAAAGAAGAGGGGATTTTCCGTGAATTGATGCGTATGATTCAGGATTTGCGCCAGGATGCGCACCTTTCGCCACGGGATGCGATTGCTCTTATGATTGAGAGCGAGGGAGAGGTTAATTTTGTGGCGCGTAAATATGAGCGTATACTTAAAAAAGAGGTGAATGCAGAACGTGTAACCTATGCGCGCGAGGAAGGGTTTCTCGCAGAAATTGCAACGACGCTTGAGCATCAAAAGGTCTGGATAGGGCTAAAGAAAATATAATTATATGTTTATTGATGGGCAACCATTTTATGGTGGGTTTCAACCGGGTAAGGACATAGAACGAGAGCTTCTTGGAACAACAAAAAAGAAAGAAATGGAATCGTGTGAAAACAAAAACAAGTTTGAATCTTCTAAACATGAGGGCTATGCATCATTTGAGAGATCAATAGCAGATATTAAACATCGCCAGCGTTCAGAAAATTTTTCTGAACCAGAAGCGCAATTTGCTGACGATCTTTATGCGACAATTGTCTCTCTGCTTAATTTAGAGGATAATTCTTTATTGAGTTATTACACTGCGTTGGCTCCAGAAGGAATGCCAGATACTGCACTTGATTGGTATCATGGTGTCGATGCATTTTTTGAATTACAAAAAGAAAAGGGAATGGTGCGAGTAACCATCGATGCTTCAATGAGAGATAAAGACATAAAAGCAGATATTTTTTTCAAAATTCCTCCTGATTTTGCCTATAAGACATTTCCTGGAGATAAACTTTCAGAAATTGAAGATAAAATTTATAATAATACTCTCCGCGCGCTTGCATTGGAAATAATTGACAAGATGAACAAGAAGAGTTACAATTAATATCTCTTTAATAATGATCAATATATGATATGAATAACAAACAAAAACTCTTTGGCGTGACTACTACTTCTTCAGGAGGACATGTAGTTGATCGCCAGCAACTTCTTTTGTCATTTGAGAAGCCTCAATCAGTGATGTGGATGTTTTGTCAGAAATGTGGGCTTCTTCTTGAAATGACCATGAAAGGCGTTCGCGATCTTGCACACGGAAGTTTTGAGCTTCCTCCTGAAAGTACTCTGTCACATTTTTTTATCCAATCTTCTTGTTGTGCGTTTTGTGCGAAAGAAGAGGAAGGAAATTTGACTGTGCAATTAATAAAGATTATTGATGTGCCAATGGTGCATTAATTAAAAATCCATCGTATGATTACGATGGATTTTTTTGTTTATATTACCAATCCCATTTTTTTCTTTATTTCGCTCAATTTTTGCAATCCTATTTTATTTGCTTTTTGTGCGCCGCGTGTAAGCACGCGTTTTACTAACACTTGTTTTTTAAGTAATGTCTTTTTCTTTTTTTGGAATGGCGCAAAGAATTTTACAATAAGCTCTCCGAGATCGCGTTTGAATTCGCCATACCCCTTCCCTTCGTAGTTTTTTTCAATCTTTTTAATTGACTGCCCACTCAAGGTTGCATAAATCAAAATAAGATTACTCACTGCCTGTTTTGTTTTCGGGTCATAGCGCACTTCTTTTCCCGAGTCCGTGACAGCGCGTTTCATTTTTTCTCTGATCATATCCGGAGTGTCGTCAATAAAGAGGCATCCTGCAGGACGCGATTTTGACATTTTTCGTGCTGCATCATCCAAACTCATCAAGCGGGGGACTTCGGTTAAAAGCGGTTGCGGCTCATTAAATGTTTTACCGAATTTTGTATTGAATTTGCGCGCAAGCGTGCGTGTGAGTTCAAGGTGTTGGAGCTGATCTTCTCCCACAGGCACATAGGAAGGGTTATAGAGGAGGATATCGGCCGCCATAAGCACGGGATAATCAAAAAGACCGACGTTGATATTGTGAGGATCTGACTCTGATTTGTCTTTAAATTGGGTCATGCGACGCAATTCACCAAAAGGGGTCATGGTGTTAAAAATCCATCCTAGTTCGGTGTTGTGTGTTGTGGATTGAAGGAAGAGTGTTGATTTTTTAGGATCAAGTCCTGCAGCGAGATAGGTCGCGACGAGGTCAAGAATATAATTCCTCCGTTCCTCTGGTTCAAAATGCTCTGTGAGTGAATGGTAATCTGCGACAAAGAAGAAACATTCATAGCGTCCCGAATTTTGGAGATTCACAAAATTCTTGAGTGCGCCCAAATAATTTCCGAGATGGAGATGTCCTGTGGGTTGCATTCCTGAAATGAGGACGGGTTTCATAAGATTTAATGGTTATACTTCTATCACTACAGGCAAAATCATCGGGCGACGTTTCGTCTTATTATACAGGAATTGTCCGATTTGGTCGCGGATAAGGGTTTTGATGTAGTCGGCATCTAGTCCTTGATGATGAGGGATACGGCCGATAATGCCACGAATCTTTTTTCTAATTTCTTCAAGAAGTTCTTGATGATCTTTAAGATAGATAAATCCGCGCGAAATGATATCAGGATTTTTAAGTACTTTTCCTCCTTCGCGACTCATTGTGGTGATAATGACTAACATTCCCTCTTCGGCGAGAGTCAAGCGATCGCGTAAGACGACTTCACCTACATCACCGACACCCAATCCATCTACCATAATCGGGAATGCGGGTACGTGTTCATCAGTGACGCGTGCAGTGTCTTTTTTGAATTCAACCACGACGCCATCATCAGCGATGAGAATGTTGTGAGGAGGAAGTCCTAATACTTCTTCAGCGAGTTTTCCATTACGATAGCGCATAAAGTAGTAACCGTGAATCGGGAGGAAATGTTTTGGTTTCACTAACTTCATCACTGTTTTCAATTCTTCTTGTGGTGCGTGACCTGAAGAGTGAATGTCTAACATTTTGTGGTGATAGATAATTGCTCCTTGACGCGCAAGATTGTCTTTGAGATTTTGTGCGCTTCGTTCGTTGCCGGGCACAACCGACGAAGAGAGGATAACACTGTCGGTTGATTTAATACGAATGTGTCTGTGTTCGCCGTTTGCGATGCGCATTAATGCTGCCTTTGGTTCTCCTTGGGCGCCCGTACAAAACACAAATAACTTATTGTCCTGATATTTTTGAATATCTTCAATAGGAATAATAGTTCCTTGTTTGAATTTCATGTAACCCAACCGTTGTGCAATTTCAATATTGCTTTGCATGGAGCGCCCATTGACCACCACATGGCGTCCATACTTTTCTGCAATTTTAACCATCTCATAGAGACGATCAAGGAGCGAGGCAAAGGTGCCCACTAAAATGCGTCCCGGGGCATTTTTAATAAGTTTATCGAGCTCTTGTTCTACTACGCGTTCTGACATAGAGTGTCCTGGGATTTCTGCTCCGGTGGAGTCCATCATGAGGGTGTGGATGTTTTGTTGTCCTACCCATTTCCATGTGTCCAGTCCGCGCGGTTTCCCTTCGTTGTCATAGTCAAATTTGAATTCTCCCGGATGCACAATATTGCCCACTGGCGTTTTAATAATCATGCCGAATCCGTCAGGAATGTTGTGGACAACATCAAACGTTTCAATGGCAAAATGCTCTGAAAGTTGATGTGTTTCTCCGCCTTTCACCATTTCGAAACGCAATTTAGGCGAATTCGGAAAATCGTCTTGCCGTTTCAAAATAATTTCTTTTGAAAGTTGTGTGGTGTAAATAAGCGGATTCCCTATCTTTTCAATGAGATAGGGGAGTGCGCCGATGTGGTCGTAGTGACCGTGGGTTACGACAAGCGCCTTAATTTTTTCTTTTCGTTCTTCAAGATACGTGACGTTCGGAATGATACAGTCAATGCCCGGAGTTGATTCGTTTGAGAAAATAAGACCGATATCAATAATGATAATTTCGTCTTCATACTCAAGGAGCATCATATTCCTTCCGACTTCTTCCAATCCGCCGAGCGCAATAAAGCGCACCACCGGCTCTTCATGAGTGGATTTCGTGGTTTTTACTATTTTCGTTGCCATCTTTTTTGGCGTACGAGGTGTATATTCTTTCATATACATTGGTTATTTTTCAGACAGCAATATGCTATTTCCGCGCATGACGCGCATGATGGCATATTCGTTTTCAAAATAATAAATAATTGATAATTATAATGTTACAAGCGATATGTTTCTTTAATCTTTTTGTGCTGGAGGAGGGATTTGAACCCTCAAACCCTGCGGTACTGGCTCCTGAAGCCAGCGTGTCTGCCAGTTCCACCACCCCAGCTCTTTTATATGTAGTTAAGAAAAATAGTCGTGGAAAATGAGAAAAATGCAGATTTTTTTGAGGTTTACAATTTTTCTAAAAGCAGGAGAACTACGCTTGATTATTATAAGTATAGTCCCTTTGTGTGTTTTTGTCAAATGTGCCTAGATGGGGATATCTTTTGCTCTATTTTTATGTCTTTTTATTGCCACACGCGCACACTTGCATTGTGCCAGTCGGTGACATTAAGAAATCTATCTTCTTGTCGTATTATGTTCTGTTCATTAAACCCTTCGAGAGATTGTTCGTGAGCGTAAAGATAAGGAATTGAGAAAAGGGGGATGGTGGAGATGTCGCGTTCAATAAGTTGCCATGCGCGCGAAACAAAGGCCATTCTTTTTTCTTCGTCTTTTGTTTCTCGTGTGGCTTCAAGTAATTTATCTACTTCTTGGTTTTGATAGCCGCTTAAGTTGGTGCCTGGAGTAAAACGTTCTGAAGAATGAAAAAGAGAAAAAAGATCTTCAGGAATATCAAGCGCGATACCAGCAAGAAGGAGATCGTAGGTGCGCGCATTCGTTTTTTGTGTAAATTCGCGTGGTGTAAGTGGATCAAGTGTGATGTGAGCACTATTATTCATTTCCCACATTTTTTTTAATTCTTGTGCAATAGGAATGAAAAGATCGGTAGAAGGGAATGAGAGTGTGAGTGAAGGTGCGTCATTTGTGGTAAGCGAAGACAATAAAGATTCAATGGGTTGTGTTGTTGTTTTGTTTTCTTCAGAAAATTCTTCTGGAGAGGAAAGAGAAAGAAGATTTGTGATTGGATATGCACAACAAGGAAAGGCTAAGCGTGCGAGAGAGACGCGTGAGAGAGTGTTTTTGAGTTTGGTGCGGAGTGAAATATTTTTAAGCGTATCGTTTTGGAGATTGAGAAAAAGTATTGCGCTTTCTGCGGTGCCGATCGGTTCTATTTTAAATGATGGTGGAAGTGAATTTGTTATTTTTCTTCCACCCATACCATCAATACGTCTTATCGTAAGATCGTTAAAAAGCGCATCAAGTGTTTCATAAAATACTACGACAAATGATTGAATAAAAGGGAGGGCGCGAAAATAATGTATATTAGGAACGAGATGATATTCGCTTATAAATCCATCTTTGCGAGTAATAAGATTTTTGAACATATAAGGACCATTGCCTACGGGAGCAAGATTATACGAAGAGAGCGCGCTGTTTTCTTTGGGGAGAGCACGATAAATATGTTGAGGAAGAAGAGTGAGACGATTTATGATGCGATCCATAAATATATAAGGACTTGGGAGGTGGAGAGTAAGTTTGAGTTCGCTTTCGCGTGTGGTCTCAACTCCTTGCCAATTTTTGAGGAGTGGTGAATGAGTGCGTGGATCTTGAATAGTTTTAATAGTAAAAAAAATATCGTCTGAAGTAAGTCGCTCGCCGTCGTCCCATAAAAGATCTTCTTTGAGTTTGAGGGTGTAGAGGTCTCCTGTATCATTTACTTCAAGTGCGGAGAGTAAATCGCCGAGTGGTGTAAAGAGGAGCGCTGAAATGTCTTTATCGGGTTGGTTTTCTGAAAATACAGGGTGAATAATAATGGGTTGACCGACAATCCCTTCGCGATATTCACCGCCTTCAATAGGTATAAAAACACTATGATTATGAATAGCGAGTCCGGTGCGTGTAATTAATACACAGAAAAAAAAGATGCTCGCGCCTATCACTAAGCGTGTTTCGTGTGCTGTGAGGGTGTTTAAAATGTGTTTAAATTTTAAAAACAAGGTTTAAAAGCGCGAGGAGCGCAAAAAGACCGGCGCTTACAATGGTTGCCCAATAGACGATGCGTTCCAATCCACGTCGTGTTTGGTAAGAACCGCTTCCACCTCCCATACCGCCAAAAAGAGCCGAACTTTCTCCGGAGCGTTCTTGGAGGAGAATAAGACCAATAAGGATAACCGAAAGGATAATCTGAAGAATGGTGAGCATAGATTCAATAGTAATTTAGTAGAAATTTAGTGGTAATTAGGTAGTAATACAGTGGTAATTCAATAGTAATGTGGTTATTTTTCTATAGCGTGGAAGACCGCATGGGCGAATCCTACGATGAGTGTTCCTAAAAAGAGGGGAGCGTATCCTTGGATTGTAAGCGGATCAGAGAATGTGTCAAGGAGGAAGAGGGTAAACATATTGATAATGATAGTAAACAACCCGAAGGTGAGGAGGATGAGGGGGCTTAACACAAATTTCAAAAGGGGGCGGACTGCAAGATGGATAATCGTCAAAATTACCCCTGCGATGAGCCAATCTTTCCATGTGCCGGCAAATGAAAATCCCGCAATCCAGATACTTGCGCAATAGAGCGCGCCGATATTTATAATTACTCGAAGAAGGATTTTGAAGATAAACTTCATGGTTCTATTATACTCTTTTTGGGGAAATATAGGTAATTCGATCGTAATACGATAGTAATTAATAGTAATACGATTGTAATTTAGTAGTAATTAGGTAGGAATAATGGGGGTTTTATAGCTATTGCAATTTTATTAGATATATGATATAATGGAAGAGTAAGGATGAAAGATTATTCTTACATTAATTCACAAGCATTTTTAAAACTTAATATGAAAGGAAATTGTTATGCCTACGCATAAAACTGTCCAAAAACAAAACCCACTTAGTCCTGGTCAAATGAAAGATTTGTCCACGACTGTCGTCGGATCTATTCCGAATGATTATCCTTACGACTACGCTCAATACTGGGCGGGGAAGAAAGGAAAATTACAAAAAAGAATCAGAGAAGTGCTCCTTGAGCCATTCTCTCAAGACGTTGAACCAATCATTCAAGAATGGGAACGTTTTTATCTCAAATGGTTTGGGATGGAAACGGATTTCTCATCTCTCATAATTCCGGAAATACATGAGGATATTATTCGACCGATTCTCATTGCGCCGGGCGTGAGTGAAAATCTTTGTGTAAAGCAAATGAGAGCGCGAGAGATCAAGGTTTCGTTATATCGCGATGATCTCACAATGAAGCATAATGACCGCACCGCAGAAAACGGTCCGTATGCAATTCGTGTGCGCGATGTTCGTGAAGCAGACGAAACGTTGAAAAATCTTTCCGCAATTCAACTTAAAGAAAAAAACATTTCAGGAGAAACGCTTTTAGAGCGGTTGATTCATGGAATGAAATTCTTTGATGAAACTGGGTTGTGGTTAGACGAAAAGAATTGGACGCTTTGTTGTGGCTCGCGTAATCCTGACGGCGCTGTTCCGGGCGTGCGCTTGGGCGGCGGCGGGGTGCGCGTGGACTACTGCAGTACTGACAATGCGTATGACGGTTTGCGTGCTCGTGAGGTAGTTTCTTAACCTTTTAACTCCTCCCTTAATCACTTCATTAATATCCAAGAGAAAATTCTCTTGGATATTTTGTTATAATAAAGATTGGTTATTAAATCGGTCTTATAAAAACGGATAGCGATTTACCCTACAACAAAAGAAACTACGTGCTCGATACTTGTGAAGATTCTTTTAAATAAAAAGATGCTTCAAAATACAAACCGATGTGATCGGATAACTCAGAAAATTTTGAAAAAGATTTTTGGTGCAATGGATGGTATCGAGCGCTTTACGAGGTCGCGTAATCCTGACGGCAATGTTCCGAACGTGAACTACAATGACGCGGACAATCACTGGAGCAATAGGTCGTTCCGGTTTCTGGAAGTCTCTCGATAGTCAAAGAAAAAAACAAGCACTCTTTTAGGGTGCTTGTTGTGTATATCGTATCCAACCGCCAACCATTTTTCCTATTTCTTGTAGCTTGGTTTGTAGTGCGATATATCGCAAATATCTACCTCAATGAATTAGATCAATACTTAAAACATGTTCTCAAAACAATATATTACGTTCGCTACGCAGATGATTTTGTGATTGTACATCACAACTACAGTTATTTCTTACTAATCACCTTTTGTTGTGTCTACACGAAAAGAAAGTGGTTATAAGAAAACATTCGCACGGCATTGATTTCTTAGGATATATACTTTTGCCACACTATCGCGTGTTACGAATGACGACTAAAAAACGAATGTTCTGAAAACTATCAGAAAAGAAAAACGATGAGTATTATGATCAGTCATTACAATCGTATTTGGGAATATTGAGACATTGTAACGGGTTCATGCTTACAAAAAAACTTGGTGATTTCTAAAAGTTCATTTCAAAGATTGATTGGTGTAAGGGAGTATGGTATAATGTGTATATGGTTACTGTGACGATTCCTAAAAAAGAATATCAAGAATTAGTGGAGCGTGCGTTGCAATATGAGTATCTTCAAGAGGTGATGCGTGAAGGCATATTTTCTCCACCCCCTACACGGAATCATAAAAATATTATGGATGCTTTTCGGCGTACCAAAAAATATTCTAAGAAGTTTCTTACTTCTCTTTCGCAAGGACTTCGCCGTTCTGATTATTTTAGTGTATGACCATTTCTCCGCTTCATGCGGAAATAAGACGTTATCTTTCTGCACATAACATTCTCAAAAAATTTGAGAAACAGACCATCTTATTTGAGAAGAATCCATTTCATCCGAGTTTAGAGACAGAATTATTGGAACCGAAACGAATGAAAGTATGGAGTTTTCGCGTAGATAAAAAATATCGCGCGATTTTTATTTTCCTCTCTCGTGATACTGTAGAGATTCTTGATGTGAACAATCATTATCAATAATTATTATTCAGTTCTTTTAATAAGCTTTGGCCGGTCATGCTGGGGGGTTTGGGGAGATCCATAAGTTCAAGGATTGTGGGGGTGATATCGGAGAGAATGCCGATGAGGGGGAGGTTGTAGAACGGGGGTTCTTGTGTTGTTTTTTGAAACTTTTTATTTATGAGATAGAAGGGTACGGGGTTTGGGTCATGACCTGTTTCGCGTTCGCCGGTTACAGGATTTAAGACACGTTCCGCATTACCGTGGTCGCTCGTAATAATAAGCGTGTGATTATTTTCTATCACTGCATCCATAAGGCGTTTTATTTCTCCGTCCACCGCATGAATCGCTTTTACCGTTGCCTCATAGTTGCCGGTGTGGGCGACAATATCTGGATTGGCGTAATTAATGACGATAAGGTCAAACGCGCCGTCTGCGAGCGCCGCGAGAGCGCGATCGGTGATGGCGCGTGCCTGCATTTCTGGGCGTGCATCGTGGCGGGGGATATTTTCTGTGGGAATTAAGACACGAAATTCATTTTCGAAAGGTTCTTTACGAAGGCCGTTCAAGAAATAAGTAATGTGGGCATATTTTTCAGTTTCCGCGATGCGCAGTTGTGTTTTTTGATTATCTGCTAACACTTTTCCTAACGGTTCTTCCACTTGTTCGGGAGGGAAGGCGACGTGCGCATTATAGGAAGAATCATACGAAGTCATTGTAGTGACAAAAAGATTTGCGGGGAGTGTTGTTTGAAATGTGTTGAATGAAGGACTTACAAAAGGAGCGGCGATTTGTTTCATACTATCTTCACGGAAATTGAAAAAAATCACTGCATCATTTTCACTTATCATTTTTGCGTTGTGGAAAATCGTCGGTTCAATAAATTCGTCACTCAATTCTTTTGCATAGGTTTTTTGAATTACTGTTTCAATTGGTTCGTGAGATCCTTTATTTTCTACCAGTGTGCGATACGTGTGTTCAGTGCGATCATAATGTCCATCACGGTTCATCGCATAATAACGTCCTGTGATTGTACTTATTATACCTACTCCTTTTTCTTTTATTATCATCTCTAGTTTTTGAAGTAGTCCTGTAAGTGCTCTTGGATTTTTATCTATCCCATCTGAAAAAAGATGGAGCGAGAGATTAGCGCACGATTCTTTTTGTGCCATTTCTATGAGCGCTACTAAATGATCAAATGAGGCATGGACAGTGCCTTCAGTCAAAAGTCCTACAAGGTGGATAGTACTACTATTTTTATGTGCGTGAGCGTAGGCGTTTTTTAATGCAGGATTTTCAAAAAATGATTTGTCTTGTATCGCGCGGGTGATACGAGGAAAATATTGGTAGAGAATTTTTCCTGCGCCAATTGTAAGGTGGCCTACTTCGCTATTGCCGACTTCGTCCCATGCGAGGCCGACGGCGTTGCCTGACGCTTGAAGTGCGCAGCCGGGGAATGAGCGGTGAATCATATTGAGTGTGGGAGGATCTGCACGATAGATAGGATTGCTTTCGTCGCGCGCACCGATGCCAAATCCATCTAAGATGACTAATAGGTGAGTAGTTCGCATAGATTTCATTGTACCTTATTTTGATTTTTTTGACCCTTCGGCGAGAGCAGGGTATACTAAAAGAGTAATGAAAACGTCGTATTATTTATTATTTACATTTTATGGATCCATTGATGCTAGGAGCGCTCGTTTTGGGCGCAGTGGTTGGCTACGGAATCAGGTTTTTTATCGCACAGAAGAGCGCACATTCGCTCGAGGAACAGTCAAAAAAGGAGCTTGAAGAGGCACGAACGGAGGCGAAGTCCATTGTCGTAGAAGCGAAAGAAAAGGCGACTACGGTTATTGAAAATGCTCAACGAGAGGAACGTGAGCGGAAGCAGGAGATTCGTCAACTTGAGGAACGTTTGCTTAAAAAGGAAGATGCGGTTGAAAAAGATCGTGCAGGACTTGAACAAGAATCAGAACGTGTGAAAAAGGAAGAGACACGTGTGCACGATCTTGAGGTAGAAGCAAAAAAAATAAAAGATCATGCGGTGACAGAATTAGAGCGCGTGGCGCAACTTTCGCGTGAAGATGCAAAACGCCAACTTTTTAAGGAGTTAGAAGAGAGCAATAAAAAAGAAATGAACGAGGCGCTTATTAAATTTGAACGTGAGCGAAAAGATGCGCTTGATGGGAAGGCGCTTGAAGTGATTATCTCATCCCTTGAACGATGCGCGCGCGATCATATCAATGATGTGACAACAAGTGTGGTAGAACTTCCGAATGAAGAAATTAAAGGAAAAATTATTGGACGTGAAGGAAGAAATATTAAGACATTTGAACGGCTCACGGGAGTAGAAGTGATTGTAGATGAAACACCAGAGAGCATTCTTCTTTCTTCATTTGATCCGTATCGCCGTGAGCTCGCGAAGATGTCGCTTGAGCGTCTTATTAAAGATGGGCGTATCCAGCCGGCAAAAATTGAGGAAAAAGTGGAAGAGGCGCGCGCGGAATTAGAAAAGCGTATTCAGACGCTTGGAGAGGAGGCAGCGTATGAGTGTGGAATTATGGATTTTCCGAAAGAAATTTTGGCGATTTTAGGGCGTCTTCATTTTCGTACGAGTTATGGGCAGAATGTGTTACAACATTCCATAGAAATGGCGCATATTGCGGGAGCGATTGCTTCCGAGCTTGGACTTAATGTGGCAGTTGTTAAAAAAGGCGCGTTAGTGCATGATCTTGGAAAAGCAATTGATCACGATGTAGAAGGAACTCATGTTGAAATTGGGAGAAAATTACTAAAAAAATATGGGGTTGATGAAGCAGTGATTCATGCGATGGAATCTCATCATAACGAATTTCCCTATTCAACTCCAGAGGCATACGTAGTGACGACAGCAGATGTCATTTCTGGTGCGCGTCCTGGTGCGCGACGTGATACGGTAGAAAAGTATATTAAGCGCCTTGAAGAGATTGAGCGTGTAGTGAATGGTTTTGAAGGAGTCAAACAATCTTATGCGGTGTCTGCAGGACGTGAAGTGCGCGTGTTTGTGGTGCCTGAAAAGATTGATGATTTTGGCGCACTCCAACTTGCGAAGGAGATTGCAGGGAAAATCCAATCTGATGTACAATATCCGGGTGAAATCAAAGTGACGGTGGTGCGCGAGGTGAAGGCAGTAGAGTATGCCAGATAGTAGTTCCTAGAAAGCTAGGAATCACTAACCTGGTATGCTAGGTAGAAAAAGCCTCTCTTGTGCATAAATAGTGTAATTCTGTTATGCTTAGAGCAAAGAAAAGGTCGAGGGAAAACCTACTTTATATATGAAGAAAAGTGATGTTGTAGAAGCGGTCATGAAATCGGCGGGTATCGAGACGAAGAAGCAGACCGAAATGGCGGTTGATGGCGTCTTTGATACGATTACGAAAGCATTGTCTCGTGGAGAAGAAGTGGCAATTAGTGGATTCGGCACGTTCCGTGTGGCAAAGCGTGCAGCACGAATGGGAGTCAATCCAAAGACAGGAGAAAAAATCCAAATTGCTGCGTCCACAAAACCAAAATTCCGCGCAGGAAAGTTGTTGAAAGAAGCAGTGCTCTAAAAAGAAAGATAGAGTAAAAAATACCCCCGCTTTTATAATAAAAGCGGGGGTATTTGTTTCCCTTTCGGGTAATTTAATTGAGTAACTCCCTCACAGAATTACTCATTTCAATGAAGACCTGATACGCTTGTTTCACTTTTTCAAGTGATTGACGCACCAAGTCACGAAGGGAAGGTTCTGCGGACACCGCTTGAACAAGCGAAGAGCTCGGCGTTGAAGTTGTTGTAGAAGGAGAAATGGTAGTTAGGTGTTTTGATTCTCCTTTTGATTCGGAAGGTACCACTATTGACTCTGAAGAAGTAGGGGACGAAGTAGTAGTAGGGAAAAACATCTCAATTTCTTTTGTAAAAATCTTATAAGCAGCAGTGTTTATCACCTTTCCCTCTTGGATAAATCCTTGCGCTTTCTGAAGTGATTTGGTAAATGATGTAAGATTTTTTACTTTTGCTTTCTGAAGTTTTGCGATGTCTTGTGCAATTTTTTGAGCGCGTTTTTCAGCAATTTGAATTGCATCTTGTTCTTGGTTTATTGCAAGAAAATTGCGGATATGAGTGAGGAAGGGAACAGCGTTCAAATCTCTCCATTCTTTAAAATCAGTTGCAAGTTTTTTAAGCTCATCAAGTGTTATTTTCTCTTCCTTTTCTTC
>CAINEW010000023.1 GCA_903847915.1 uncultured bacterium | reverse complement strand
TTTTGTATTTGTTGTTGATATTTTCCATTCTCTGGGAAAATCATGCTCCCAGATACTATAATTTGACAGTGCGTTATCAATTTCATTAAAGAAAGTTGGACAAAAACTTGCAAAAAGCCCTGTGATGTAATGATCGTATTTTTTCTTTTCTTCTTCGTCTTTAATTTTATTTAATTTTTCCAAACTTTCCTCGATATGTTTTTTGAATGAAGAAAAAAGTTGATATGGCCCATGTCCGTCTTTAAGCAATGCCTTGATTATTGCTTGAAAAAATTCTCCGCCAAAATAGTGCCAATTCCAAAAACGCTCTCTCTTTGAATTTGTTTTTTTATACAGTTTTAAAGCCCAAGTCCTAAATGTTGGAAAATGCTTTTGTGAAAAAAAGCTTTCTATTTTTTTCTCTGTATCGTAACCTTTTAGCCAAAGTTGTTGTTCGTTCCATTCAAACACTTTCGGTAAAATATCATAACCCGTAGCAAAACGATCTCGCTTTTCAATATTAAAAGCGTAAGTTTGTGCGAGCTGAACTGCAAGCTCAAATTTTTCATAATTTATAGCGTCATCAATGTGAGATATAAAAATGTGAGTAAAATCTCTTTCGTTAAATTCTGACTTTTCAGACCAAAATGAATTCCACGCTCTGACCATTTTCTCTGCTTTTACCTGATTTCTAAATTTAAATATTTTTGAGAAATTAAGACTTTTTAAAAAATCTATTTCGAATTTATGCCTCTTTCCCCGGAAAAATACTTGAAATTTAAAAATTGGCTTGATCAGAATGAATGCTACAACAGCCGTGAAAATAGCAATTATTAGTTTTGATTTTAGCCCAACACTATGAATCTGCTGGTTATCAATAGAATCCTTAAAAAAAGAAATTACAAAGATTGACAATATAGCCAAAACCGCAGTACTAGTGATATTGAGAATTTCATAAAAGATAACCATTTTTGAAAATTCGCCTCTCTTTTCTTGCGTTTTTACCTCAGAAAAAATTTGTTCCCCAATAAAAATAAGCACCATTAAAATTCCAATAATGACATTTTGGAATAAAGACGGATCAAGGTTTTGCAAAAATTGACCGAAAAAATTTTCAATATTTTGTAAAAGACCTGCTCCTGATATCCATAGTTGTTGAATTATTTCTGCCATATTGTTTTTTCACAAACTTCCGCCATTCTTATTTCCCAGATTTAGTTCGATTGTGTTCCTTGCATAGCATTTGGCAATTTTCAGCGGTAGTTTTTCCGCCCTCATGCCAAGGCGTGATATGATCCGCTTCCATTTCTTCAATTTCCCATTTCTTTTTCTTATTCTCGCCTTTGCAGTGCGGGCAAATGCCTTTTTGCCTCTCATACGCTTCTCGTTTCATCTTGTCAGTGAAAGCACGGATATTTAAAAATTTTTCGTTTCCAGTCAAAACATATTCGTAAATGCCGGACTTTTTGGTTACATCTTCATTTTGCATTAATTCAGTTATTTCCTTTTCCAGTTTTTTTGAATCAAATTTTTTGTCTTTGAATTCGTTATACAACACGCCCCACGGCACATTGCTCATTTCTCGGCGATAATTTGGAAAAGTTTTTCGTGTCCATGCAACAACATTTTGAAAATACTGCCATAATTTATCAGCATTTTTGTCGTGCTGGTGTTTTGCCATATAATCCTCAATCTTGCCGTCATTTATCCACGACAGTGCAGTTTCCAAATATTCCTGCCGAATTGGCGAGCCACTAACTAATTGCCCGCCATCGTTTGCCAGGAGATACGCCGCGCAATGCGTTTTGCTGAATTTGAGTTTAGCGTCAGAAAGCCACGGCCCGGTATAAACCGCATTGCGGATTTCTTGATCGGTCAATTTTTCTCCGGCGATATTGATAATTCTGAACCAATCTAGTCGCTCTTTGTCTGTGCCTTCGCAGAAGTAAATCATCAATTCATAATCCAAGATTTTATCCTGCTCCTCTTTGGTCAAATTATGGAAAAAGCGGTCGTTCAACGAAAAATCGCCATTAACATATTGCCCAATACTGATAGTCCGCTGTTGGCCGTCCAAAACTTCATAACCGCCGTCTTCTCTGATCATCCAATACATCACATTCAACGGAAAGCTATTTTTGATAGTTTCAATAACGGCATTGCGTTGCTTTTCTTTGTAAACAAATTCACGCTGATATTTCGGGCGAATATCAAGTTTTCCTGCATAAGCAACCACACCTTCCTCGGCGCTGTCTTTGTATCCAGCAATTACTTTACGAATTTGAATTTTATGTAGATCAATTTTCATATTATTTTTTTAATTTAATCAAAATACGATTATATATTTTCCTGCCTTGTATTAAAGTAAAACATTTATAACCAATCCATCTTGCAGAATTAGCTACACCCAGTATTTCAAATTGTTTGGGGTTATATTTATCAACAAATGTAATTGGAACACCCATAACACCTTTATAGTTCATTGGAATATCGGAAACCTTATCAACATTTATAACATCATA
Source organism: uncultured bacterium (assembly GCA_903847915.1). Lineage (GTDB taxonomy): Bacteria > Patescibacteriota > Minisyncoccia > UBA6257 > GWB1-50-10 > CAINEW01. Next base: position 12,218 of record CAINEW010000023.1, on the reverse strand, counting down.
ATTGTCATACTTAGGAAATTCTTTGGGGGTGTATTTTTTATATAGCACGAAATTCTCGTGCCGTTTAGTGGTATCAAGATTTGTAAACCACAAAATTCTTCCCATGCTGAAATATTTCACACCATTTACAATTTTCTTTCTTGATTCTGTCGTAATGTCGTAATCCATTGGAACTTGAAACCACTTTGTACCGCCATTGTCGTAACCAAGCCACAATTTATCATCTTTTATATAACCAAAAGTTTCTTTATAGGTTATGGCGTTCTGATCACCAAGAATTAAAAACTTCTTTTTGTGCTCCATTAGTTGCGCAACATATTCACGGAACAGAGAAAACGGCGGATTGGTTACGACTATATCAGCTTGCTTAAGTAATTCTATGCATTCATCACTTCGAAAATCACCACTGCCTTTTAGCGGCGTAGCGGTGTTTTTGTCATGTTTGAGCAAATACTTTACATCATCAAGATTTATTGCGCCATCCTTGTCTATATCCGGCACTTCTTTGATCTCGATTTTGAATGGTTGCTTGCCCTTTGATCCAGCAACCTGAAATAATGGTAACTGTCCTCCAACAATTGGTGATCCGCCATAACTCGTGGTGATGAGCTTCTTCAATTTAAGAGCATTAAAATTGGACGCAAAATATTTAAAAAAGTTGCTCTCATACGGATCATCGCAATTACAATAAACAACCTTGCCGCAAAATTGATCTTTGTAATGTTTCAGTTCTTTTTCAATATCAAGAAGCTGGGTGTAAAACTCGTCTGTTTTTGCGGTCCTTGCTGAATGTAGATTTTTGTTTAGAGATTTTACTGCCATATTTATTTGATTAAATCATCAACGCCAACATTAAGCGCTTTGGCAACTTTGGATATCGTTTCAATGGTTGGGTTAACATTCGCTCCCGATTCAATCTTGATGATTGTGTTGTAGGTAACATCAGCAAGTTTTGAGAGCTTATCTTGAGAAATACCGAGTTTGTTTCGGTATTTCTTTATATTCTCGGCGATTGTGGATTTGTTTGTTGACGACATTGTAATATATTACTATAATTAAAGTAATAGCTATTTATATTGCTTAATTTATTACTATGTTATCAAATTTATTCACATTCATAAAGGCAAAAGGGAGCTCCTTGTCGTTGCCTCCTCCTTCGCTAAAGCTACGGCGGACAGGCGCGCACGGGTGGGTTGGGGCAAGGGCAACATACAATTTGGCTCCGGCGGTAGGATTCGAACCTACGACCAAGGGATTAACAGTCCCCTGCGCTACCGCTGCGCTACGCCGGAATAGTTAAAATATAGATAAAAAGAGGCTCGCTGTAAAGCGAGCCATGTAATGTTATACAATTCTTTCTTTCGCAAAAAAGAATTGTATTGCCTCCACAATCTCTTGATCTGCGTTTTTTCCTTCCATATTCACCACACACATGAGCGCAGAAGGATAACGCATATGCGTACCCTTTTCCCATAAGTGTTGGATCACTACAAGAGGAATCATTCGTCGTTGGTTCATTGTGATTAGTTTGTAATGACACAAATGATTATGCTCACAAGGAAATCGTTCACCTTGCTCATAACGAAAAAGAGTGCCATCAGCCATCAATATATTCAATGCCTGTTGAGCAATCCGTGCGCGGAGACCATCAAAAAGAATACGCTCAATTTGGTCTTCAATAGAAAGAAGGATAGATAATTCTGGCTTATGAAGGTCAACGCTGATAAATCCAAGATGAGGATGTTTTTCTTTCTCTTTCTTCAGATCAAAGGGACTCACAATGGAAATGGGGTAAAAATGATTGTGGTAATGAACATAACAATCAATACCCTTTCGATCGTCTTCTCCTCCCTTGTCGGTCATAAAAAATTCAGTAATCATTCTTTTCTCTTTCATTTGAGAAAAAACATGTTTTACCAAATTTTCCCGTGCCGCACCACGTAACGTACTAATATAAGAATTATGAGTATGTGCGTGCTCTATAATTTGTTCCTGTGTGCTTTTTTTCACACGTTTCTTGTGACGGATCTTGCGACTCCATCTATTTCTTGTGTGTGTTTTTGTCTTAGAGGAAGCAAAACGCTCCTCAGATTTTAAATCTATTATTATTAAAGAGAGTGAATCTTGATTATTCATACGTTCTCCGGTTTTTAGGTTTTTAATTGTGAAAATGCCTAATAAAAATATACCACAAGAAAAATAGATACACAACCCTTGTACAACACACTCTTTTTCCGTATGCTAAGTTTACCCTTCGCAGATTTCTTGTCCGTCATAGCTTTAGCGACGACGGAAGCGAAGAAGGGCCCCTATAGCTCAGTTGGTAGAGCAGTTGCCTCTTAAGCAAACGGTCCCAGGTTCGATCCCTGGTGGGGGCACACGAATTTTGTCTATAAATTACAAGCTGAAAGCGTGGTAATTTTAGCTACAAAACTCAGTGCCTCGCCGAAGGCGGGTAAAGATTAACTTATCACTAATAACAGATAACTTATAATAAAAAATCAGTGTTTTATTGCAAACACAAAAAACAAAAAAGTATGAATAATGTATTAAATAAAATAATTGGTATAGTGTATAAAAATTTTATAAAACCTATCCTCTTTCAGTTCGATGCAGAGCGCGTACATAACGAAATATCATACGTTGGCGAAACATTAGAAAATCAAAAGTGGTTTTTTGGTGTTCTTTTCCCACATAATACCACTCCACCTAAAAAGAACGTGTTGGGGTTGTCAGTCGAAAATCCAATTGGTCTTGCCGCAGGATTTGATTATGATGGACATCTAGCAAAAACAATGGGACTTGTCGGCTTTGGGTTTAATACGGTGGGCACCGTCACTGCACGAGAATACGAAGGCAATACTCCACCTCGCCTCGCACGACTCCCACGATCACAATCTCTCCTTGTAAATAAGGGATTTAAATCCGAAGGCGCAAAAAAAGTTGCAGAACGTTTAGATAAAAAAAACCTTGAAGGACATTGCATCGGGATAAGTGTGGGAAGTTCAAATATTAAAGAAATAGATACTATTCCAAAAGCAATTGATGATTATAGAGAAACATTTTCTATTTTTAAAAACAAACCCTACGTGAAATATTTTGAACTTAATATCAGTTGTCCTAATACCACCCTTACAGAATCGTTTACTACACCAACTCATTTTAATAATCTCCTTAAAGCAGTCACACAATGTGGATTCATTCAACCGCTATTTATAAAAATGCCTAATGAGATTGGTTTTGAAGAGAGTGATGCGCTGGTACGTTGCGCCCTCACGCACAATGTAAGAGGTTTTATCTTTTCTAATCTTGTCAAAAAAAGAGATAATCCCGCCTTAAATCAAGAGGAAATTTTATACTACAACAAAACAAAAGGTAATTTGAGTGGAAAACCCACCGCAGAAAATTCATTAAAATTAATCAAACACACACGCGAGACATTTGGAAACACAGTTGTCATTATTGGATGCGGAGGCATCTTTTCTCTCCATGACGCACAAGAACGCCTCCGCGCGGGCGCAGACCTTATTCAACTCATCACTGGAATGATCTACGAAGGACCGCAACTTATAAGAACAATAGAAAAGGGGCTTATATAAAAACTATTTTTTCTTCTTTCTTAAAAACGCGGGGATTTCCCACGCATCAGAAGATTGTTCTTCTTTGTTAAGAGGAGAAGATTTTGGTGTCTTTTCTTTTTCTTTTTCTTGATCATGAACTATTTTTTCTTTTTGTGCACCTGCAAGAGGCGGCTCCTTACGCAATGAAAGCTCTGGGTTCATAAATAAGGTCGGCGTCGCAAGACGCTGATTAAACACCCCGTTAAAGCCCGTCGCAATCACCGTCACTTTAATACTCTTGTCTTTCAGAGATCGATCGTGATAGGCACCAAAAATCACTTTTGCATTTGCATCTAAATTTTGTGAAACTGCTTTTGCAATATCATTAATTTCAGACATTTTTAAATCCCGTCCTCCCGCCACACTAAAGAGTACGCCACGCGCCCCATCAATAGAAATCTCAAGAAGAGGAGAGTTGAGGGTGCTGTTTGCCGCCTTTACCGCTCTATCCTGACCGGACGCCAAACCAATCCCAATCATCGTCGCTCCCGCATCTTTCAAAATTGCTTTAATATCCGCAAAATCCACATTAATAATACCCGGCATATTAATGAGATCCGCAATCCCCTGCACCGCGTTTTTCAACACATCATCAATATATCCGAACGCACGAATCGCTGGTGTTTCTTTATTAATAAGCTCAAAAATACGATCATTAGGAATTACCACAAGCGCATCCACCTTGTCTTTGAGACGATTTAAGCCCTCTTGTGCATTCGCCATTCGTTGTGCGCCTTCAAAGGTAAATGGCTTCGTCACAATCGCGACTGTCAAAATTCCTTTTTCTTTTGCAATTTCTGCAATTACAGGAATACCTCCTCCACCCGTGCCCCCACCAAGTCCCGCGGTCAAAAATACCATATCCGCACCTTCAATCGCCTCACCAATTTCTGAACGATTTTCCTCCGCTGCTTGTTTTCCAATTTCAGGATTCATTCCTGCGCCCAATCCTTTCGTAAGCGCTTTTCCGATATAAATCTTTCGATGCGCTAATGCATAATCCAAATCCTGCGCATCGGTATTAATCGCTAAAAACTCTACCCCACGAATACGATCATTCGCTTCCATCATGCGCGTCACCGCATTACCACCTCCTCCCCCGATTCCTACCACCTTCACATTCGCCACCGTACGTTTTACTTTGGGACCAATAAAAGTATACGCAAGCCCTACATGCGGAGAAGGATCTTTTCTTTTCTTGCTATTCCGTTGAACATGCGAAGATTTTTTTGTTTTAGAATTTTTCATAAAAACAATAATTAAGGGATAAGATTTTTGAAAAAATGCTTCATAGTTTGCACGCTCGTAGAAGGTATTTGCTCTTCAACTCCTCCCCACAACGCAAGTCCTAACGCAACAGCAAACTCGGGATTATTAAGCATCTCTTCATGAGAGGGATCGATAAGAGAAAACAGCTCAAGATTAGGGAGACCAATCTGCACAGGAAGACGCATTTTCTGACGCACCATTTCGCTTAATCCGGTCAATTTTGACCCCCCTCCTGTAATCACCACCCCTGCCGGGAGATCAGATAAACGCCCTAAACCCTTGAGGTCATTATTCACGAGATCAAGGATTTCTGCAAGACGTACCTCAATAATTTCGGTGAAAAACCGCTTTGAAATTTCTCCTTGTACCCGCGTATCAAATTGCGATAAATCAATAGATTCTTTTCGAAACGCCTCTTTCACCAACGAACATCCATAAGTTACCTTTAATTTTTCTGCGATGTCCATAGACGTCTTAAGTCCAATCGCAATATCTTTCGTAATATGACCAGAGCCTACAGGAAAACTTTTTGCATACACGACTTTATTTTCTTCATAGAGCACAAACGAGGTAGTGTCCGCACCAAAATCAATAAGCACGACGCCTAAATCTTTTTGGCGCTTTGTAAGTACCGCGCGCGATGCGGCAAGTGGATTAAAAATAATGCCTCCGATGCGCATACCCACCCGTTCTATATTTTTAAGCAATGCATTCACATGCGGCGCAAACGCTTCAATAATAAGGGTGCTCACCTCAAGACGATTCCCTGTCATCCCAAGTGGATCAGGAATGTCACCAATATCGTCCACAAAATATTCGCGGATAATATTATGAATCACCGTATAATTCTGTGTGGTTTTGACTGCGCGCGATGCTTGAATCACCCGATCAATATCATCCTGTTGAATTTCTTGATCTGCCCGCGCCACTGCGACAATTCCCCGCGACGCACGCGCTTTAATGTGTTCGCTGTTCATATTAATAAACACATTATGCAACGCTTTTTTTGAAATATGCTGGACATGGAGCGCAAGGTCGCGAAGCACCGCCGTCATTTCTTCTACATCCACCATCACTCCCTTCCGCACCCCCGTAGAGGGAGTACTCCATGTATGTACCACAGAAAGTTTTCCATCATCTTTTTGTGCAACGACCGCGCCTTTGATATGAGACGAACCAATATCCAAACTGGTAATAAGATGTGACATAAAAATTATTATTGACGAGCGCGAAGTAATATATCTTCAAGACGCTCCATCACTATTCTATCACTCTTTTGTTCATGCGCATATCCTAAAAGATGAAGAATACCATGAATCATCATATGATGGAGATCTTGTTTGTGAACACGAATAAAAGAAGGCGCACAATACACCTCTCCCCAATAACGCACACCCTTCGGTAACGAAGGGAGAACAAAATCATGAGGCGCTTCAAAGCTTAATACATTCGTGGGAATATTTTTTCCTCGTGTTACATAATTTAACGCGCGCATTTCTGCGTCAGATAATAGATAAAGCGCCACTGCACTCTGTGGTTTTTTAAGTTGTAGAAAAAGATTATATGCGAGTTTAGTAAGTGATGATTCAAAACGCACAAACGATACGCGCGAAGAAAAAATCTCTATAATCGGTACACTATTTTTTTGCTTCATGCACGTGAGGCAAATACTTTACGAAGCGCATCACTTACACGTCCTCCATCCACGCCGCCCTGCGCACGCGCTATTACTTCTTTCATCAACATACCAAAATCTTTTTCTGTCACAGCACCTTTTTCTTTTAATACACTCTCTACAAGAGTCATCAAGTCGTCATCGCTCATTTGAGGAGGCAGATAGGGCTCAAACAATGTAAGCTCTTTTATTTCTTGCGCTTCCAAATCCGCACGTCCCGCAGACGCATAAAGCGTCGCTGCTTCTTTCCGTTTTTTAATTTCGCGACGAATCACTTCTTCACACTCTTTATCACCTAAAGGATCGTGGATTCCTTTTGCGCGCCGTTCAATTATATAATTCTGTAACGACGATTTTAATAACCGTAATGCGTCAAGCTGATCAGTATTATGTGCTTTGAGCGCGTTATGTAAATCATTTTCAATTCTCTCATAAAGTGTCATAGAGGTATTATATAAAATATTGAACAATATACAAATCCCATATAAACAACACCGCCAAAAGGCGGGTTGTTTATAGTGTTTTTTCGCAGATTATTGATGGCCGTATTTTTTGAGACGTGCTAAATCTTCCTGTTTTTTGAGACGATAGAGTGCTGCTATACGTCGTTTCCCCTTATTCGCGCCACGTGTCGTAAATTGACGTTTTTTAGTTTCCTTGACCACGCCTGCCTGCATCACTTTTTTATTAAAGCGATAAACAAACGCGCTTAAGGTCTCCCCTTCTTTTTTCTTAGTATGAATCATAAGAATATCACTATAATCAAAAATAAATTATTTGTCCAATCGAGGATGGCGAACCCCAAAAAGACTATTATCATCATTCCAGCCCCCAAGAAGATGAAGGTGGAGGTGATCAATCACTTGTCCCCCTTCCCTCCCTACATTAAATACTAATCGATATCCCAAAAGTCCAGCCTCTCCCGCAAGTCGTTGCGCAGTTAATATAAGTTGCATCATAAGCGCACTATCAGATTCTTTAAGATCAACAACAGAGGTAATATGTTTCTTGGGAATAATAAGATAATGCACGGGCGCCGAAGGTTTAATATCTTTAAATGCTTTCACAGAATCATCTTCATAAATAATTTCTGAAGAAACTTCCCCTGAGCCAATTTTACAAAAAAGACAATCCATAAATATTCCTCTTATGGTCGAAGACGTTTTTTTATTTCATCAACTAGTTTTGCAGAAAGTATCGATTCTTGCGCACCTGATTGCATATCACGAACCAAAATTGTTCCTTCAAACACCTCTTGTTGACCTAAAATAAGTGCTAAAGGAACACGCGCCTTATCCGCCGCTTTCAATTGTGACTTTAATGATTTTTTAGAGAGTGCCTCAACCACTACTACACCACTCATACGAATATCTCCCATAAGACGCATACTTGCTTTTTTTGCCTGATCGCCTACTGCCGCAAAAAATATCTTTGGACGCGGTTTAAGATGAGGCACAATTTCTTCGGCACGAAGTACATGTATAACACGCTCCATCCCAAGTGCCACTCCCACCGCAGGCACTGAACGTCCACTTAATGCTTCCGCAAGATAATCATAACGTCCTCCCCCACCCACCGCACTTTTAAGTGAGGTGCTATAAAGTTCAAATACCGTACGATTATAGTAATCAAGCCCACGCACAAGATAAGGATCCATTTCATAAGGAATGCCATTGTCCTCCACAAGTTCTAATACTGCCTTAAAATGGGTATTACAAGTCTGGCAAAGATAATCAAGAATAAGAGGTGCATCGGCACGTAATGTGAGGCAACCTTCTTCACTACAATCCAAAAGACGTAAAGGATTTTTATCATAACGATTCACACAATTCTCACATAATTTATCCTTTTTAGAGTGATAAAAACGCTTCAATGATTCGCGATAACTCGCACGACAAGTACGACACCCAATACTATTTATTTTTACAATCAAGGACTTGCATTTTAATCCACGGAAAAAATCAATACTGGTTCTAATAATTTCTGCATCATAAAATGGATCGCTATCGCCAATAATTTCAAACCCCCATTGATGAAACTGACGCTCTCTCCCCGCTTGAGGTTTTTCATAACGAAACATCGGTCCGTAGTAATACACTTTTAATGGTGAAGCAAAATACCCAAGGTGATGTTCAAGATAACTACGCATCACAGGTGCCGTCCCTTCGGGACGCAAAGTGAGACGATCATTGCCCTTGGTGGTAAACACATACATCTGCTTTTCCACGATATCAGTTGCAACACCCACAGTAGTTTCAAAAAGACCTGCAGATTCAGCAATGGGAGTTTCAATATAATGAAAATCGTGCACTTCAGAAGTGGTGTGTCCCACCTGCCATACATATTTCCATAAATCCGCATCCTTTGGGAGAATATCAGACATGCCTTTCACTCCAAGAAATAATTCTTTTTTAGGTTGTTTTTTTTCAATAGATTTTTTTGATGAGCTCATAATAATATAAATAAGAAAAGAGAGAATATAATTAGTAGCGAGGGGGATGAAACGCCATCGCCTGGTTTAATGGCCACAACCGCACACGCACCAATCCCACAATTTCAGAACGATCCACCGGTCCCCAATTTCTTGAATCATAACTAAAACTTCGATTATCACCCATCACAAAATACTGATGCGCGCCCAGTGTGGCCTCAGTATGGCCAGAAAAAGATGTAGCAAGGTAAGATTCATCAAGAGTACGTAGTATACCTTCTACATCAGTCACTTTTACTTTCCCATCATCCACAACAACACGCTCCCCAGGCAAACCAATAATACGCTTAATATAATAAGATTTATGATCTCCCGGCCATTTAAACACCACCACCTCTCCTCGTTCGGGCGGACGAATACGATACGTAAGCTCATCCACTAAAAGGTAGTCACGATCATGAAAATTTTGTTCCATACTTGCCCCACTCACTAAAAATGGTTGTGCAATAAACGTACGCACTACAAACACCGCAACAACAGCAATCACCACTGTTTCCCCTACCTCAAGAAGTGACCAAAGGAATTTCTTCATAGGATATGGCATAATGATAACGACAATGGCTACAAAATTCAACAGTCAAACAATACGAGCACTCATCGCAATCGGCAACCCAGAAAAAGAGTATGCACACACCTACCATAATGCAGGATTTGAGTTCATAGAAGCATTAGAAACACCATCTTGGGAAACTCCCTCACGGGGTCATTTTATTTACACTTATTTCAATAAACTCTTAATCATAAAAACACAAACCGCAATGAATAGCTCTGGGAGAGCAGTACACGAAGCATGTGCTTATTTTAAACTTCTCCCCGAACAGCTTATAATTTGTCACGACGATAGTGACCTTCCTCTTGGTGATTATAAATTACAATGGGAACGAGGAAGTGCAGGACATAATGGTATCAAATCAATAATCGAAACACTCCACACACGTTCCTTTTGGAGATTGAGAATTGGTATTAGAAATATCACACATCACCAAAACGCGAAAGCAGACACATTCGTATTAAAAAAGATGTCAAAAGAAGATCGCGCGCACATTTATACAATCGCAGAAATTATAAAAAAAATGTTTGTTGCATCTATGCCTGACGCATAAGTTCAAAACGAACTATAAAATGAATAGTATTGTCTTCAAGGGTTGCCACTTGTGCCACCGGAAGATCTACGTTTTGAAAACGTCCATCCTTAGTAAGTGCATCTTTAAATTGCACAAGAAGCGTGTAATCTGCGACAGGCGCAGAAAGTGAAAGCGTGATAGGAGACCCTATACCTCCCACTTCGAATCGGTTAATTTCAATTCCTTGAATACGCGCGAGCGCACGAAGCCCTTCAGTAAGTGCACTCCACGAAGGTGACTGCGCACTTATTTCTGTGATAGTTTTTGTAACCGCATTGAAAAGATGAACTTGATTTTGTAACGCACGAAACTCATCTTGAGGAGGAGAAGAAAAGCCACGCACTTGATCACTGATATTTCTAAATTGTCCTACCACAAAAAGAGCGCTTCCTAAATACATCACCAAAAAAAACACACTAAGTGAAATCGCAATTGCCCCCCATGTACGCATAAAAGAGAAAAGATGTCCCTCATAGAAAAGATCTTCAAGACGAGAAGGATGAAGAGTAAGAGCAGTATCATAGCGCGGATTACGTCCTCCTCGTATCCACGCACCACACGCAGGATACCACGAAGACGAGAAGGGAATGTGAGAAGCAACAAAAGGAATTACTTTCATGCCAAAACGTGACTCAAGAAATTTAGTAAGATCATCCTCAAGTCCAGATGCAATAAGATACATCGTATGAGGTGTTTCTTTGAAGCGCCCAAGGGTAAAGTTAATAACCTTTTGAATTTCTTGGGTTACAACCGATTCAAAAAGCACACGAGAAATCTCTCGTTGATCTCCCTGAATAGAACGCCACGAACGGAAATAATCAAAATATAATTTTCCTTGTTCTAGAATACTCACACTTAATCCATCACTCGAAAGATGAAAAAGGAGAAAAGGAAGAAGCGAAGGTGTAATTTCTTGTTCAATAACCCGCGCGAGCGCAAGACTTTGAAATTCGCACGCAAGCACAAGGATACCTGCACGAGATGCCGCACGAAGATAAGGATCAATATGTTTTTTTTCAGCAAATGCACCTAAGAGATCATAACGATCAGTATTCGTCGCAAGAATTTCTGCACTCATATAAGCCTCACCCGCTGGCACAGGAGAAAGCATTTGAAGGTTTAATGCGCGCGCCTCTTCAAAACGCTCTTCACCAAGATTAGGAAGAGAAAAACTATGTGCATACACTATCGCTTGTGGTAAGACAAGAATCACTGGAAGAAGATGGCGATCGGGATTGCGATGTTCCACCATACGATGAAGTTCAGTCAACGAAATCACCAGACGATCTTCATCTATTACTTTCCCCTCTTGAATAATGCCGGGCGAAAGCCGGAGAGAATAAGACAAGGGAGTAAGTCCTCCTCCTACACAATAAATCGCTGAATCAGTAATATGAATACCTACCACAGATGGCTTCCCCCCAAAAAAAGCGAGAAGGTGTTTTTTAATAAAAGAGAGAAATAAATTCATAAGGTTTAGAGAGAAAGATCATTTAATGCACTTACTGTTGCAACTCCCGTTGATGCGTTCACAGAAATGATCGCTTGTAACTTCTTGTTTCTTCCAGATGCAACACCATGAGAAATAATTGTGTAGGTATAAAAGGCAGGATCCGCACTTATCCCTCGTACAACATTTACAGTCGCTCGGTCACTCCCCACATCCAAATTATAAGAAACAGAATCAATTTCTTTGTTACGCGTAATACGGAGCTGTGCATCACGCAAACCTGCTTCTGCCGCAATACGTGCACGAAACAACATTTTTTCACTTAATCGCGTATTGCTCAATGCATAGACAAGAAATGATCCCGCAATTGCTACCTCAATAATAATACCACCTATTAAAAGAACGAATGAGAGTGTCGCCTGTCCTGTACGCGAAGAAAAAGATGCATACATATCCTCCCCTTATAATAACAAAAAGAAGTATGCGAAGGATAGTGGAGAAAATGAAGCTCCACAATCTTATGTTGTGATCTTCTGCGAAATCCACTGAAATACTCTCATTTACTTTTTAAACCATAAAGAACCCTCCA
>CAINEW010000022.1 GCA_903847915.1 uncultured bacterium | reverse complement strand
ACCCGGTCCTGAACCAAACGAGACGCCACTAAAATGATTTACCTCTTGACCTCCCACAGTAAGATCGTCAGCACCTTTATCAAAAAACTCTGCTACTGCCCCATTTGTTGTTGTACTTGCTACCATGAGTGGCGCGCGGGGATTTTCTGTTCCAATTCCCACATTTCCTCCCGTGTAATATATTCCCCCGCCAGTGACCGTCCCCCATGTACTTTCTCCTAAAACTGCTGCCCACGAGCGTCTGCAATCACCATTAAAACAAATACCTGGCCCTGTGATTCCACTACTATTTAATATGTTTATCCCTAAACCTGTTCCGTTTTCTATTTTAATATCTGCGCCCGCACCTATTGTAACCCCCGCTCCACCACCTTCCTTATCAAAAATAATTCTTCCTAATTTTTTTTGGGTAATATTACTTGTATCAAGCGGGGCTTCGGTGTTGCCGTTCGGAAATGGTTGTGTCGGTGCTGTCCATCCTGCACTTGCGGGTAGAATACCGATGATTCCAATTCCGATGACACTTACGAGCGCGATATAAAAAAACGGATTTTTCAAAAAGTTTTTCTTCATTGATTTTAGTATACCATATTATGATCGTGCGAGTTTTATTTTCTTTTCCAATGCACCTACGCGACTCTCTAACAATTCGTATTCGTGACGATATACCACATTCCCTAATTTCTTTTTTATTTCTTGCAATTCTTCTCTCATGTATTCCGTATTGTTATTTACATAATTAATATCGTCGTCTATTTTATTGAGACGATTATCTATTTCAATGAATTTTTCGTCTATTTGAAGAAATCTTGCGTCTATTTTGTCAAATCTTTTTTCATTATCTTGAAATCCTTCCTGCACTGATATTGCCAACTTATCTATCATTTTAGCTAATCCATCTAATGTTGTTTTCTCTCCTTTTGCTCTCATGTTTTTATTATACCAAACGCGCTTTTTAAACACCATCCACAGTCTTTTGTGATATAATAGGGCTATATGGATACACAAAAGATTATTCGGGGGTTGGTAAGCATCGCGCTTCTTGCCCTTGTGGGCGCCGTCGCGTATTCTTTAGGTCACTCAAAAGGGAATAAAACGGGGGTGGATGAGACAAAGAAAAATCTTGATCCGCTCGTAAACCTCGCTTTTCCTAAACCGCCGGATGAATTGCATGTATTGACTGGCACCATTAAAGCACTCTATGGCGCGACGATTGATTTAGAAATTGAGCGTGTAGATGATTATCTTCCCCACACGGACGGTACCGCGCGCGCAAAAGAAATCCGCTTCGCCTCGCTCCTTAACAACACCTCCATCACCTTGACCGACTACATTAAAATAGACGCGCAAGGCAATCCGACGATTACCATTCTTCCTGCAAGCTCACTCAAGGCAGGTATGCAAATTACCGTACGAAGTAAACAGAACATTAGAGATATGAAGAAGTTTGACGTAGTATCTATCGAGCTCGTTAGATCCTAATCTCTAATGGACGCGAATAAGAGCACTAATAACACAAATATTGCTCAATTAGTTTATCCTGAATTAAGCTATACACTTACCGGCATTCTTTTTGAAATCCATAATAAACTTGGTACAAAATATCAAGAGAAACACTATCAGCGCGCGATTGAAATAAAATTACAAGAAACGAGTATTCCATTTAAACGCGAGGTGTATATTCCTGTACAATTTGAACACATGCCCCTTGGAAGATTCTTTGCTGATTTTATTATTGACGACAAGATAATTCTTGAGGTGAAGAAAGTGTGGCGAATTGGCGCAAGTGATGTAAAGCAAGTACTTCGCTATCTTGAAGCCACTCAATTAAAACTCGCGATTATTGTAAATTTTCAGCATATGAGACTTGAATCTAAGCGGGTTTTGCTTTAATATTGGTGCTATTCGTGGTATATTAGTGTATATTAGCGATTTTATAATATGAATTTAATCCCTACCGTTATTGAAAAATCCTCGTACGGCGAGCGGGCGTATGATATTTATTCGCGACTTTTAAAAGAACGTATTATTTTTTTGGGCGGGCCGATTATGGACGATGTCGCAAACAGCGTGATTGCACAGTTATTGTTTTTAGATCATGAGGACAATAAAAAAGATATTAAACTTTATTTGAACACCCCAGGAGGATCGGTGACGGCGGGGCTTGCGATTTATGATACGATGCAACACGTCAAATCCCCTGTTTCCACCATTTGTGTCGGTATGGCGGCCTCTATGGGTGCGGTGCTTTTAACTGCAGGTGCCAAAGGAAAGCGGTTTGCGCTTCCGAATGCCGAAATTCTCCTGCACCAAGTGATGGGAGGCGCTGAAGGTCAAGCAACCGAGATAGAAATTACTGCGCGACAGATCTTGAAAATTAAGGACAAATTGAATCAGATTCTTGTGAAACACACTGGTCAAAAATCAGCACAGATTGAAAAAGACACCGATCGCGATTTTTACCTTTCTGCAGATGAAGCAAAAAAATATGGTCTCATTGACGAGATTATTAAAACAAAAAAATAGCTATTATATCTCACAATCGTAAGATATCATCACAATATAAAAACAGCCCATCACGAGCTGTTTTTTCTTTTTTACATACCGAATATGGGACCCGAAGAGGGATGCCCATATCGCTGCAAAAGACTGGGACAATACTCCGGAGCTATCATGATCATATCCCTTTTTTTCGGATCTGGATCCTTTTTCCCATACCAATTAATCATATTATTCATTAACACCTGCGGTGTAATGTAATCAATAGTATGGAGTGGTCCACCACAAGGAAATGACAATGCCGCCATTGTTTTGTCAATTTCGTAACGATCAATACCATCACTCACCATAAGAAGTGCCTCGACAAGAAACACCGAAACAATTCTCTCTGCAAATTCTTTTGCGTCCATGTTCTTGCGTTCCGGATACCACACTTTTAATACTTCTTGAACGCCCGAATGGTTCCCTGAATCGTTATGAGGATAAAATCCCCTTTCCCAATTGTGATCAATTAACCTTTTGAGTAATGGAGGAGATTTTGATGACAATGCTTTGTTGATTTTGCTGAATCCTATTTCGTCTATAATGCGAAATAGGTCTATATTCCATACAAAATCTTTCCATAATTTTTTTTGCATTATTTTTATTACTTCTTCTTGATCCACTTCATAATGTTCAAGAAGAAGAAATATTTCCTGAAATGATCGAGCAAAAAGACGTTGTGTAATATATGCATCAAATTGGATTTGCATATGAATCCCTTTCTTTTTTGTTAAATTGTGAATAAATAATTGCCGAATTACTGATATTGTTATACTCCTCTCTTTTATAAGAGTCAAGGAAAATTGAATTCTTGTGATTTTGCATTTTAGTTACTCGTGGTAAGATAGGTTTATGAAGAAATTAGACGAGCAGAAAATTATGAGCGTGCTTACGCGTGGAGTTGAAGATGTTATTGTGCGCGAGCATCTTGAATCAGCACTTCGGAGCGGTAAAAAACTGCGCGTGAAATTTGGCATTGATCCGACCTCTCCCGATATTCATTTGGGACATACGGTTGTGCTCCGTAAACTTCGTCAGTTTCAGGATTTGGGCCATAAAATCGTTCTTATTATTGGCGACTTTACCGCCCGAATTGGTGATCCTTCGGGGCGTACTGAAACACGTAAAACACTCACCGTACAAGAAGTAAAACAGAATGAAAAAACATACTTGAAACAGGCGTCAAAAATCATTGATGTTAAAAAAACAGAAGTGCATCATAATAGCGAATGGCATGAGAAAAAGGGGCTTTCGGCACTCCTTATGCTTGCGCAAACCGCAACCGTGCAACAAGTGCTCAAACGTGATGATTTTGAAAAACGTCTTGGTGCCGGCACGGATATTGCTCTTCTTGAACTGCTCTATCCCTTGCTTCAAGGGTATGATTCGGTTGCGATACGCGCGGATGTGGAGCTAGGAGGCACTGATCAGACATTTAATATGCTTATGGGACGCCGTGTTCAGCGCGCATTTAATATGTCTGAACAAGACGTGCTCACTGTGCCGATTATAGAGGGACTTGATGGAGTGAAGAAAATGAGTAAGAGTATTGGAAATTATGTAGGGCTCACCGAAGCACCTGAAATTATGTTTGGAAAAATAATGTCCATCCCCGATTCACTCGTCCCGAAATATTTTACGCTTCTTACCTTTCTTGATGCTCCGGAAAACTTTGGCCCTTATGAATCTAAAATGCTTCTCGCAGAAACCATCACCGCTCTGTATCATGGAGAAAAAAAAGCGCTTGAAGCTCGAGAAGAATTTGTGCGCGTGTTCTCAAAAAAACAGACGCCTCAAGAGATGCCTCTTTTGCATCATCGCGGACAATTAATTACTCTTCTTGATTTGGTGTGTAGTGCCACCGAAGGAAGTAAGAGTGATGCGCGACGGCTTATCGATCAACGCGCCGTGGAAATTAATGAAGTGTTAAAAACTGATGTGACCGAATTGTTATCACTCAAAGGTGGCGAGGTTCTTAAAATTGGCAAGAAACGTTTTTGGAAAATTATATAGCATAAAATAAAAAGATATGACCTTGTGTCATATCTTTTTATCTGTGCGGGTAAGGAGAATCCCCGCCTGCCGTCGGGCAGGGAACTTTCCTTTTTCGATTTTTTATTTTGGTGCGGGATACCGGGATCGAACCGGTGCCTTAACATTGGCAATGTTACGTACTACCACTATACTAATCTCGCATTTTACTATTGTTCCGCTGGCGGTGGCTCCGTGGGGCCTTTCACAAACGGCGTCCCTTCCGGTCCCTTAAATAAGGAGGGTGTAGTACTATTTTTTGGCGCGACCGCACGAAGGAGGAGGTACACTACTCCTAATATGACCACAAGCCCTATTAAATACACATATTTCCACTCCCCTTTCATGGTTTTACTATAACGTATTGTTTAGTAATTTTCCAATGGATACACATCAAAAGCAACTTCCTCATAAGGATGTACTGCTTTTACTTTTTCAATAACTTCTTTTAGTATTGATCGTGGTACCACCACTTCAACTCTTTCTTCTTCAATAGCTTCATAATTTTCCGCCTCTCCAATCGCGGGATGCGCTTTTTCATTTCCACGAAAACGTCCTATGCCCCGAGAAGAAAAAGAACAAAAATCATAATTTCCTATTTTCCCTGCGCCCGCTTCTCCAAGTGTTTTGCGTACTATATCGGTGTGCGTGAGTGGCACAAATATAACAAGTTTTACATTATCCATTTCTTAATAGTTATAAGTTAGTAGTTATTTGTTTCTAGTTATTATGTGCCCTCGAGAGGAATCGAACCTCTATTACGAGATCCGCAATCTCGCGTCCTATCCTTTGAACGACAAGGGCCCTTCTTCGCTCAAGCTACGAAGGGCACAGCCCTCTTTCGCTTTTATTTAAAAACTTATCCTTCCGAAATGAATAATTAAATTCTCTTATACTATATCTCAAATAATCCGATTTCGCAATTTTTAGAGTTTGAAAATATCTTTCATTACATCCGTTAGTGATTCGTCGTATTCTATTTCTTCTAATTTTTCTTTGAGTGCCGCGCGCACTTTTTCAGCAAGGACGTGGTCAATCGGCAAACGCAATGGAGGATTTATTTTTGACACATGATAAAGCACAATTTCATCAAGCGTGTCTTTCCGTTCACGCACTGCAAAGCGCGTAAAATCTTCGTAATGATACGTTATTGCGTCAATGGTTATTATTTCTTTTCCGAGTGCATATTCGCGTATATGAGGAATTTCTTTATGAAACATCAAAAGAGTAAATACGCCTATTACCACAAATACTCCAAAGAAAAAGTTTTTCTGAAAAATGCTCACAACCAACAACACTACTGCAATACCTCCAAAAATAAGATACCATTCGCGCGTGTGATCGTGATGTTCCCGTTCTGCTGCCCGCCACACAATTTTTTTCTCGTTTTCCATAGTTACTTCATCATATCAAAAAATGACTTAAAAATCATTTGTTGTGTTTTGTGTTACTTCATCGTAAATATTTGACATATTAATATTATTCTGTTAATGTTTATTTGTTCATTAACAAATAAAACATGAGAAAAAGAATTTTAGAAGAAAAGTATGAAATAGTCGCGCCTGTAGAAAGATTAGCTCTCGCTCATTTTGTTTTTTTAGCGAATCATTATCCTTATAACGGTCACGATGAAGATGTTAAAATTGCCGGTGCGCTTAAAGTTACTATTATGCTCAATGGTCCTCTGTGTATCTATATTACACACTTCAGTGCTATACAGCCTGATGATTTTTTTCACGTCTATCGTTTTAAGGGTGTTGCGCTGATCAATAAGGAAACAAAAAATATAGCTGGTTTTTTTAATTTTTCAAAATATTCTATAGCACAACAAAACTACGGTTATATTTTTTTAAAGCCATAATCAAAAAACTTCATCTTTATTGTGAAGTTTTTTTATTTCAATTTTATCTATTTTCTGTTATTTGTTATCAGTTACTCGTGATAAGCTTCCTTGTACTCCCAAGGAGAAGCGAACGTCGTCCGCCCAGGGCGGACTCCTTCAGAACCCACGGTTCTGAATACCCGCCCGAACGTACCCCGCCCGGAATGATTTGTCAGGCTGGCGTTCGGTACGAGCGGGATCTCCTTCGCGGGAGGACACTCCCGTTTCCTCCCGACTCCTCCTCGTGTTCGATTCTCCTTTATTAATTTTTTCAACCTACTATATTATCTTGTACTCCCAAGGAGAATCGAACTCCTATCCCCGCCGTGAAAGGGCGATGTCCTAGCCGTTAGACTATGGGAGCGCATTCATAAAACACTGGTGTTTATTCTAGCGTTTTTTCTATTATTTGTCTATTTTGTTTAATAAATCCTTAGACACATACCGGCGTGTTCTATAACCCCTTCAGCCACAAATGATCCGCAGTTATCCACAAAGAAGATGTTCTTCCTAAAGAAATAAAAAAATCATATCTTTATGATATGATTTTTATAAATTTGATGACCTACATTTGTGTTGCCATCCAATGATCTTCGTAGGCGGTGTTACCCCAATAGAGACATTTACTCTTTACCATTTCTCCAGTAATAGTTTCGAGCATCTTCACAACTTCAATTGGTGCGCCTTCCGGATAATAGACGCGAAATTCTGTCGCTGAAATAGGACCATAGATCACGTGACCCCTATAACCAGAAACTCCAAAAAGCCATTTACCAAGATTATTAATTTGGATTCTCTCTCCACTGTTAGATCTGCCATATACCCCACCATTTTTTACCGTTAATTTGTAGTTCTGATTGGATTTTGCTGCTTCACGAAACGCTTTAGCGATTTTCGCTATAACTTGGACACTTGGCTTTTGTATAAAATCTCCCTCGATTTTCGTCAGGGTCGTGTGTTTTACACCGGACTTCCTTACTAAATCGTCTTGCAATTCCGTAGCTTTAGCGAAGAATTGCGGAGGCGGAAGGTAGTCGAGCGTCGCTTTGCTCCTTAGAAACCCGTGGTTTCTAAACGCCCTTTGGGCTATTTCCAACACGGGAGACCAGATGTTCTCCCGACCCCTCTCTTGTTCGAATCCTTCGTCATCATATAACAAAAAGAGGACGACATAAAGTCGTTCCTTTTTGTTATGCGGAGGCGGAAGGATTCGAACCTTCGGACCGGTTTCCCGATCAACATCTTAGCAGGATGCTTCTTTAGACCGCTCAGACACGCCTCCACACTAACTATAGCCGTAGTTGGTGTGGAGTTATTTACCTCTTGTTTCACCAACCAAGACAAATAATTGGGTATAAAAACAATGGTACCTTATTTTTTTATTTTTCTCAAGTTCATTTTTCCCTTGTATAATGCCGATTTTTCTGGTATGGTTGATTTTACACACTATGCAAAGACCTCCGATTGTCGTCGTGATGGGTCATGTAGATCACGGCAAAACAACTCTTTTGGATTTTATTCGTAAATCAAACACCGCCCCTAAAGAAGCAGGTGGGATTACGCAATCTGTAGGCGCGTATGAAATTACTCACCACGACAAAAAAATGACGTTTATTGATACGCCCGGCCATGAAGCGTTTGCAGTTATGCGAGCGCGAGGAGCACGGGCGGCAGACATTGCGATTTTGGTTATTGCGGCGGATGATGGTATTCAACCCCAAACACTTAATGCACTTTCTTATATTTTAGAAACGAAAATTCCTTATATTGTCGCCATCAATAAAATTGATAAGTCCGGCATTGATCTTGAAAAAGTGAAAAATGATTGTGCAAAGGCGGGTATTTATCTTGAAGGGCGGGGAGGTACAATTTCATGGCACGGTATTTCTGCAAAAACGGGTGAGGGAGTTGATGCGATCCTTGATCTTATAGAATTAACAGCAGATGTAGAAAATTTTTCATATGATCCTGATGTTATTACATCTGGTATTATCCTCTCTTCTGCAATTGATCAAAAACGAGGTATTATTGCGACAGGCATTTTGAAAAATGGTACAGCACGTCAAGGCGATTTTATTATCACCCCCTCTGCTACAGGAAGAATAAAAATATTGGAAAATCACGAAGGGAAACCCGCGTCCGCACTTCTGCCTAGTGCGCCTGTCATTCTATTAGGATTTGAAACGGCGCCGCGCGTGGGAGAATCATTTGTTGCAGGAAATAATCTTCAAGCCATCCGAGCAACGCTCCCTCAAGAAGAAGTGGTGCCCCCGCTTGCGCGGACACGATTTACCCGTGAAGAACTTTCAAAACGCACAATGATTATTTTGAAAGCAGACGAAGCTGGCTCACTTGAGGTGTTGAGTACTTTGGTGCGCGCAATGGATGCAATTTACCCCTTAGTGATTGTTGCAGAAAGTATTGGTAATATTCACGAAAGCGAAGTAAAACTTGCAGAAAGCACCGGTGCGATAATTGTTGGTTTTCGCACCAAAGAAGATAGCGCAGCGCGCAACCTAGCACACGCGAAAAAGGTGATGATTTTTACCTCTGCGGTTATTTACACCCTCCAAAAAGAACTAGAAGTTTATTTTAAAAAGACAGTTTCCCACGAAGCACGCACCTTAGAAATCCTTGCGGTGTTTGGTCAGGGGAAAAATCAAAATGAGCGCATTGTGGGAGGCAAGGTACTCTGCGGTCCTATTCACAACCAAGAAACGTTTGAGATATGGGATGATAAAAAATTAATCGGAAAAGGATCTATTTTAAATCTTCAAGTCGGTCGCGCAGATAGCGCTTTAGTAGAAAAAGATCAAGAAGCGGGAATGTTAGTGAAAAGTGAAGAGCCGATTAAAGTGGGTTATCGTCTTGTATTTGAATTGAATAACTCTTAATTTTTATGCGTCCTTTTCGTAATCTTAAAATTGCTGATTTGATTGAGCACGAATTAGGCAAAATACTTGCACGTGACTTTTTTGTGGAAGATACACTAGTTACTATTACAAGTGTGCAGGTAGATGAAGATTTATTGCATGCTAAAGTAAAACTTGGTATCATTCCTGAAGCAAATACACTAGAGGTGTTACGCGCGCTACACTATGCGCGTGGACGATTTCAACAGATGCTTGTCAAAAAACTCCGCATTAAGCCCGTTCCGCATATCGCCTTCGTCGCTGATGATCACAAAGACGAAGTGGTAAGCGACGAAATAAGTGAGGTTGTAAGTGAGTAGATTTTAAAAAACAATAAAAGGAATTATTGAGGAAGAAGTATGGCGCCGTAGCCAAGTGGTAAGGCAGAGGTCTGCAAAACCTCTATACGTGGGTTCAATTCCCGCCGGCGCCTCATGTTCCTTGCTCGGATGGCGGAATGGTTTACGCGCAACACTTAAAATGTTGTGACCATAAAGGTCATGTGGGTTCGACTCCCACTCCGAGCACCATGTATTGTGTTTATATTTTACAAAGTATAAAGGACAAAAGAACGTATGTGGGATATGCCAAAAACATTGATATTCGATTCGAGGAACATATGAATGGAAAGGTTGATGCAACCCGTAACCGAAGACCATTTATTATTCTTTTTATTGAGGAGAGCTTTGATCTTGCAACCGCAAAAATAAGAGAGCGTTACTGGAAAAGTGGCGCAGGAAGAAGAAAATTAAAAACATATTTTCAATGCGGGTTCCCGCCCATTAAAGATGGGCGAGGATCGCTCAAATAAATTTGAGCGGCGATCCCCGCCCCGAGCACTAATTTGATTTTTTAACTTTTAGTGTATTACAATAAATTCATTATGAAACAACTTGATCCGAAAGCAGTGTGGCTTTTTACTCTTAAACTTCTTCCTCTTTTTGCGATTTTTGCATGGTTTGCAGGCTCTATTATTACGATGGGAGCGGTTACTTTCTTTGTCTCAATGAATACACAAGGCGATCCTACATGGATTTTTGGATTTCTTGGTTCTTCCTTTTTCTTCTGGATTGTTTTGACCGTGGGAGGAGCGTATTGTTGGGCGCGCCTTTCTTATCACTATTATCGCTATGAACTTACTGAACAAGGGTTTAAAAAAGAATCAGGGGTGATTTGGAAACGTTATGTCACTATTCCTTACGATCGTATTCAAAATGTGGATATTTATCGTGGTATCATCGCGCGCATATTAGGACTCTCTGATTTACAAATCCAAACTGCAGGATATAGTGCTCCTAACGCGGCGATGTCAGAAGGAAGACTACCTGGACTTTCTCAATCAGACGCAGAATTAATCCGCGATGAACTTATAAACCGTACTCAACGATCCCGTCATCAAGGATTATAAGAAATAAAAACATCTCACTAGGAGATGTTTTTATTTGTGGGTTTGTCCGTTGTAACTCGCTAGCGAGCAAAGGCGGAAGGTGGAGGAGTTAAACAAAATATGCGAATGCATATTTTTTAAAACCCTTCGGTTTTAATGCCCGCCCGTACCGAACGCCAGCCCGACAAGTCATTCTGGCGGGGTACGTTCGGGCGGGTTTCCGACACGGGAGATCAAGTGTTCTCCCGACCCCACTCCTTGTTCAAATCCTCCTGCGGAAGGTGGAGGATTTGAACCTCCGAGGGGATTTCTCCCCAACCGCATTTCGAGTGCGGCGCATTAGACCACTCTGCCAACCTTCCTTATTTCTTTGTAGGTGGACCTACGGGGAATCGGACCCCGACCTCATCCATGCCATGGACGCGTAATACCATTTTACTATAGGCCCGCGTTTCGTGTGGGCGTTGCAGGGATCGAACCTGCGGTCTTCACAATGTCAATGTGACGTTTTACCACTAAACTAAACGCCCTCTTTTTCTTCTTGGTGTGTTTTGTGGATTATTTTAATTCCTTCTTCGAGATTATCGGGAAAACGAACACTCGCCTCTACCACTTCTTCAATCGGATAAAAACCCCCATCCACAGGCAAACTATCGCCTATTTTTGTAAACCCAAGCGTATGCCGCGTACCTGCATTATCAGTAAACGTGACGGTAAATACACTTGACCCGTGATCGTGCACGTCTGTCCACTCTACATTACCCAATTCTTCACGAAGCTGTTGCAGGGTTCGTTCTATTTTTTTACACGTTTTATCTGAAAGACGCTGACCCTCAAAGAAATGTTCGTTCACGGCAGATTTATCATACTTCATGTTTACGAAAAGCTCAATATGAGGCATAGTAAAACGTAATAGGGTCCCTATAGCTCAAATGGATAGAGCGGCAGACTCCTAAGCTGCATATCTCCGTTCAATTCGGAGTGGGGACACAAAACAACTTAAGATTATAAATAAATAACTTTTAACAATGCATACACATCAAGATTCTTTTTGTGATTTTGTACTAGATCAATTAAACGAATTGGAGAATGTGCGGGCACGAAAAATGTTTTCTGGTTATGGATTTTATGCCGGTGCTACTTTCTTTGCTATCATTTCAAATAATCATCTCTATTTTAAAACAGATGAAATTACCAAGAAAAAATTTGAACAATACAATATGCAACCTTTTGCCCCGAGCAAAAGACAGGTGTTAAAAAATTATTATGAAGTCCCTGAAGAAATTATTGAAAATAGAGAAACACTTACACTATGGGCACGTGAAGCGATCACGACATCTATTTTCTCGCACTAATTTACTTTTTTCTTGTTTTTTAATACACTAAACGGACGATAAAGGAAGCGTGCCTGAGTGGTTGAAAGGGCTTGTCTTGAAAACAAGTAGATCAGAAATGGTCTCGAAGGTTCGAATCCTTCCGCTTCCGCATAACAAAAAGGGACGACTTTATGTCGTTCTTTTTTGTTATATAGTGATGAAGGATTCGAATGAGGGATGGGTCGGAAGGGAAGTAACCGCGTCCCTTCCGTAGAGGAATGTATTGAAAACCATGGGTTTTTAAGGAGCAGAGCGACGTTCGACTCCTTCCGCTTCCGCAATCCTTCGCTAAAGCTACGGAATTGCAAGCCGATTTTTAGTGAAAATATGCATTACACATATATCCTATTAAGCTCAAAATCTCATATTTGTTATTTTGGTTCAACAAATACCGAAAAAAACTTATTCACTCCCCCCTTCCGGGGATTTTCTGTATAATAAGACAATGAGTATTGAACAACGGAAGAGAAAAGGTCGAACGCATTCTCATCTCTCTCATTCTCACCACAACAATAACAATAATTATTTATATACTATGATGAACAAAAAACAAATTAGCATTCTTATCGGTATCGTTTTAGTCGTCGCTCTTGGGTTGATTCTTTTTACCCCAAAAAAGCCCGCATCGTTTAATCCAAATAGTATTCCGCGCGCAGAAAATTTTCCTGTCAATAATGAAGGCAAGCACATTGATGGAAATGGCGAAGTAATTCTTCCTAATCAAACTCCAAGCGCTATTTTCAAACCAGGAGAAAATGTGGAAATTACTTATACCACTAATGGCTTTTCTCCTGCAACGGTTACTGTCTCAAAAGGCAAGGTGGTCACTTTCAAAAATTTCAGCGATGTGGATATGTGGCCTGCATCAGGTCCTCATCCGAAGCATGACTTATATCCCGTAAGTGGCGGATGTATTAATAGCATCTTTGATGCCTGTAAAGATGTAAAATCCGGAAAATCGTGGTCATTTCAATTTGATCTCCCTGGCACATGGAAGTATCACGATCATCTTGCTCCTGGTAATACTGGCACAATTATCGTCAAATAAATGTTTTCTCAAAGAGAATCGTCTCCTTTGATGCGTACCGTAACGCAGGTTATGCCTGCGGTGGTTTCGGTTATTGTTACAAAACACATAAGTGATTTAGAAGCAGATTTTCGCGCGCAAAACCCACGAAAGAAAAAAATAGATCTCCAAATTCCTCCAGAAAAAATAGACGCGCGTGGCATGGTGGAAGTGGGAGGTGGTTCTGGATTTGTGGTGCGCGCAAATGGTGTCATCCTTACCAACAAACACGTTATTAATGAAACAAATGCGCAATATACTATTATCACAAATGACAGCCAATCACTTTCTGCAACAATTCTTGCGCGCGATCCAGTCAATGATGTTGCTATTTTAAAAGTGACACCTCTCCGCCCCCTTCCTACCGTCACTCTTGGCAATTCTTCCGACCTTCAACTTGGACAAACAGTGATCGCGTTTGGGAATGCGCTCGGTATTTTTAAAAATACTGTTTCTTCAGGCATTATTTCTGGTCTCTCTCGCGCGGTAACTGCGCAAGCGGATTCTTTTGCTCCCCCACAAGAAATGCGTGGACTTGTTCAAACCGATGCGGCGATTAACCCCGGCAATTCTGGCGGACCGTTAGTTGATTTATTCGGACGTGCGATTGGCATTAATGCTGCCGTTGTCTCTGGCGCACAAAACATCGGCTTTGCGATTCCGATTAGTGCGGCAGAACGTGATCTTTCTGATCTTGATCGCTATGGCCATATTAAACGCCCTCTTCTCGGTCTTCGCTACTTGACCCTCAATAAAAATCTTCAAGAGAAATTAAAACTTCCCGTCGCCTATGGCGCGTTTGTCACGAAAGAACATCCGCTCGATCAAGCTGTGATTCCTGAAAGCCCTTCTGGAAAGGCGGGTATTAAGGAAAGTGATATTGTTCTCTCATGGAATGGGGTACAAATTAATGAAGATAAAAGCATTCCTGATTTTCTCCAAAATGCGAATGTAGGAGAAACCATCACACTTATTCTTCTTCGTAATGGGAAAGAAATGAAAGTGAAAGTGGTGCTTACCGAGAGGAAGTAAATAACATAGTAATTTAGTGGTAATTCAACTCCGACGCTTCAAAGAGGTCGGAGTCCCGACCGCAATGCGCGTCGGGATAGTAATATCGTAGTAATTAGCAAGGAATAATGATGGTTTTTGAATAACAATTGCAATCACTGAAAAAGAGCTCGTATATTATGAGCTCTTTTTTATTTTTCTATTTTTATCTTATTAGTATGCGTATTCGTCTACAATCAAACCATTATTGTCGTAGAGAAATATGCGATCGTGGTCGCGATTAAAGTTAAATGGCGTATTGAGCCATACGCGCCATTCTTTTCCAAAAAAGTTAGAGTCGTTGCGATGTGTGCGATAACATCCTGCATAATTAATGTTGGTTAAAAAAGTGTGGCAGGCGACATCTTCCGGGAGCGTAAAACGATTTAATTCTTCTGAAGTGGGCACGCGACATCCTCCCATTGATTGTGCAAAACTCTGACATGCGCCTCCGAAGTTAGAGATAACGCGCGTATCAAACGAGGGACATGACCCCCCAAGCGAGGGGACGAATGTATACATTGCGTTAAGATATCCCGTACATTCATTTAAAAGAAAGTTTGTATTCACAGGACTCCGTGCGCTTGAAGCAGTAATATACTCCCCTTCTTTGATTGTAATATTTTCTTCTTTGTTATACCCCCCGACCGAAAAATCTTTCACTCCTTTTGGGAGCGTAAGCATGCCTCCTCTTTTTCCTTTGATTGTCCATCCACTTATATTGATTCCTTCTTTCACTGCCCCCTGCACACGGAGCGAGACTATACTCGGATAGTATTGATCGTAAGATTGCGAGAATGAACTTATTGTTATCTTGTTGTAGAAAGGAGAGAGGTCACTCAATGTGAATCCGTAGGGCGGTTCAGGAAGTGGCTCTTTATGTGTGTTTTGAGAAGATGTGTTGTTTTGGAGCGTGGTAGCACGTGTTGCGGGATTTTGATCAAATTGCGTGTAGCGCAATGGAGAAGAAATAGTGAAAAAACTGCTAATATGCTTCCAATCCACTTTTGTGACCACCTGACTGATTACTACATAGAGCGTCGTTCCTATAATAAGTATTGCGAGAAGAATAAGAATGGTTTTGAGCATATGTGATTTATTGTACTTTATTCATTAGTCCCTGAACAATCTAATCTGTCACAAAATTGATTACTTTGAACGGAATGTAAATCACTTTTTTTATACTTTTCCCTTCTAATACACTTTTTACACGAGCATCTTCACATGCTATTTGTTCAATCTCTTTTTGAGATGAGGTGAGTGTTATAGTGAGCGTGCTCCGATGTTTTCCATTGACCTGCACTACTACTGTTTTTGATTCTTCTTGAATAGCATTCTCGTCGTAGTTAGGCCATTCAGAAAGATGAATAGACGACTTTTTCCCTAATGAACACCACAATTCTTCTGTAATATGAGGCGCAAACGGCGCGAGTAATTGGAGAAATATAAGTACACTTTTTAAATCTTGCTGTTCTTTATTTTTTTCCATTTCATTCAAAAAAATCATAAGCGCGCTGATCGCGGTATTATATTGCAAATTTTCAATATCGTCTGTTACCTTTTTTATAGTGCGGTGCAACAATCGCGAATACTCACTAATTTGCCCACTTATTTCACGAATGCTATTCGTATTATTCGCGCTTCTATTCGTGGATATTCGTGTGTAAAGTTTCCACACTCTATCTAAAAATCGCACGACACCCAAAATCCCCGCATCGCGGAAATCACCTCCTTGCTCAAACGGCGCCAAAAACATCAAATACATACGCAATGCATCGGCACCGAATTTTTTAATATATTCGTCGGGATTTACCACATTTCCCTTTGATTTAGACATCTTTGCGCCTTCTTTAATCAAAAGTCCGTGGGCACGAAATTTCGTGAAGGGTTCATCAAAATCAATGTGCTCCGCATCATGCAGCGCCATCGCCACAAAGCGAGAATAGAGTAAATGGAGTACGGAGTGCTCTGCACCGCCGATGTACATATGCACTGGTAACCATTTGTGCGCGAGATGCTTAAAATTCGAATTTCGAATTTCGAATTTCGAATTCTTCTTTCCTACATAGGCGAGATAGTACCACGCAGAATCTAAGAACGTATCCGATACATCTGTCTCACGTCGTGCGTTTTCTCCACAATGTGGACATTTCGTTTCATAAAAACTTTTTGCGGATGCGAGGGGCGACTCCCCTTTTCCTTGTGGACGAAAATCTTTTACATTCGGCAATTTCACTGGCAGATTTTTTTCGGGCACCGCATACCATCCTTCCATTCCTTTCTGTTCTCCTTTCTTATTGTTTGCACAATTTGCACAAAAAATCATCGGAATGGGTGCCCCCCAATACCGTTGACGAGAAATTAACCAATCCCGCAAACGATATTGTGTGTGTTTTTTCCCTCCGCTTTTTTGTACTCCTTCATCAAATGACACGAGTGGCGCGTGAGATACGGGCAAATGAAATTTTTCTGCAAATTCATGATCACGTTCATCATGTGCGGGCACGGCCATAATGGCACCCGTACCATATCCTGGGAGTACATAATCAGAAATCCATACAGGGATTTTTTCTTTATTCGCGGGATTAATCGCAGAAAAACCAGAAAACACGCCTGTTTTTTCTTTTTTCTCATCATGATTGTTTCGATTTTTTAATGCGGTTGCAATATATTTTTTTATCTCATCGCTCGGATTCCACCCGCTTTTTATCCATTGTTGTGCATATTCCGGAGAAACCACTAAAAAGGTGACGCCAAAAATAGTATCAGGACGAGTAGTAAAGACAGATATCGGAGGTCGAATATCGGATTTCAGAGATCGGATTTCAGAGATCGGAAACTCAATGAGTGCCCCTTCGGATTTTCCAATCCAATTTCGTTGAGCAATCTTTATCTTCTCGCTCCAATCAATCATGTCTAAATTCTTTAATAATTTTTCCGCATATTCTGTAATTTTAAAAAACCACTGCTCTAATTCCTTTTGAATAACTTCACTTGAACATCGCTCACATTTATTATTGACAACTTGTTCGTCAGCAAGTACTGTTTTGCAACTTGGGCACCAATTGACCGCCTGCTTTTTACGATATACGAGCCCTTGTTTCCAAAGTTGAATAAATACCCACTGCGTCCATTGGTAGTATTCGGGATCGTAAGTTTCTAATCGTTCATTCCATGCAAAGCCATTCCCGATTGCCTCAAGTTGCTTATAAAATCGCTTTTCTGAGATTTTTGCCTGTTTTGCCGGATGCGTGCCGATTTTCAACGCATAGTTTTCTGAATGAATGCCGAATCCATCTAATCCGATGGGTTCAAACACATCGTGCCCTTGCATTCGCTTCATGCGCCCATAGATATCCGAACCGGTAAACGCATACATATTCCCCACATGAAGCCCTTCGGCGGAGGGGTACGGGAACATCATAAGGTTATAAAATGGTTTTTTAGATTTTTTTAGGGAGGGCTTGCCCGCCGAAGTTTTAACGAAGGAGGGCTCATACACTTTTTTCGTTTGCCACGCTTTTTGCCACTTTTTCTCAATTTTAGTAAAATCGTATTTTTTCATTGATATTCCTATACTATCCTAAAATCAGAGTTTTGAAAATAAACCTTTATGAATTTTTATTCATGGTTTTTGTAGGACAACAAAAAACCCACTTCAATACTGAAATGGGTTTTCGATTAAAAACTAGGGGCTTGCACCGCAAGGAAATTGCAGTGAGACGCCCAACCTTGATCGGAGAAATTCAACCAAATCCTACGCTCCCCATCCATATTGTTGAATACGAAAACGCATGGTCGGTTACAATTAAATGGGTGTTTCTCTGTTGAACCGAGCGCAATAGCTGGTATATTAGAAAAAAGACTAAACGCAAAAAGATGTGGCGCTTCTGCAGGAATCCATCCATCCTTTTTCATTTCAATAATAACTTGTTCAGAAGTCATTATTTTGTCGAAATGGAAAATCTTAGCTTTTACATCTCCAGATAGATCGGGGTTGATAGGAAAAATTTTTTTAGCAATACTGTCACTTATATTTATCAAACAATATTTACTTTTTTTTGTTATGCTGTATAGGGAGCAGGAATGGTCAACTCTCAGCAATATTTCGCTTTCCATAAAATCCTTTTATTTAAATTGTGAACGGAATTTAGCAACTATTAGCTTTCTCTAGTATAACACAATAGATGATTTTATGACAAGTATATATATTGTCCTTTAAGCATATATATGAAGGTCAGTAAAACTCCGTTTTCGATGAACCTCTATTCAAAAATATGTGTGTATTCTCTAAAATCTGCTGAGATATTTGCTCTAATGGTATATTTTTTATTTCTGCTATTTTTTTAACTACTTCTATCACATATGCGGGCTCATTGCGCTTTCCTCTATAGGGCACAGGAGCCACATACGGCGCATCGGTTTCGGAGAGAATTTTATCTAAGGGAATATATCTTATAAGCTCCGCGTAATTCACGCCTTTCCCCTCTTTATACTCGTAGGTGATTGCCCCACCAAATGTAAACGAAAATCCTAATTCTAGTAATCGTTGCGCATCTTCTTTAGTCCCCGTAAAAAAATGGATGATGCCAGAATGTGGAGTGAGAAGTGAGCGATGAGAGATGAGGATATCAATCAGATCGGAAAATGCATCTCTGCCCGCCTCATTTTGAGGCGAGGCTCGCTCCGGAATACCTGAGCGGCAATGAATCATGAGTGGTTTTTTGACTTCATGCGCTAACCGAATCTGTTGGAGAAAAATCTCCTCTTGTTTCTTTTTTACGCTTTCTAATTTTTCTGACTCTATCCTGAAATAATCTAATCCACATTCCCCTATTGCAACGACTTTAGGATCAAGCGCAAGTTTTTTGTAATACTCATAATCAAATGCTCCATCTGGCGCTTCATCACTTTCTAATTCTTCTGCGTCGTGAAAATCAGACGGCACGACGTGGCATGGATGAAACCCTACAGTCGCATAGATTGATTCATTTTCATACTCGTGTGCTAATTCCACTGCTTTCCGTGAAGTGTCTTTCTGGGTACCCACATTAATCATCCCCACACTCGCATTTAATGCACGCTGTATTACTTCTTTGCGATCTTCATCGTATACGGGAAACTGGATGTGGGTATGACAATCAATAAACATAAGAATATTTTTCGTGCGCCCCGCTAGAAACTTCGTTTCTCATGGGGTAAATATGCGCGTCAAAAAACGTGATATTTTTCATATTAACCTAATCGAGGGAAAAGACTTGTAAGGGCGCTATCTTTGTTTCTCACTAACTCTAATATATGTGTGCTAGTACAAGGGAGAAGCGGACTTAATAGTCGCCCTATTATTTCTATATCAGAAAGTAGTCGGAGAATATCTTTTTGTGCCTTTTCGGGATCTGTCTTTATTGTCTTAAACGGTTCGGTTTGAGTAATGAACAGATTCGCCTCTTCGATGATACTCCATATTACATCCATTGCTTTTTTAAATTCATATGATTCTAAACTTTTATTGTATTGTTCAATAAATACATCTTTTTCTTTTCTTAATAATTCCTCGGTAAGATAAATGTTGTTATTACGTGCAAGTGTGATTACACGACTTACTAAATTACCTAATCCGTTTGCAAGATGTGCATTATAGCTTTCTCTAAATTTCTCTATAGTAAAATCACCATCCTCAAAAGGACTTATTTCACGCAACAAATAATATCTCAAGGCGTCTGTGCCATATTCTTCCACAAGTGCTAATGGATCAATCACATTACCCAAGCTTTTACTCATTTTCTGCCCCCCACTTGTGATAAATCCATGAATAATAATCTGGCGCGAGGGAGGAAGCCCTGCAGAGAGGAGCATTGCCTGCCACATCGCTGACTGCTGGCGGAGATTGTCTTTTCCTGCAATTTGCACCGCACGTGGCGTGTCGGATGCCCCCCAAAATTCCTCAAAATTGCCTATATTTTGGGGCCATCCCAACGTAGAAATGTAGTTGATGAGTGCGTCAAACCACACATACATCACATGATCCTCATCGCCCGGCACAGGAATCCCCCACGGCATTTTTGATTTTAAACGCGAGATGCTAAAATCTTGAAGCCCTGATTCTACAAAGTTTCTTATTTCAGTAAGACGATGTGTGGGTACTACAAAATCAGAGTAACGTGTATATAAATCTAACAGTGGTTTTTGATATTTTGAAAATCGGAAAAAATAATTTTCCTCTTCAATGTGTTGAAGTAGAAGATTAGGATGCACTGAACATTTTCCTTCGTCATTTAATTCAGAATCCGTTTTTTCTAATTCGCATCCCACGCAATATTTGACCGCATATACCTTTTTATAGATATCGCCATTTTTTTTACATCGATCCCAAAACTCCTGTGCTGCACTTATATGATGAGAATCGGTCGTACGAATAAAATGGATGTTGGGGAAAATAGTGAGTTTATTCAGAATAACCTTAAACTTTTCTGCATACTCATCACAATATGCCTGCGGATACTTTTTTTCCTCTAACGCTTTTTCATAGATTTTTTGTCCGTGTTCGTCCGTACCCGTGTTAAAGAACACCTCTTTGTTTAATGATGTGTGATAACGCGCAATCACATCTGCTTGCACAAATTCAAGTGCATGCCCCATATGTGGCTTTGCATTTACGTAAGGGAGAGTGGTCGTAATGTAATATTTCTCTTTTTCCATATCAAAATCCTACCGCAGATAACAAAAAACAGCAATTTATGATTTTGCTGTTTTTATCCTTTCATTTCTTATTTTTTAAATTCCTAACGCTGGCTTTGCGTTTTTTGCTTCAGAGAGGTAGTTGAATGACTCTTGTGCAAGCACTGCAATGGGCACCGCAAGCACGACTCCGATAAGACCGGCAATTTCTCCTCCCGCAAGAAGCGCGATAATCACAACGACTGGATGCACTTTCATTGATTTCCCCATCACTAAAGGAAGGAGAAGGTGATTTTCTACTTGTTGCACTACCATAAAGAAAATAACCGCGTACAATCCCAATGAAAATGAATCTGACACGGCAATCACAAACGCGGCCACGCCAGTGATAATCGGGCCAATCATTGGCACAATTTCAAAAATGCCTGCAAGCAATCCTAAAATAATCGCATAGCGCACACCCAATACCCACATTCCTATCCCCACAATAAGTCCCACCACTACGCTCATCGCAAGTTGCGCGGCAAACCAATAACGGATTTTTAATTTAAATTGCTCAAACACACTCATCACGGGATGCTCGTAGGAATTCGGTAAAATAATTTTTAATAACCGTTCGGGCCCATTTTTTTCTACTGTAAGATAAAAAGAAACAAGAAATGCAGCGAGAATGAAAATAAGCTTTGCCGCTACTGTACTTACTGCCACACCCACTGATGTTCCTGCAAACGACAATGTACTCATCACTGATTGATAATTCATTTGTAAATCTTTGAGTGTTGCCTTTGAAATATCTGTGTTCACAAATGACGAGAGCGCTTGATTAAAATGACTCAAAAATCCACCTAATTCATTGATGACTATAGGAATGATAAAATAAACCATTGCGGTAAAGATGACAATACCTGTAAGAAATACCATCAATGTCCCTAAAAGACGCGGGATATGATTCCGCTCTAAAAAACTTACTGCAGGATCAAGGCCTAAAGATACTACAATACTAATAAGAAACACTCCCACCACCTTTCCCGCAGTGAGAATGAGTACAATGAGCGCGCCAAAAATCGCGATGCGCCATAAGGTTTGCCAGCTCATATCAAAGCGATGAAGTTCCGGCATAATTATCCTTTTAGTATATCACGAAACGATATATTTTTATAAGGACCAATAACTGCGAGATTGAGCCCCTCTGGGCGAATGATCTTTTTTGCAACTTTTTGGATATCTTCTGCGGTGACCGCTTTTATTTTCTTTACAAGATCGTATGGATTCTCTAATTTCATTCCCATCACCTCTTGTCCCCCGTAGTAATAGCCAATTTCGTCTGACGTTTCTAGCGAAAGGAAAAGGTGCCCCACTAGATTATCTTTCGCGCGATTTAATTCTTCTTTTGTTACTTTTTCTTTCGTTAATTTTTGAAATTCTTTAAGTCCCGCACGAATTACGTCTTTTACTTTTGCATGTTGCACACCCGCACGCATCATCAAAAGCCCGTGATCTGAATAGGCATCAGTTCCTGCGCTCACATAATACGCCGCACCCATTTCCTCACGAATCACTTGGAATAATCGCGAGCTCATAGTGCCCCCAAGAATGTTGGCAAGCACCTCAAGTGTATACCGACGTTTGTCGTGCGCGCTAAACGCTCGATACCCCATCATAAGATGTGTTTGGTCGGATTCTTTGAAATGGACTTTTTCCTGTGGTGTTTTTTGCGCTTCAATTACTTTTAATTTGCCTCCTTTTTTCCTTCGCGCGACGCTTCCGAAATACCGCTCAATTTCCTTTGTGATTGCGCGCTCATTAAATCCTCCTGCAACCACCATTGTCGTTGCCTGCGGACAATAGTGTAGCTTGCGATAGGCAAGAAAGTCGTCTCGTGTCATTTTTTTAATCATTTCTTTGTTGCCTGCCACACCCCATCCTGCGGGCTGATCGCCATACACCAATTTCATAAACAATTCCTGCACTTTCCATCGTGGGTTATCTTCATACATATTAATCTCTTCTACAATCACTCCTTTTTCTTTTTCAATTTCCGCATCGGGGAATGTGGAGTGGAGATACATATCCGCCACGATTTCTAACCCGCGCGAGGCGATATTATTATTTCCTTTTACAAAATAGCTTGTGTACTCTTCTGTCGTAAATGCATTATATTCAGCCCCCAATCCATCCAATTCTCCCGCAATATCAATCGGACGCGGACGTTTTTCTGTGCCCTTGAAACACATATGCTCCAAAAAATGAGAAATTCCGCTGATACGTTTTTGCTCATATTTTGATCCTGCTTCTACAAGCACCATCACCGTCGTCGCCAAACTCTCTTTAAGGGGCACTACAATGACTCGCATCCCATTCTTTAATATCATCCGCTTCGCTGTTATCTTTTTTGTTGCCATATGCACCCATCATAGAAGACACAATCAAAAACAGCAACTTGTGTTATGTGCTGTTTTTGTTTTGTGTTAATGTAGGGGTTATTTTCCGAAAATGGATTCAAATGCTTCAATGAGCAATCCTGAAAGTGGGGCGGTGATTTGGAACGAGGCGTCGCTTACGTCTTCTCCACATGAAACATTTTCAAGTGTGCACTGGAGACGGATAGTATAATTTCCCGGGGCGATGGTTTTAGGGATCTTCCACTGTTGAGTACCATTGTTTTTAAGATTCTCAAAAAGTATTTGAGAGGTATCGTCACTTTTAAGAAGTAGGAGAGAGATTTTTTGATTTTTATTTATCGTTTTTTCAACGCTCCATCTTATTGTATGCGTTGTTCCCGCGCGCCATCTTTCTTTTCCATTAGGCGCGATAAGACGTATTGTTGAGTTTTTGTTTTCTTTCTTTGGGCTTATTGTGACAGTTTGTGTGGCTTGATTTGCACTGTGTTCATTTCCCTTTTCGTCAACACTCTTTAGGTTTACTGTAATTGTTTTGGCACCACTATCTACTAAGCGATAGGGATAAGGAATTCTAATTATGTTTGCCCCCTCATGCCATGGAAAAGGCGTACTATCTTGTTCTCCTCTTCCCCAATTAATAGTCCCTGCTATCGCTAATTGTTTTGTATTTTTTATTTTCACCTCTAAAAACCATATTGTGGGATCAGCACAGAAAAGCATTCTTGTGTCGCAATTTGGATTGACCTGTATGTCTTTCTTTTCTTCAAGAGTTACGATGGGCGCAAGAGGATCGACGGTTATGACGCCTTCTTTTTCTGTCACTGTTGGAGGAAGGCTTGTTTTTGCTACACCTAATAAAGGAATAATCAATGTCACCACAAGAGTTATTATTCCTTTTACCCTTCTTTTTTGCATAGTTTTATCATACCCTGTTGATTTAAAAAAAGAAACAGCCCCTTAGGGGCGTTCTTTTATTATAGAGCTATCTTTTTGTGAAGATAATTTTCTAGTTCTGATATTTTTACCCTTTCTTGTTGCATTGTATCTCTGTCACGTACGGTTACATCTCCCTTTTCCAAACTATCGAAATCTACCGTAACGCAATAAGGCGTGCCGATTTCATCTTGTGCACGGTAACGCTTGCCTATATTACCTCTATCATCCCATGTCACCATAAATGACTTCTGTAACTCTTTGTATATCTTTTGCGCGCATTCAGTGAGTTCTGGTTTATTCGCGAGCAGAGGAAATACCGCTGCTTTGTAAGGCGCGAGTTTTGGATGAAGTTTTAGCACTGTGCGCATTTCTCCTTCTTTCACTTCTTCTTCGTGATAGGCGTCCATTAAAAAGAAGAGAGTTGCGCGATCTACCCCACCCGATGTTTCAATCACATACGGCAAATAATTTTCTTTTGTCGCATCATCAAAATAGGTCAAATCCTGTTTTGAAAACTCTTGATGACGGCGCAAATCCCAATCACCCCGATGATGAATGCCTTCCATTTCTTTCCAATCATCTCCCACGTTATATTCAATATCGCAGGCAGCACGCGCATAGTGTGCAAGTGCTTCGTGATCTTTGAAACGGAGATTTTCTTTTCTCATCCCCAACGATTCATACCAACTTTTACGCTCCTCTTTCCAATACTCAAACCATTCCATTGATTTTTGATCGTCGCGGGGCACATAAAATTGCACTTCCATTTGCTCAAACTCTCGTGAGCGGAAAGTAAATTGTCCCGGGGTGATTTCGTTGCGAAATGCCTTCCCGACTTGCGCAATTCCAAAAGGAATCTTCACGCGCGTAGAGTCCACCACATTTTTGAAATTGACGTGCACCCCTTGTGTGATTTCTCCGCGTAAATATGTTTTTTGTTTTGATCCCTCCACTACCCCCACGGCAGTTTCCATCAATAAATTAAATTGTTTTGCTCCAGTGAACTCGCCTCCACATTCTCCGCATTTCTCCCCCACTTGATCTGCGCGAAAACGCTTATGGCATTTTTTACATTCTACAAGCGGATCTGCAAACGATTCCACATGACCTGATGCTTCCCACACGCGCGGGTGCATCACAATCGCCGCATCAAGTCCTACAATATTTTCCCGCATCGTCACCATATTTTTCCAAAACTCGTTTTTGATATTGCGTTTTAGTTCTACGCCAAGTGGGCCGTAATCCCATGTGCCTGCGAATCCTCCATAAATTTCTGAACCCGGATACACAAATCCGCGCCGTTTCGCTAATGAAGTTATTTTCTCAAAAAGATCCATATAATATTATTCAGAAGTTAATTCAAAATGCTTATAGATATAATCTACCGCATTTTCATCCTCTCGACCACCAGAAATCTCATAAACATAGTTCTTGCCAAATACAGACACATCGTTAAATCCTTCTTCGTTCAATCTATAAGACGGTGGTGAATTTTTTATTATTATATAACTTGATGCTGAAATACAATCATCTGGATCATATGATTCGTATTCTGACGAAGACGCAAGAGATCGACATTTTTGTTCTCTATCTTTAAAGTATTGATCTGGTGTGGTATGAGAACTTAGCGTGCTCACTGCGATATTTATACCACTCCTCCCGAAATAATTTTTTGCTTGTTCTGGAGTTATAAAATGAACACTAAATACCTGCCAATCAGTTTGAGGAGCGCTGTAATTTACTTCATTAACCAGAGCATAATGACCAGGATATTTTATACTAAATCCATATTTTTCATTTGAGTAAGATTCTTCCTCCTTATCAGGAATTAAAACAATATTTTGTTAAAAGATTTCTTCAATACTTTTCCTTAAGAGACTTTCCTCGATAATACTATCGTTGTTTGACTCAATAAAAAGAGTTCTTTTTTCTTTTTGAAATAGTGTGATGTAATTAAATCCAGAATAAATTTTTCTTTTTTCTATAAGTAAATTTCCTAATGTTACTACTTCCTTATTTTCTTTAAACGGGGTGTATTTTTCACCCATAACGCTTATTTTTGTTTCACAATAATAACGAGAATTTTCATGAATACGCTTTGAATAATTTTCTTCGTCATAACAATTATAATAAAAAGATGGTTCAATATTTTGAGAAGACAGAGGGACGCACCAGTTTTTTGGTAATGTGATATTAAATTTGATTACATTATTTTTATATGTCGTGACTTCATGATTCATCACACAATCTTCTTCTTTTAAATTTATCCATTCTTTTTTTTCTGATTGTAAAGAATTTTTTTGATTATTATTTTCATCTGTGATAGATTGAAGTATTTTTGTTCCATTAGGATTTATTTCTAGAAAAATATTTGATTGGTTTTTGGGCGTAATAAAAATAAGCACTACTAATACCCAAAGTGCGAGAATTGTGAAAGAAAGTTGTTTTTTATCTATGAACATATTTATTTATTGCACTACTTTCCCTCCATCTTGCCCTATTGTGGTATCATCTGGCAAGGCGGTCGTAAGCCCTACGTCACGCGCCGTAAGATTGCTTTCAGTGAACGAATCGGTAGCGGTCAATATCGTTTCTCCCATCAATGGCTGAAATTGTCCCACTTGATTTGCCGAGGGCGTTGCCTCTATTTTGAACACTGCCTCGAGTGGGCTCCCTACCACTCCCCGCCCTGCGAGCACTGTAGGAATTGTCCATGAAACTTCTTGAGTGTTTTCGTTGTAAAGGGGAACCACATCGTTCGTACTTTTCACCGCTCCCACAAAACGCACCCCGCTTGCAAGAGTTGCTCGAAGAACTACCTGACTTACGTCCGTACCATAATTACGCACATTCCAGTGCACGGTGTATTCTGTTGGCATTCCCACCTTCGGAGGCATTGTTCCTTTATTGACTACAAATGCGGCAAGATCACGATAGAATGCTTGCGCATCTACACTGATAAGCCCCGCTACTTTTATTTCAGAAAGCATTGACGCGGTGGTTTTTGAGGCAGTGAGATAATACGGCACTGAAGGCGACTCCATAGTCGCGCGCATACGTACGAGATAATTTTTATCACTTAACCGTTTAAGCGGAAATGTAGATAAGAGATTGATTTCAAATCCCACATCTCCCGAACTCCCCGGATCAATTGTTTTGAGCGCAGGCACTTTTGACGCATTCCATATAATAGTGCGTGATTGAAGATTGATATCTCCATTTGTGGAAAGAGTCCCTACATCAAATAGTTCGCCCATTAACTCTGTTTTTATTACTGCGTCGGCAAGGGCAATACCACTTTTATTTTCATAATGGATTCTATAGATAAGACGATCTCCCACACGTGCCACATAATCATCTCTTCCATTGACGTTTGTGGTCAGTGTAATTGGTGGAGGCGCTAAGGCGATTGAAAGATGTGATTCTGCAAGTATATAATCCGTACTCCCAAAACGCACCGAAAGCTTGATCGGCATTCCGACCGTTGTTTCACTCGTCCCTTCAAGCGATCCTTTTATTTGTAATTCTCCTTTTGATCCTTTTCGTAATTCTCCAAGACGCCAATAATTATTTAATGAGTCGGGCGAAAAACTTGCTGATATAAACTTGAACGCAGAAGGATATTCTGCTTGGAGCGTCACTCCTTGAAAATTAAAATCTTCTGCATTTTGATAATTCACTGTCACGGTAAATTGAGAGCCGAGCACTACATGATCTGGCGCCGAAACCTCAAGACGAATGGCGGATTCTTTAATCGTTAATTCTTTTTTTTCTGTGGCTTCAAAACGATTTTTTCCTTCTTTGGTATACGAGAGTGTTGCCTCAAGAGACGCTACGCTACGCACTTCCCCCACTGCGACTAGTGTGAATACTCTTTTTGCGGTGGTCCCTCCACCAATATCACCCAGCGAATCGTTCACGATCATTGACTGTTGTCCTAGCGCGTTAAGCGCAATTACTGATGCGGGAAGATTTAAGCGAATAATTGCATCACGCACTGCACTTTGGCCTATGTTTTGCATCGCCACTTCAAGATCAAATGGTACACCACGCGCCACTTTATCGGCACCGTGAAGTGAAAGGGTTATTGATTGATCTTGTGTACTCCCTCCGCGAAACATTATCAATCCTCCTCCAATAACTAAAAGTGCTACCACACTCATCCCTATCCAGATTCCCTTATGACTAAAAAGTGAAGGTGAATATTTTTGCGCTTCATCTCCCCATGACGAAGGAGTAGCTTCTTGTTCGTGTTGCATATTATAGAATATAGATTAACGTATTTTGAGAAATTCTGGTAGCACACGTTGCACATACAAAGTTATGATTCGCGCAATCAAACCACGCCACTTTTTTTGCCTTACAGTGGATACATGATGCATGGAGTGGGTTATAACCAAGGAGCACAAGAAATGCACGAATAGTTCCTCCACCTTTTTGAATCATATCGCGAAGATAATACCATACCCGTGCGTCAGGCATCGCAAATGCAAGAAGGTGACGAAGCGCATAGGCACACTCAAGAAGTGTAAAAAGACGGATGCCTTTTTTTGTTCCTCCGTGTACTCGTGCTGAAGTGAGTGCGTCGGTGAGTGTATAGGCGCTTTTATGTGCGAGGCGAATATGGACGCAATTCAATACATCAAGATGTGACGAAAATTTTGAGCGAGGCTGACGTGATCCTACCGCACGCACTTCAATCCTCCCCAATTCTTTTGTGAAAAGGTCAATTGTTTCATCCGCAATGCCTCGCGGACGCCTTCCTAATACGATCCCTTGCGCCACATATTCTTTCATATGTTTATTATACCTCTTACGCCTCCCGTGGCGCTTCTCTCAATTCTCTTTTTGGCGTTTTCCAAAATCCAAGACGAAATTTTCCTCCTAACATAAGACGAGTTTGTGACTCAAGCGCAGGAATCGCGCTAAACATCACAAAAGTAATCGGAATGAGAAACCATTGAAGAGTATAAAAAAGATAAATATAGGGTTGATGAGGCTCTTTGCGTGTATGAGGAGGAATAAGAATTACGCTTAAGAGCGCTGAAGTCACAATCCCAATCACGCTCATATTAATGAGCGTGCCGGTGAGACGCGGGAGGTTATAAGAAAGCACACTGGTGGTAAACACCTCTCCTCCGATAATATTTGGCAATACACCAAAAAGAAAAATGATAAACGAGCTCGTTGCCCACGAATGAAATCCATCAAAGAGAAGCCACACCCAATAACACTTTTTTCTGAACGCGATTCCTTTTTCTTTTACAAACGAGGTGAGTACATAGGGAATATTTTCCACCCCCCATGCCCATCGTCGCTGTTGTTTGTAGAGATTTTTTAATGTCTCCCACGCCGTAGTACCATCCACTGGATCCATTTCCACAGGATAAAAAAGAGGGACGGCGCGCCAGTCACCTTTGTAATGAATAAAACATTGAAAAAAAATGCGCGAATCCTCTGAAACCATCCCTGTATGCCAAAAACCAATTTCTATAAGTGGCTTCAAAGGCATACTATGTGATGAAAAAGTGACGAGCTGCTCGGGGCGCGCTTGTTGCATAAATTGCCAAAAACTTGCGGAAAATGAAATGAGGCGCGCAAAAAGAGGTACACTATAAATCCGATTAACAAACAGTGGCACGGGTTGATAACTGGAACGCATCGGGTGTGGCGCGGTGAGAAAATGGTACGCAAGCACACCGAAATATTCCCGTCCTGCGCGCGTGTCACTATCAAACACGGAAACCAATACCTCTTCATACGCAATATGATTCGCGTCAATCAATACCCGCACCGCTTCACGTGCCGCATAGGTTTCATTTGATCCTTTTCCGGGAAGTTCGCCTTCAATATCTTTCGGATGCACGGTCACTAAAAATCCCCCGAAGATGTTACCAAATTCTTGCGCGATACGTTCCGCAGTTTTTATATCATTCTCCCCTCCTCGCTCTTCGGTCGCGAGCACCACGTGCATTTTTTCACGCGGATAATTCGTACGCGCAAGATCTTGAAACGTTTCTCGCACCACTTCATACGGCTCATGATACATTGGAAGGATGATGAG
This sequence comes from uncultured bacterium, assembly GCA_903847915.1. Lineage (GTDB taxonomy): Bacteria > Patescibacteriota > Minisyncoccia > UBA6257 > GWB1-50-10 > CAINEW01. The sequence continues at coordinate 35,316 of CAINEW010000022.1, read as the reverse complement.
ATGGTGAAGATGTTCCCATTTCAACTGCTCGCCAATAAGGCGTGCGCGCCAATCCATTGCTGTATGCACTTTGAGCGTTTTAAAGGAATAGCGTAAATAGAAAAAAAGATAGAGCGTTTTTAAAAACCAATAGAGATCGTAGAGCACGATAAAGACCGCGACCCATGCAGGTGCTTGCCATGAAAAAAAAATAAGAATAAGTAATGTTCCCCACGAACTTATCGCAGGAAGCATTTCAAAAAAACGTGTCATAAAGAAACGCACGCTCTATTTTTATAGAGCGCACATAAATATTAAAAGAAAAGTGTGGTATCTAATGAAAGCGCCCCACTTCCTACCGTAAGAAGTACTAACATCCCCACAAGAATTAAGAGATCAAGTTCGTAACCCCCTTCGCCCATGAATTTTTGAAACTTTTTGATTTTTAAAAGAATGACAATAAATTGGAGCGCAATGAGAATTGAGGCATATTGTGTGAGAAATCCAAACACAAGACATAATCCCCCTAATAATTCTACATATGTCGCGATATACGCCCACATTATTGCGGGCTTAAATCCTAGCGAGCCGAGCCATCCTGCGGTGCCCTTAATTCCTTTCGCTTTCTGCCATCCGTGTGTAATCATAATTGCCCCCAACACGACCCGAAGCGCAAAAAGCGCCCAATCCCCGAATACAAATAAGGTAGTAATCATAGCCCTACTTTATACTCTTTATATAAAAAAATAAAGCGTTATACAATGTAACGCTTTTATGGTATTTATCAATACACTTATTTTTGCTAGTATTCTTCTATGATAATCCTTGCAATTGAAACCTCATGTGATAACCCCGCACCAAAAAGAATATCACTTTACGGCTTTCGCCGAAGTGTGAATATAAAAAATATTCTTTTGGTGACGGGGTAAAGACCTCATACTATTTATGAACATTTTAGCCATTGAGACATCATGTGACGAAACTTCAATAGCGCTTCTTAAAACAGCGGGAACGAATCACGCGCCAAAATATACCGTGTTAGAAAATTTTGTGTCTTCGCAAATTGCGATTCACCGCCCTTTTGGTGGCGTGGTGCCTAATTTGGCAAAACGAGAACATTTAAAAAATCTTCCGATTCTTTATGAGAAAATTTTGAATTCTCCCACCTTCGTCAAGACTTCGACGGGCAAGGAATTTCCAATTTCGAATGAATTAAAGAATTCTAAATTAAAAAATCAATCAAAATTCAACATTACAAATTCGAAATTTGTTCCTGACTTGATTGCGGTCACCGTTGGTCCCGGACTTGAGCCCGCGCTGTGGACAGGCATTGGATTTGTAAAAGAGATTTATAAGAAATTAAAGATTAAAAATAAAAAAATAAAACTTGTGGGCGCCAATCATTTAGAGGGTCATCTTTATAGTTTTTTGTTGCCTCACAAAACAAAAGATCAAAAAACTATAACGAACAACATCAAACTATTTCCTGCCATCGCGCTTATTGTAAGTGGAGGACATACTATTCTCCTCAAAATGGATTCGCTCTATCACGTACACAAACTTGGTGAGACGGTGGACGATGCGGTCGGCGAAGCATTTGATAAGGTGGCGCGGATGTTAAACCTCCCCTATCCCGGAGGCCCCGAAATTGAAAAATCAGCACAGAAAGGCAGTTCTCACGCGATTCCCTTCCCACGCCCTTTGATGCATGAAAAGAATTTCCGTTTCAGTTTTTCGGGACTCAAAACTGCCGTACTTTATTATCTTCGTGATCACCCAAAGGCAAATATGAATGATGTTGCTGCAAGTTTTCAAGAAGCCGCATGTGAAACATTAATTAAAAAAACGATTCGTGCCGCAGAACACTATTGTGCACGCTCGGTAATGCTCTCCGGAGGCGTTGCGGCCAACAAAGCACTGCGCACACAACTTGAATCTGCAAGTAAAAAAATAGGCGCACGATTTTTTGCGCCCGCGATGGAATATAACACGGACAATGCCGCCATGATTGGTGTTGCAGGCCACATCGCTTATTTACAAAAGAAGAAGTATCCTATGAAAGCGAATGGGAATTTGAATCTTTAAAAAAGAGTATAAAATGCCTCTTTGTTTATAAAATTGTGGATAACTTTCTTGCTTGACAAAATTTTCTCTTTTGTAATACTTACTAAGTAATCACTGAAAAGATATTTCTTGAATGATTATGTTTTTTTCACAATTTAAATTTAGGAAAGGAATTCTGTCATGAGAAACCTCATCGCTTTATTCGTTTTGCTTACTCTTGTCAGTACCTCTTTGGCACTGGCATGCACGCAGTCATCACAATCAGGATCAGAAAGAAAAAACACATCGTTGAATTGCATTGTTATTCAAGCTCCTGGAGGTAGCTTTACTACCGACATTGCCGTTTTGAATCTTTCTTCTTTTGACAACCAGAAAACTCACACTGCCGTTTTCTCTCCGGTTTTTACGCCCGCTATGAACGCAGAAGTTGCCTTCAGTATTGATATATCGCCTCAAAATTGTAACAACAATTACAGAATTTCAGATGCAATTACCCCTACAACCAGAATCGACAACAAGAGTGGATTTGGTTTTTCTTATAGCGACAACGATTTGAACGAAAGCGATGCAACCTTGATTCGGAGGGTCGATAATCATACTCGAGCAGTGATTGCAAGCGAATCTTTATATTTGGTGCAAGGAAATTCTATCAGTAATAATGAATTTCTTACGTAATGCATGCTTTTCCGAGTAAATAATCTCGGCGAGAAGAAAACTCGATAAATTAGACAGCGTACCTGAAACATGAAAATAGGAACGCTGTTTTTTTATTATGAAGCTCCACAACCTTCACATTCATTCACGAGCTTACACCCACGATCTTCTGCGAAGACGGACAAAAAAACGAAAGGATATTATCCTTTCGCTTTTATTTCTTCTTCTTCTTTTTTCTTTTTTTGCTTTTTCTGTTCTTTTTTAATAAACAGATAAAGCAAAACGACCCCGAGCAGCTCTCCCATCAGGAGCATCACTACGCCAAATGTCATAAAATCCTTTCTATAAAATTATTAAATATGTAAATTATTCTTCCTCTACCCTACCCCAAACACCCCTTCTCGTGCAAGTAGAGATCTTTTAATATAAAAACCTGTTTATTCTTAAACAGGTTTTTGTAACACTACTCTTCTTCGTAAAAATCGAGCGTGTGGATATATAATATCGCACCCACTACTATCCTTATTATAGAGACCGCGCCTCTCATCACATAATTTACGAGCGTGATCTCTCCGAAAAAAATGATGCTAGAAAATATCCCATTCACAATTCCCCACATCATTCCTATACATCCACACACAATAATGCCGTAAGGCGGATATGTATCATACTCTTCTCTATAGGCAATTAATAAAGAACATATAATACTTACCAATAAAAATGTGTTCTTAAACTGAAGATATTGGAAGAAAACTCCGTATAATACTGTACTGATGATTATCCCTGCCAATACTCCAAAAAATAATGTGAAACAGATATTTTCTATCACGTTCCCCAAAAATGTCGGTTGAGAAAGATATTCCTCTTTGTCGTCTCTTTTTAAAACTATAAGATAGAATAAAAAAAACGATAAAGGAACAATCAAGAAATCCAACAAAAGAGGGGTTGAAAATGGAAGCGTGAAACTAGTAAATAGAAGCACTATTTCGTTTCTTTGAGAAGTAAATAAAGGCATACATAAGATATGCAATATAAGTCCTATGATTGCCCATCGCGACACTATTTTTTTGTAATATAACATAGCTCTTGTCCTTGATTAAATTGTGAAACATGCCTGTTTTACCCTACTCCCCTTCTCTTTTTTTATCAACTATTTTTCTTTTGAATCTATACAAACCACTCTTTGCGTCTTATACTTCTTTTATATGATTCCCGAAGGACCTTATGATCCCCTAAAGACAGAGCCGACACTTTATGACGCATGGGAACGTTCTGGTTATTTTAATCCTGATAACCTCCCACGCGCGAAAGGGAAAAGGGCAAAAAAATACATTGTATACATGCCTCTTCCGAATGTGACTGGCACACTCCACATGGGGCATTTGCTTAATAATACTATTCAAGATATTTTGGTACGCTATCATCGTCTTCGTGGATTCCGCGCGCTTTATTTACCTGGCACTGATCATGCGGGCATTGCCACTCAATATGTGGTGGAAAAAGAATTGAAAAAACAGGGTACCAACCGCTTTGTGTTAGGGCGGGAGGAGTTTATCAAAAAAGTATGGGAGTGGAAAGAGCAGTACGGCAACCTGATCTATGCTCAATTGAGAAAGATTGGTATCTCGGCGGACTGGTCACGTACTCGTTTTACGATGGATCCTACGTACGCAAAAGATGTAACAAACGCGTTTATTGCTTATCACAAAAAGGGGCTTATCTATCGTGGAGTGCGTACGGTCAATTGGTGTCCCCGTTGCCAAACCTCACTTTCTGAACTAGAACTTGAATATAAAGAAGAACCCGCGACACTCTACTATATGCAGTATGGCTCTTTTACGGTCGCCACCGTGCGCCCTGAAACAAAATTTGGCGATACTGCCCTTGCGGTTAATCCTCGCGATGCACGTTACAAACAGTATGTCGGCAAGACACTTCAGATAGAATCTATCTCTACAGAAGGTACACTTGAAACGCCTATGCGTGCTACCATTACTTTAAAAATTGTTGCAGACAATGCGGTGGATTCAAAATTTGGCACAGGCGTGATTAAAGTGACACCTGCACACGACAGCGTGGATTTTCAAATTGCAGAGCGCCACACACTCCCCCTTATTCAAATTATTGACGAGCGCGGGAAGATGAATGAGCGCACAGGAAAATATGCGGGCATGAATGTGATTGATGCCCGTAAAAAAGTGGTTGATGACTTGAAAGCACTCGGATTAATTACCAAAGAAGAAGCGTATACACATCGTGTGGCGATTTGTTATCGTTGCGCGCATGTGATTGAACCCATTCCTTCCGCACAATGGTTTTTAAAAATGAATACTCTCGCCAAAAGCGCTCTTCAGGCAGTGACGAAGAAAAAAACTTCTATCTTCCCTTCACGTTTTGAAAAAGTGTATAAAGATTGGCTCGCTCATATTCACGACTGGACTATCTCACGTCAAATTTGGTGGGGACATCAATTACCCGTGTGGTTTTGCGCTCATAATAAAGAAGATAAGAATAAAAAAGAATTGTTTGTTGTTGCGAATAAAAAACCTGTACGCTGTCCTTTTTGTAAAAAGTGCACAATGGAGCAATCGCCTGATGTGTTAGATACGTGGTTTTCTTCTGCACTTTGGCCTTTTGCAGGACTTTCAAAAAATGATCTTAATAATTATTACCCTGGTAGTGCGCTTATCACTGCGCGCGATATTTTAAATCTCTGGGTTGCGCGGATGATTTTTTCAGGACTTTCTACTATGAAAAAAGTGCCTTTTGCACGCGTGTTTATTCACGGCACAGTACTTGCGAAAGACGGACGAAGAATGTCTAAAAGCTTAGGCACAGGAATTGATCCACTTATGTATATTAATAAAAACGGCGCAGACGCTACCCGCTTTGCGGTAATTTGGCAGATGGGAGGACAAGACATTCGCTGGGACGAAGCGGCTGTTATTGCAGGTCAGAAATTCTGCAACAAGATTTGGAATGCAGCACGATTTATTCAAATACGCACTGATGCGACTTTATCTACCAAAAAAACTTCTGTACCGCGCGCAAAAACTTCCGCAGATAAAAAAATATTAAGCGCGCTTACAAAAACAAAGAAAAGTGTTGCACGTGATATTGAATCCTTTGCGTTTTCAAAAGCACTTCATACGCTTTATGATTTTTTCTGGCATGATTTTTGTGATATCTATCTTGAAATTTCAAAACATCAACTTGATGACGTGAAACTCGTACAAAATACTCGCACGATTCTTTCTTCTACTCTTCTTCAATTTCTCAAACTTCTTCATCCGTTTATGCCGTTTGTGACCGAAGCAATTTATCAAGAACTTCCCGGTAAGAAAAAGAGATTCTTAATGATTGAAGAGTTATAATAGAATCATGAACTCGCTTTCCCCTCTCGCTCTTTGTATTGGTCCTCTCATTCCTGGATTTCTTTGGATTCTTTTTTATTTGCGCGAGGATTTGCACCCCGAACCGAAACGATTACTCCTTTACACGTTCAACATCGGCATGTTGATGAGCGTGCCCGTGCTCGCGTTTCAAATGATTTTTCAACGCGCGATGGGAGATATGGGCGCAGATGGCGCACGTATTGGTCTTATTATTGGTCTTGCGCTTATTGAAGAATTCTTTAAATTTTGCGCTGCATTTTGGGCGACTAAAAAACATAAAGAATTTGACGAGCCAGTAGACGCGATGATTTATATGATTGCTGCCTCTCTTGGATTTGCAACCATAGAAAACTTTTTTGTGGCGCTCAATATTCTCTATCCCACTTCCGTCCCTGCAGTCCCCTCACTCCTTCTCGCAAATCTCTCTCTCCTTGGCCAAACCCTTTTTCTCCGTTTTGCAGGCGCGACATTTCTCCACACTCTTTCTTCCGGCACTATTGGTTATTACTGGGCACGCGAAAAATTTCTCCATGCACCACGTGTCCTTTTTGCTTTTGGACTTCTCCTCGCCACAATCATTCACAGCGGATTTAATTATCTCATCTTTATTTTTCAAGACACCAATCTTCTCTACCCCACCGCGTTTCTTGTCTTAAACCTCGTAATTATTCTCTATGATTTTGAAAAACTAAAACCTAAAAAAGCGCTTCCTATATAATATTTATTCTCTGGCGTTCATATGATATACTTTCTTATATGGATGAACGTACTAATAAAGAGGTGTTTGTGGAACTTGCAAAAGTAAAAAGTCAGCCAACGCCGATTACCATTGAACATACTGATCTTTCTCCACGGGATGAAGATGGTGAAGGCAAACTTACAGTTGACGTCTATCAAGACGGTGATGATCTTGTCGTACAATCCACAGTAGCAGGCGTGAAAGAAGAGGATCTAGATATTAACATTACGACCGAATCAGTGACGATTAGTGGCGAACGTGAAAAGACACAAGAAATTCAAGATAAAGATTTTTTCTACCAAGAATGTTTTTGGGGAAGATTTTCTCGCTCTATTATTCTTCCCTACGAAGTGGATCCTGAATTATCCCACGCGCATTTAAAACACGGCGTACTTACCGTGCGAATGCCTCGCCTCTCGCGCGCAAAAGCAAAAAAACTTAAGGTAAAAAGTGATTAGTAAAAAATTTTAACATATTAAAAAATCCACCGTTAGTCCGGTGGATTTTTGTGAAAATATTTTTCAATATATTCAAAACTTTTTCCCTCTTCTAATAACACTCTTATTTGTTGCGCATCTTCTTTGTTATACAATGACTTACTATTTAAAAAGAGTGGTAAAATTTGAAGTGCTTTAGGAATCATATATTCACTACATTTTCGAATATATTCCTCGTCGTTCGAACTATAATTTAAATCAAATATTATTGCACATATACATTTTAATACTTCTTCTTTAGTAAGTGCCCCCTCTTTTTCACTTTCAAAGAGTTTTGGCAATACATCGGAGGCCTTGAGATGTTGTGGACGATATAATTGCCTTAATACACTTTCTTTTATAAAAACTGTATTATGTACCACATCGATTGCGGTAAGATTACCGGAAACATCCAACGTTATTTTAGACATAATAAATTCCTTTCTTAAATTGCTGATATGAGTATAGGATACTCCTTATAAAAAGGAAATGTCCCGCGGATACCGCGGGACAAATATAGAGAAACTCTTTTGTTCGTTATGGAACAAGTATTACAGGAAGCTCCTGTTGGTTTTTTATTTACATACTTATTTCAACGAACGTATGATTATTATAGAACATTTAAGATCTCTCACAACACCCTCTCCTGTGGATAACTCAAAACCGCCATTTCTGACGGCTTTTGAGGTTTTTCTATAATCAATAAGATTAGAGGAATGGCACTAAAAGAAGTGCAATGATATTAATTACCTTAATAAGAGGATTGATAGCAGGACCTGCAGTGTCTTTATAAGGATCACCCACCGTATCCCCCGTCACCGCCGCCTTGTGACTATCTGATCCCTTGCCTCCGTGGTGACCGTCTTCCACGTGTTTTTTCGCATTATCCCATGCGGCGCCTCCTGAAGTCATTGAGATCGCCACAAACATTCCAGAAAGAATCACCCCAATGAGGAATCCGCCGAGCGCTTCAGCACCAAACATAAATCCTATAAAAATCACTGAAACCACGGGTAAAAGCGCTGGCACTACCATTTCACGAAGCGCGGCTTTTGTTACAATATCCACCGCCCTTCCATATTCTGGTCGTGCGGTTCCTTCCCCGCCCAAGGCGGATCCGCTTTGAGTGGACATTAGCAATCCAGGGATTTCACGGAATTGTCTTCGAATTTCGTCCACAATCGCACTTGCGGCACGCCCCACTGATTTCATCGCGATTGCAGCAAAGAGATTTGGTACTGCTGCGCCCAAGAAAAGTCCGATGAGTACTAATGGATTTTGGAGATCGAAAGAGAGTTGACGTGAAAGTTTTGCAAACTCTCCCACATAACCTCCGAAGAGTACCAACGCCGCAAGTCCTGCGGATGCGATTGCATATCCTTTTGTCACTGCTTTTGTGGTGTTCCCTACCGCGTCAAGCGCATCGGTAATTTCTCTCACTTCTTTTGGCGCGTTTGTCATTTCTGCAATTCCTCCCGCATTGTCGGTAATAGGACCAAATGAATCAATTGCCACCACAATTCCCGCAACCGAAAGCATACCTACTGCCGCGAGCGCAATACCATAAATACCTGCGAGCATATAGGCACCTAAAATACCTCCAGTAATAATAATGATGGGTAGAAAAGTTGATTCCATCCCTACCGAAAGTCCCATAATAATATTCGTGCCGTGACCTGATTCTGATGCTGCGGCGATAGAACGTACCGGACGATATTTTTTTGCGGTGTAGTAATCAGTGACGATCACCATAAGCGCGGTCACGATAAGTCCGATGCACGCACTTCCAAACACACGTAAATATTCTGTGCCAAAATAATATTGCGAAGCAAAATAAAATAATATTGCGGATATTCCAAGTGATGCAATAAGTCCTTTGTAGAGCGCGCCCATAATATTTTCTTTTTTACCAAGTTTTACAAACAGAACTCCAATAAGAGATGCGATAATTGCGAGTCCTCCAAGTACCAACGGAAATAATAATTGCGCACTTGTAAAAATAAGCGATCCCAATAACATTGCCGCGGTGAGTGTCACTGCATAGGTTTCAAATAAATCTGCTGCCATGCCTGCACAGTCGCCCACATTATCTCCTACGTTGTCGGCAATTACTCCCGGGTTACGTGGATCGTCTTCAGGGATTCCTGCTTCTACTTTTCCTACCAAATCAGTTCCTACGTCCGCAGCTTTCGTAAAAATACCTCCACCAAGGCGAGCAAAAATAGAAATTAAACTTGCACCAAATCCCAATCCGATAAGTCCTGATACTTCTCCTGTAAGTAAATACATAAGCGCCACCGAAAGAAGTCCGAGTGCGACCACTAAAAACCCTGTGACTGATCCTGCTTTGAACGCAACTCCGAGCGCACTTTTTAGTCCTTTATGTGCCGCTTCGGTTGTTTTCACATTTGAATGCACTGCTACATACATTCCGATATATCCTGCAAGCGCCGATGCACTTGCGCCCACTAAAAATCCGATTCCTGCTGTCCAATTCAGAAAATATCCGATTAAAAGAAAGAGTGGGAGTGCCACATATGCTACTGTACGATATTGACGATTTAAATACGCTGACGAACCATCTTGAATAGCACGCGCAATTTCTTTCATTTTTTCATTTCCATCTGGTTGCTTTTTCAACCATCTCATAATAAAGATGGTATAAACTGTCGCAAATACGACAGGGCCAAAAATAACATAAAGTATATTCATATACAATTTTAATAATAAAAATAATTCGACTTATGATTTTGCTTCGTCTTCAGGTGGAGGGATAAATTGTGTTTCTTCTCCTTCTTCGGGAGCAGATACCGCAATACCTCCTTCTTGCACTTGATCAGGATTTGATTGTGATCGCACATCAATTTTCCATCCTGTTAATTTTGCTGCTAATCGCACATTTTGTCCGCCCTTCCCGATCGCTAAACTTAATTGATCTTCGGGCACCAACGCACGCGCTTCTCTTCGTGGCATTATTTCAACAAGTTTTACTTGTGCGGGCGAAAGCGAATGACCAATGTATTCTGCCATATCTTCTGACCACTCAATAATATCAATCTTTTCGTTACCTAATTCGTTGGTCACCGCCATAACTCGTGTCCCCCGCTGACCAACTGCTGACCCTACTGGATCTACTCCTTCCACTTTAGTACCAACTGCAATCTTGGTACGATTCCCCGCTTCGCGCGCAATACTTTTTACTTCTACAATTCCTTCTGTAATTTCAGGCACTTCCATTTCAAATAATTTTTCTACAAATTTTGGATGCGCACGAGAAAGGATAATACCCGGACGGCGCGGATCGTCTTGTACTGCGAGTACATAAAATCGCATACGTTCACCAACACGATAATGTTCTCCCGGAATACTTTCGTTGTGAAACATAATACCGACCGCGCGTCCCACATCCACATATACATTTCCTCGTTCAAATCGCTGGATGATTCCACTCATCACGGTCCCCTCTTTTCCTGCAAATTCTTCGCGCACCGATGAACGTTCCGCATCGCGCAATCCTTGGAGCACGACTTGCTTTGCGGTTTGTGCGGCAATGCGTCCGAACTCTGCATGCATCGGAAGCGGAAAAATAATTTCTTCTCCCACTTGCGCATCTTTTTTTATCGCACGTGCTTCTTCAAGAAAAATATGGCGTTGCGGATTATACCGCGGAAGCGCTTCCTCTTCTTCCGGCAATTCTCTTTTTTCATAGTTTGTTTTCTTTTCCTCTTCTTCTGCAGTTTGTTCTTCTTCTGTAATGATACGCACCTCATCAGGATTCACCACTGTTTTTATTTGCGAAAATAAAAGTTCGCCTGTTTTTGTATCAAACTTTGCGCGAATAATTTCTGAACGTTCGCGATATTCTTTTTTATATGCCGCCGCAATGGCCGTTTCAATCGCATTCAAGACCTGTTCTGGCGTAATACTTTTTTCTCCGGCGATTTGTTGCATCGCTGCGTTCAGTGCTTTGAGATCCATACTTAAATTATTTTTATTTATTTTTTTTCTTTCGACTTTTTTAGCAAATGACCGCTCACAACGGAGCGGCATTCAATGTTTTTAGTGTATCATACTAAAAATTAATCTGTCAATTAACACTTGTTATCTTTTATATAAAATGTTTTAATATAATTCATTTATTATCTTATAATATTTTCGTAATGTGTGATTTTTGGTGATTCTGAATCGGAGATGACAATCATTATTGCGTCCAGTCGCCATCCTTTTTTCTCATCAATATGTTCCGGATGTGCATTCGCGTAGACCTCTGCGGCGCGCATGAATCTTTCCATCTTTCCCCCACTCATCTGATCTTCTGGTTTTAAACTTCCCTCCCTCATCGTCTTCACTTCTACTAATATCAATGTCTTATCTTTTGCCTTTGCCACAATATCAAGCTCTCCCCATTTCTCCCAATTATTCCTTTCTATTATTTTAAATCCTCTCTTTTTCAAGAATTCTGATGCGATATCTTCCCCTATTTTCCCTAATTCGCTCTTTTTGTTCATCCTCTTAATTCTACTCTTTTTGTCTCCGCCTTCACAGAAGACCGTAGACGTATATTCTTCAATGTATATGATTTACACTCTTCTATAACTTGAAGAAATAAGGATTATGTTTCGGCGGATTCCGCAGAAAAATCACAACATAGTGTTGTGTAGCTTCATAAAATATTCAAAAATATCTGAAATATTTCATTTAAAAATGTTTAACGTGAAACATTATACATACCTCAAAAACCCGATAAGCTAGGTTTTATATAGCTTATCGGCTTGTGAAACAATTTTGAGTGTTTAACAAGGATTTTTTGAAAAGTGTAGGTTTTATCTACTTATCCGATTTTTCAACATTGAAAGCTGGTTTTCCCACTTTATCGGGTTTATTGAGTTTTTCCACTTTTTTGATTTATTTTATATATCCTAATACATTCAAATTATTGGTATGTATATAAAAATGTTCTTTTATGTCGAGCGATGATTTTTTGGTTAATATGGCTTAAGGTATGTATTTTATAAAGGTTATGTCTTCTGGAAAATATAGACGCTCTCTATTGTTCTATTTTTTCTTCCTTTGAATCTTTTAGGTTGGTTATCACTAGTTTTGCATGAAGATGTTTTTTAAAATTTGCTTATATAATTTTATACTCATTAATAATTTACCTTGCACCATACCAGTTTTTCGTCTTTAATATAGAGATAATGGCAAAAAAGAATAAAAAAAATAATTCAGAAGAAACTCATTTTGAATTGAATCTTCATCCTGATATTAAAAAGAGTGTATGGATCGTGGTATTTTTTGCACTCACAGTAATTTTCCTCCTTGCCGCTGCAGGTCAAGCAGGACCTTTGGGAGAACAATTTTATACATTATTTGAAAAATTGTTTGGTATCGGTTATTACTTATTACCGATTACTAGTTTTCTTATCGCGTTTTCTTTTTTTTCTCCCGAACGGAAGCAACTCTTGTGGCTCACGTTTGTGAGTGGGGGATTGTTTGTGCTCGCGAGTTTGGGATTTATTGATATTATTTCACCGGGCAGTGGGGGACTTACCGGCGTCGCGATGGGATCACTTCGTTATCCTTTTGGCACGCCCGCGTCACTCGTCATCACGTTCAGTATTCTTGCCGCTTCATTTCTTGTGACGATTAATAAACCACTTGCATTACCGATCTTTCGACGTAATGAAGAACGTGAAGAAAAAAAGATGATGAAGGACGCTATGACTATCAAGCTTCCTTCCGAACCTTTGCCTCAAGCGCCCATTGTAGATGAAATTAAAAAACCACAAAAAGATGATCACAAAAAAGAAATGGCGGTTGACGCGAAAGGATTTGAGCCTATCACTCCCCAAGATCAAAAACCAATTCGTAATTATGTTCCACCGCCCCTTTCACTTCTTGTTTCTTCTATTGAAAAACCCACCATTGGCGATCTTCATGCAAACGCAAATATTATTAAACGCACACTAGAAAGTTTTGGTATTTCAGTGGAGATGGGGGAGATTAATGTGGGTCCGACCGTTACTCGTTATACGTTGAAACCCGCGGAGGGCGTAAAACTTTCGCGCATCACGGTGTTAGGTCAAGATCTTTCATTAGCGCTCGCCGCACATCCTATTCGTATTGAAGCACCAATCCCCGGCAAATCACTGGTCGGCATTGAAGTACCCAACAAAGCTGCAGCAGTGGTGCGCCTTGGCAGCTTACTACTTTATCCAGAATTTCAAAAATCAGAAGGATTAAGTTTCATGTTAGGACGTAATGTAAATGGCGATCCGGTGATGCCTGATATTACCAAGATGCCTCACATGCTTATCGCGGGTGCCACTGGTTCAGGAAAATCTATTACCATTCATTCTATTATTATTTCTCTTCTTTATAGAAACTCTCCTGATATGTTACGTATGATCATGATTGATCCGAAACGTGTAGAACTTTCTGTATATGACAATATTCCTCATTTGATTGCGCCGGTTGTGAAAGAAAATAAAAAAGCGATGGGGGCATTACGATGGGCGATTGAAGAAATGGACCGTCGTTATCAACTTCTTCTTGAAGCAGGTTCACGTGATATTAAAAGCTTTAATAAATCTTCTAAAGAGCCGCTTCCATTTATTCTTATTGTGATTGATGAACTTGCAGATTTGATGTCCACTTATGGCAGGGAAGTGGAAGCTGCGATTATTCGATTAGCGCAGATGGCACGCGCAACAGGGATTCATATGATTGTCTCCACACAGCGTCCTTCGGTGGAAGTTATTACAGGACTTATTAAGGCGAACATTACTACGCGCATTGCACTCCAAGTAGCAAGTCAAATTGACTCGCGCACTATTTTGGATAGCGCGGGCGCAGAAAAATTATTAGGACATGGTGATTTGCTTTTTGTGTCCGCAGACAAATCAAAACCCACACGTATTCAAGGTTCATTCATTACAGAAGAAGAGATTAAAAAAGTGTCTACGTTTATTTTGAAAAATAATGATATTGCGGAGGGGTTGATTAGTTTAGGTGCACAAACCAATGGAGAAAGTGGCGACGAAGATTCTGGTCCTTTGCCTCTTTCGTTTGATAATTATGAAGCATCAGGTGATGACGATGAATTATATGAAGAAGCGGTTGAGGTGGTTCGCTCCGCGCAAAAAGCATCTGCTTCGCTTCTTCAGCGAAGACTTAAGGTTGGCTATGCACGTGCGGCACGTCTTATTGATATGATGGAGGAACGAGGCGTAGTGGGGAAGGGCGAAGGAGCGAAACCACGAGACATTCTTTTATAGTGTATACTTAAAAATATTATGCCTCCCGAACAGATAAACGAACATGGTCTTGGTGCACTTCTTAATAGTGCGCTTCGTGCAAAAGGAATAAACCAAGAAAAACTTGCTCAAATAACTGGTATTTCTGATCGTTTTATCACCCTTCTTCTTGAAGAGCGTTTTAAGGAACTTCCGGCAGCACCTTATATGCATGGTTATATTCTCAAAATAGCTGACGCACTTTCACTTGAAGGCGAGGAAGTGTGGAATAATTATTTTAAAAATCACCCCCTTCTTCGACGCTCTGGAGAACAAGATATAATTCCTCAAAATAGATTTCTTCGTTCTTCTCTCCGTTGGTATATTGCAGGAAGTATTATTATCCTTATTCTTGGTTATATTTTTTTTCGTCTCCCATATTTTACTCAAGAACCCCTCCTCTCTCTTCGTCCTATTGAAACGACTGCAGTGGTGACGAATCCCTCTTTTATTCTTAAAGGAACAATATCCCCACACGACCAATTGACGGTCAATGGCGAAGTCGTTTATTCTGATGAGAAGGGTGATTTTGAAAAACAAGTGACGCTGGAGCCGGGGCTCAACACCTTTACATTTCACGTTGAAAAAAAGTTTGGAAAATCACGTGAAACGATTTATCAAATTTCGTATCGTCCCGCCTCATCTACTTCCACCTCAACTTCTCGTACCACTACCACCAATGCCTCCTCAATCGAAGAAAACAACTAAAGAAAAAGAGCCCGATCGCGACCTCGCCTCGCTTATTGCTTCCCTCCAAGAACGTTTTGGAGAGGGGTCTATCATGAAGATGGGCGATGAACACCATGCGCGTGTGGAAACCATTCCCTCTGGATCATTTTCGCTTGATCTTGCACTTGGCGGTGGACTTCCTAAGGGACGTGTTATTGAAATTTTTGGACCAGAAAGCTCCGGGAAAACTACCCTCGCTCTCCATGCGGTTGCTGAAGTTCAAAAGAGGGGAGGAAAGGCAGCATTTATTGATGCAGAGCACGCCCTTGATCCTGAATATGCCGCCCGCATTGGGGTTAAAGTGAAAGAATTGGTAATCTCTCAACCAGATAATGGAGAGGAAGCGCTTAATATTGTAGAAAGCTTGGTGCGTTCAGGCATGATTAGTTTGGTAGTAGTGGACTCTGTGGCCGCTCTTACCCCACGCGCTGAAATTGAAGGGGAGATGGGCGCCTCGCATATGGGTCTTCAAGCACGCCTCCTTTCCCAAGCATTACGAAAACTCACTGCTATTTCAGCAAAATCAGGCACGATTGTTATTTTCATTAACCAAATTCGTATGAAGATCGGCATTATGTTTGGTAATCCGGAAACGACGCCGGGAGGTATGGCACTTAAATTTTATGCATCCGTTCGTATCGATGTACGTCGATTAGCACAAATAAAGAAGGGCGAGGAAATTGTAGGGAATCGCACGAAAGCAAAAGTAGTAAAAAACAAAGTAGCTCCTCCGTTTAAGATTGCAGAGTTTGATATTATGTACGGTGAAGGGATTTCCTATGAAGCAGATATTTTTAATACCGCGCTCAAATATAATGTGATTACGAAGTCGGGCGCGAGTTACAGTTTTGGAGCAGAAAAATTAGGTGTGGGATTTGAAAATGTGCGCATGAAATTAAAGGAGGATAGAAAAATACTTCAAGAAATTAAAAAGAAAACGACTGAAGCAGCAGAAAAAGGAGGAGTGCTCGCAGAACCAGAATAAAAAAATCGCCGAATAAAATAGACGATTTTTATGTTTACTTTTTAAAACCACCACACTTCATAGTGAGGAATGTTAATATTGGTAGGATTAATTACACAACGTAATATCCCTTCTTGTGTGCGGGCAATTTGCCATGGAATATCTTTATAACAATGGACGTTCACTCAACTTTTCTTTTCTCTCTATCATTTTTTCTATTGAAAAATTGACATGCGTTTATTTTTCCTCTATCATTCCCTCATCTTTAACAATAGAAAGGAAATAGATAATGGTTTGTATTAACCAAAAAAACGCTTTTGATATTCTTTGTTTTATCGAAAATAGGCCGCTTCTTCCTAAAAAAGTTTTTCTTCAATTTCTTAATGAATGGAAAACGCTTCAAGAAAAAAGGAGGCGAGGGGAATCTTATCCGCCACAAGTGGAAGTGAATAATGAGATCGCTCTCTATCATCATTATTATATTATCACTGATAATGGAGAAATTAATCTTTGGAGAGGTTTTGTTGATTCTGACGTCGTTCAGAGAGCAAAGAAAAAAGATATGGGAATCAACTACGACTAACCCCCTTCGCATGAAGGGGTTTTTATTGCTATTATCGTCCGTTTAATAACTCCGCTTCTTTCCCTAAATCAGAAAATCCTTCTAATGTGGGAATTTGTTTGGTAGATGTAGGTGTAGATGTTGTTGTTTCAGATGATTTCTCTTTATCTAAAAAAGGTACTACCACCTGTTTTGTCTGCGCTTCTAGGGGTGCAGGGGGTTGATTGGTAGGCGTAGACGTTTTAGGAGTGAAAAGGAGGGGAACGTAGGCTAGCACGGTACCTGCAATAGTGACATAGACAACTGTTTTTATAATAGGATTATTGGCTTTCATGGTGTTTATATAAGTTGTGCCTGTGGGGCGTTGATTTCTCTATAAGGAATGGTGATTTTTGCCATCGTGGAGGTATTTTTTTGAGGGATCCACAATTCACCCTTCGTTATTATAATATCATAAATCTGTTTTGTAATCTTTACGTCATTCACACAATAATCCTTGAGCTCTTGTATCTTCCCTTGTTTGTAGAGATCAATCGATTCTAATCCATGACCTGTTTTTCCTGCACCAACATTCGCCTCTGCGAGTAATCCCAGCCCAATTCTTTTTTTCATCACTTTTTCAATTTCTTCTAAAATGTCACAGTGGGGGATTTTGGTGATATTAAAATTAAAATATTTTTCTAACACCGGAATATCAAATTTTTTACTATAAAATCCGATGAGGAGATAGGCGTTTTGTAACATCGCCCCCAACTTATCCATTTCGTGTTCGTCAAAACAATAATACGTGTCTTCATTATACGAGTAGACGCCTACCACAGACACCTCTAAATCACGGAGGTTTTGCTGGCCCCCGACATCCGCAAACGAATTTTTTGTTTCTATATCAAATACTAATTTATCAGCCATAGGTATTTGCCACTAGAGCATTAGTGGCGAGTAACCAATATCTATTTCTACACATGTCGATCTGCCACATTCGTCGCTGCGTAGCTCCCCGGTTTTGTTTTTACTTCAAAACGATGTGCGCGCACCATTCCTGTAACTTCCTGAATTAATGCTTTTGTGGGGCCATGTTCACCCACGTCTGCATGAATTTCAAAATCCCATTGATAGGCGGCTCCCGCTTCTTTCAAACGCGTAAGGAGATCGTGCGCCACTTCAAGCGAGAGGAGCACTTCTTTGATAATACGATCGCGGAGTGTATGGAACATCCCTAACTCAAATCCGCGCCAAAAATATTTTCCTCCGTTGCCCACACGATGCACCACAATCGCACTTACAAAATCCGCATGTTTTGAAGGGAGGAGTTGGGAATCGGTGCCGACCACAATCGTATAGTGACGATTCGGTTGCATCGCCATAAAGTCAATAATTTCGCGTACCACGCTTTCTACGTTTATTTTTAACCCCACTGCGTTACAAAACAGATTATCCATTCCTCTCAAAATACTCGTGCTCGTGCTGTTTGTCAAAAAAACCTTATTATTGTCTTTTTTATATTAAAAAAGCTGCCAATATTCTGACAGCTTTTTACGTTAATATACGTTTTTATTATTTCACCAGCACCATTTTTTTGGTTTCGGTGAAATAATCAGTGCTTAAACAATAATAATAGATTCCGGAAGTAAGGAGTGAGGCATCAAATACTACACTCTGATTTCCTGACTCTTTTTGCTCGCGTACCAACGTCGCTACTTCCTGACCTATCACATTAAACACCTTAAGTGTGACAAATGTGGTGCGGGGGAGGACATAGTGAATGGTAGTGATGGGATTGAATGGATTCGGATAATTTTGCAATAATTCAGATGTACGTGGTTTATTTTCTTCACCATTCACATTTGTTATCATACCCAACGTTCCGTCCTGATTTAGTTTTTGACCATAAATATCGGACTGAAGATTGGTTGGCGTTTGAAATACTACCACATATCCATTTTCTATTGGCACGATTGCTGGGTTTGTTTGGTTGCCACTTCGTAAGGAAATTGGCACACCACCTTGCTCCCATAATCGTTGTAATGAAAATAAATTGAACGATTGTCCATAGATATCTTTTCCTCCAAATCGCGTATCTTCCCATACCACCGTAAGCGCCGTATCGCTTCGCGCGAACGCGTAATGCGGTTCACTTTGCTTTACGAGTAATGACGAATGTAATTGCGTCACCGTATCGTCATAGAACGATCCTGCCATTAGAGAATCATTTTGTTCGTACAACGCGAGGAATCGCAAAGTACTGTCCGGCACAAAAAAGAATTGAATATTCTTTTGCACGCCGTGAGTCACAAAACGCCTTTCTAAAAGCGTATCTCCATTCCATGTTGTTTTTCTGAATCGTATATCGGGATACGAACCGAAATCGGTGATTCCCGTCCATCCGATATAGATTCCAAATGTGGTCGCAAGAACATGTACATTGTAAGGATTGTAATCAAGCCCCACTTTATTTCCGTTTATCTGCCACATCGTCGTTCCTTCTGCAGAAACTCTTTGTGCGTAGATACCAGGAGCAGACGAACGTTCGTCGCGCCACACAAGAATAATTGAATTGTTCCCGCGTGCGAGTGCGATATCTCTTTGTGTTCCTCCTGCAGTGCATAGCGCCTTGCCGGAAGATGACCATTTGAGATTGCCGTTCATATCAAGCATTGCACCGTACACATCATTTTCACTCGCACGATAATCTTCCCATGCGAAAAAAATGAGAGAGTCATCAAGAATGATGCCTTCCGGATTTTTTTGTGTAGATGATGCGGTGCAAAGTAGTGTGCCATTATTGCCAAAGCGACGTGCGCCGTTTGAATCAATACGTTGCGCAATAATCCGTTCGCGATCTAGCCACACTCCCATGCCGATTACGACACCTTGCTTTCCATCAGAGAACGCCACGGCGTTATCATCCTGTTCGTAGAGTGTGTCTATAATCCGTATCGGCGCTTGCCAACACGGATAACCCAACACATTAAATCTTTGAACGAAATATGCGGGGACAAGAAAATTATCTCTCTTGTACACGACATAAAACCCTCCTGCGCACGGAACCATGATAGGCGAGAACTCATCATAATTACCTGTCACAAGTGGAGTATTCACGGTGGGATCTGAAACCCACTGTGCGTTGAGAGTGACACCCATAAAAAGCATCAAAAATACCAAAAGATGTTTCATTTCTGAACCCTTTCTTTAATTGAATTGTTAATAAAAATTACTCTAATATCTTCTTCTATTATAGCATAATAGATGATAAAATGTCAATATTTTATTTGTTCCAATTTTTTACTATTCCACTGTGACGGATTTTGCGAGGTTTCTTGGCTTATCTACATCAAATCCTCGTTGTGTGCCCACATAATAAGCAAACAGCTGGAGGGGGACTACGGTCAAAAGGGGTTCTAGTGGCTCTATCGTTTTTGGAATATAGAACACGTCGTTTGCGAGTGAGGCGATGGTTGTGTCTCCTTCGGTTGCGATGGCAAATAGAGTTCCTTTACGCGCTTTTATTTCTTCGAGGTTAGACATCATTTTTTCTGACACACTATTATGGGGCACGATTGCCATCGTAGGGAAGTCGGGACTGATCATCGCAATCGGACCGTGTTTCATCTCACCCGCGCCATAGCCCTCGGCGTGCATATAGGATATTTCTTTTAATTTTAATGCGCCTTCTAATGCGACTGGATAATTGTAACGTCGCCCAAGAAAAAGGAAGTGTTCGTAGTGATTGTACTTTTCTGCGAGCTTTTTCAATAATTCAGATTGCGCCAAAATCTTTTCTATTTTTTCTGGAATCTTTTCAAGTTCTTCCAAAATAAGCTGTGTTTTTGATTTATCTTTTGAAAAATAAATCGCTATCATCACAAGTACGGTTAACTGTGAGAGAAATGATTTCGTGGATGCCACACCAATTTCTGGGCCTGCGTGATTGTAGACCCCCGCATCTGATTCACGTGCAATGGTAGACCCCACAGTATTCACTACACTTAAAGTCATCAATCCATACTCTTTGGCTTTATGGAGTGCGGCAAGGGTATCGGCAGTTTCTCCTGATTGCGAAATCACAATCGCTATCGTTCCTTCATCAAACGGTTCTTCGCGATAACGAAATTCTGAAGCAAAATGCACTTCGGTAGGAATGCCTGCAATTTCTTCAAAAAGATATTCGCCCACGAGCCCGGCATAGTAGGACGTCCCACAGGCAAGAATGAGTATTCTTTTTGTGTCTTTTAACTTATCTCTCACTTGATCCAATCCTCCTAATTTCACCAAATTATCTTCACTTTTTATTCTTCCTCTAAAGGTAGAGCGCACTACTTCCGGTCCTTCAAAAATTTCTTTCAACATAAAATGAGGGAAGTTGCCTTTTTGTGATTGTTCCAAATCCCATTCTAAACGGACAATTTCAAATGACGTTTTTTGTTGTTCAATATTTACCACACTAATATTTTCACTTGTGATGGTTGCCACCTCTCCATCGTTTAAATAAATTACGTCTTTTGTTTTTCCGATGAGCGCAGAAGGGTCAGACGCTAAAAAATTTTCGTTATTTCCCACGCCGATAACTAACGGACTTGAGCGTTTGGTTGCATAAAGCGTGGTAGGATTTTCTGCGTCCATAATCACGAGTGCATAGGCGCCTCGTATCATTTTCAATGCATCAAAAAGCGCGGAATCGAAATTATTTCTTTTGTTTAAAAAATCTTCAATAAGATGAGGCACTATTTCGGTATCCGTGTCTGATCTAAATATATGTCCATGATTCTCTAAATATGTTTTGAGTTCTTTGTAATTTTCAATAATGCCATTATGCACGACTGCGATGCGTCCTTTACAATCACTGTGCGGATGTGCGTTCAGTTCATTCGGCACTCCGTGTGTTGCCCAACGAGTGTGACCAATACCAATAGTTCCTTGGATAGGATGGTCGGTAGCTAATGACGACTCTAATACTTTTACTTGTCCCACTGCTTTTTTGATAGTTATTGTTCCTTTGTCTCCTATTGCCACGCCCGCAGAGTCATATCCACGATATTCAAGCGCTTTCAACCCATTCAGAAGAATGGGGAGTGATTGCTCTTTGCCTATATATCCAACAATGCCACACATAATGTTTTGGTGGGCGGTATAGGATTTGAACCTATGACCTTCACTGTGTAAAAGTGTTGCTCTACCACTGAGCTAACCGCCCTAATTAGATAACGTGTAAAAAAGTTGCTCCCTGCCCGACTCCAGCCCGACAAGTCATTCTGGCGGGTACCGCTGTCCGCCCTAGGCGGATCGGCCTTGGGCCGAAGCTAACCGCCCTAATTAGATAATACGAGCTATGTGCTCGTGTGGGCATGCCGGGATTCGAACCTGGAACCTAGCGTGTACCTGCCTTCGCTAAAGCTTCGGCGAGGCAAGTAAGACGCTTGTGGATCAGGAAGGATTTGAACCTTCGGTCGCCGAGGTATAAGCTCGGAGCTTTAACCACTAAGCTACTGATCCAGACCTAATATAAACGAAATCATCAACACCGAGGTACCTGCCTTCGCTAAAGCTTCCACTAAGCCTGTCCGACTAGCGTCAGCCGGGCGGACTACTGATCCTGATCCTCCCGAAATTCTATCGTATCACGGCGGGCTTTAATTGAAAACCGCGTACGATTTTTTCAAATTCTTCTTGTTCAATCGTTTCTTTTTCCATCAATCGGCGTGCAATCGTATGAAGCGCATCTTTATTTGTCGCGACAATTCGCTTCGCCGCTTGCAAGGCGCGATTCATAAATTGATTTACTTCTTCATCAATCACCGTGCCGAGATTTTCTGAATAATCTTTTTCAGTAGAAAGTTCGCGTCCTAAGAATATCGCGTCGTGCACTTTTCCAAATGCGCGAGGACCTAATTTATCGCTCATGCCATATTGCATCACCATTCTATGAGCAAGTTCAGTCGCGTTTTTAATGTCGTTTGATGAACCGGTCGTGATATCTTTAAACATCAAAAGTTCTGCAACGTACCCCCCGAAAGCCACCGCGAGATCTGCCACAAATTGCGCGCGAGTGTTGAGTCGTCGCTCTTCAATCGGCAACTTCAATGTATATCCTCCTGCCATGCCACGGCTGATGATGGAAATTTTGTGCACCGGGTCGGCGTCTTTTAATCCTGCCGCGACTAATGCGTGACCTGCTTCGTGATATGCCGTCACTTCTTTTTCTTTATCGGAGATGACGCGTCCACGGCGCGCGGGACCCAATAATACTTTTTCAATAGAGTTTAATAAATTTTCTTGTGTGATTTTCGGATGTCCCTGACGCGCGGCAAAAATCGCTCCTTCGTTTACTAAATTCGCGAGATCCGCGCCTGCAAATCCCGGCGTGCGCACGGCAATCACGCGCATATCTATGTCGTCCGCCATCGGTTTTCCCTGTGCATGAATCTTCAAAATTTCTTCGCGATCTTTTATGTCGGGCATATCGAGCACCACGCGCCGATCAAAACGTCCCGGACGGAGAAGGGCGGCGTCTAATACATCGGGGCGATTGGTGGCTGCCATTACAATCACATTCGTCGTGCGGTCAAAACCGTCCATCTCTACTAAGATTTGATTTAATGTTTGTTCGCGCTCATCATGGCCTCCGCCCAAGCCCGTGCCTCGCTCGCGTCCCACCGCATCAATTTCATCTACGAAAATAATTGCCGGCGCGGCTTTTTTTGCCGTCGCAAATAAATCGCGGACGCGTGAGGCACCGACACCTACAAACATTTCCACAAATTCAGAGGCAGAGAGATGAAAGAAGGGGACATTGGATTCTCCTGCGACTGCACGCGCGAGTAAGGTTTTCCCCGTGCCTGGCTGGCCCATCAAGAGCACGCCACGAGGAATTTTTGCTCCCATATCTAAAAACTTTTTTGGATTTTTCAAAAAATCTACTACTTCATCAAGCTCTTCTTTCGCTTCTTTTAAACCCGCCACATCTTTGAAGGTGGTTTTATCTTTCGGTTGGGCAAAAAGGCGCACGTTGATTTTTCCGAAGGTGAATGCTTGGTTTGCGCCGGTTTTTGCCTGACGGAATACCCACCAGAGCACGCCGAGCATAAGCACGATTGGCAAAAGGATTGGCAAGAGCATCCCCATCCAATATTTTCCTCCGCTTTCGCTTTCTACCGTGTATTCAAAACCCTTGAGGCCTTCAGGAGTCACGCCATAGCGCGCCAACATTTCACTCACACTTGATTCCGTTTCTTTTTCTAGCGTCGCCTTCGTGTCATTTTTTAGCGTTACTTGTACTGCGTCACCTGAAACAGTAATATTTTTTACTTCGCTTAATTCTATTTTCTTCGCGAGCGCATCCCATGTGAGCACTTCTGTTTTTCCTTTATTTTCCAACACTCCCGAGAAGAGGAGTGCCACCAAAAAAAGCACGCCCACCGCCCATACGATTTGGCGCGCTAATTGACCTGTTTGTTGTCCATTCTTTTTCATTTTCATAAGTAGTTTTTTTATTCTTCTTAATGGTACTTGAGGAAGACGGAAATGTAAAATAAATCCCCACACTTATGCATAAGTGTGGGAATAAAAACACCCACACAAATTTTCGTGGAGGCGTTTTTTATTTTTTTTATAAAAGGATTATACTAACCAATCCTTTCAAAAAGTACGTTGAGATTCTTTTCAATAAAATTTCTTAGAGGTGTTCCTTCTTTAGATTTTCCTACCTCCTCAAAACTTTTGGAATCATTTCCATCTTTCAATAATATTTTGTACGATATCACTGGCCCAAATCCTCCTGCGCCACCAGAACTAAAAGTCGCTATTTTAATAATAAATTTGTCAAGTCCCTTCTAATCACTAATGGCAAGTGGCTAAAACCCTCATTTTATGAGGGTTTTTCTGACATTAAGAGGAATAGGGAATCATCTTATGCGCCCAAGGCGCATGAATCCTAGCGGACTCATTTCTTAAGTTTGAGAGTGATGCGTTTTTGGGGGAGGTTCACGGATTCAATGGTAAAATTATATTCTTTACCCAAGGAGAGTTGTTTTTTCATTTCGTCCAATCCACCGAATTCTGTGACATGCACCATGCCTTGTGCGGTCGCATCTAAATTCACAATCGCGCCGAATTGATTGAAGCTATATGCCGTGCCTTTTACTTCCTGTCCGTTTTGATAGCGCTCTGCAATCGCAGGCCACGGATCCGCCTCTAACGCCTTCATGGAGAGCGCGATTTTGCCGTCTTTGATTTCTGTAATTTTTGCGTTCACTACTTGATCCACTTTCACCATTTCCTTCGGATTATCCACGAGGCGATAGGAGAGTTCGGAGACGTGCACCAATCCTTCCACGGCGGGATTATCGGTAAATTGCACAAACACGCCGAAGTCCGCAATACCGGAAACAATACCTTCAATCGTTTGACCCACTTGATAATTTTTGAGTAATTCTTCTGGATTAATTTGCACTGCATCGCGTTCGGAGACAATTAATTTATTCGTGCGGGGATTTGCATCAATAATTTTTACCGTAATATCTTTTCCAATTAGTTTGGTGAGCTCTGCGATAATTTTATCTTTATCGCCGTCTTCCACTTGAGGATAGTTATCGTTTGCAAGTTGGGAGATTGGAATAAACGCGAGAAGCCCAGCCAAGGGGGCGGTGAGCCCTCCCTTATTACATCCATTTACCTTGACGGTAATCGGATCACCTTTTTCATACATTTCTTTAATCTCGTCCCATGATTTTTGCTTGCCTGCTTCGGAGAGCGAAAGTTCCACATAGCCCTCTTCGTTGTCTAACGAGACCACTTTGCCGTGCGCCACATCGCCGAGTTTCAAGTCGCGGACGAGTTCGCGGGCATTTTGAATCTCACCACGGTACATGACCCCCGTGCCGTTTTTGCCAAGGTCTACCGTGATGCGGCTTGCCCCTTTTTCAATAATTGTCCCTTCCACCAAATCGCCCACTTTGAGACGCGAAAACGCCCCGGGAGAGTTTTTGAGGAGTTGTGCGATGTCTATTGTTTGCACTTCATCTGCCATAGTACTGGGGAGTGTACCATGAAATCGTATTGAATTGCAAGAGAAATCAAGGTATACTTAGAGGAACGTATAGACGAGGTTGTTTTTTACTTATGATTATTACTTTTCAGGGAGAGAATTCACTCAAAATCCAAACAGGGAGTCAGGTCGTCCTTATTGATCCGCTTAATCAACGCTCATTCAAGGGTGCGAATGCGGTGCTTTCTACGATTTCACCCTCTCCTTTTTCGGCACTTGAAACCCGTGAGCCATTTCAGATTGAACATCAGGGAGAATATGAAGTGAATGGGATTCCGATTAAGGGGTGGCAGAGCGCGCATACGAATGGAAAAGAATACACTATTTATCATATGGTGATGGATGATATTTCTATTGGTATTTTGGGACATCTTTCAAAAGAGCCTAATCCAGATATTCAAGAGGCACTTCAGGGGGTTGATATTCTTGTGGTACCGGGTGGCTCAGAAGAATATCTTGCGCCCCATCCGTGTGCAAAACTCATCCGTCAGATTGAGCCGGGAGTCGTGATTCCTACCTTATTTGATAAAAAAACTCTTGCAAATTTCCTTAAAGAAATGAATCAGGTAGACCGCACCGAAGAAGAAAAATTAGTGATTAAGAAAAAAGAAATTACCCCGGGAGCAATGAGGGTCGTGGTGCTCGCACACGAATAATTTTTATTATGGCATTTTCCTTCTCTCAATTTATTCACGCACTTCAACACAAAGACGAACGATCAAAACAACGATGGGTGCTCGGGGGCGCGTTCTGTTTCACTGCGTTTTTGGTCGTCGTATGGTTTTTTTCTTCTGACGCACTTTTTCCCGCACTTCGTCCCGCACCAGCGGTCGCAGAGACGAAAGACGCTTCTTCATCAGAAGATTCTTTTTTTGAGACCTTTTCACGCGGATTTGCAAAAATTAAACAAGATACCGCCACTCAATTTTCGCGCGTCAAAGATCAATTTTCTACCCTTGAAGAACGGCTCTCATCGCGCAACACTATTTCTGTGACGCCGAGCACCACACCGTCAACCATCTCACAATAATTATTTTATGGAAGACCATATCAATATCATTCCTCAAGAAATTACGAAAGAGCTCCGCGAGTCCTACCTTGATTACGCGATGTCGGTAATCGTCTCGCGCGCGATTCCCGATGTACGCGACGGCTTAAAACCGGTGCAGAGGAGAATTTTGTGGGGGATGTGGGACATGGGGCTTACGCACGGCACAAAATTTAAAAAATCAGCGAATGTGGTCGGAGAAGTGATGGGTAAGTATCACCCTCACGGCGATCAGGCGATTTATGATTCTATGGCGCGCATGGCACAAGATTTTTCGCTCCGTTATCCATTGGTAGACGGGCAGGGAAACTGGGGGTCTATTGACGGCGATGCGCCTGCCGCGATGCGTTATACTGAGGCGCGTCTCACTCATATTGCCGAAGAACTCCTTACTGACATTGAAAAAGAAACAGTGGAGTGGATCCCAAACTATGACGCCTCGCGCGTAGAGCCCCAGTATCTTCCTGCAAAACTTCCTCACCTTCTTTTGAACGGGACGGTGGGTATTGCGGTCGGTATGGCAACGTCTATTCCTCCTCATAATTTTGTGGAAGTGGCAAATGCGATTGCGCATCTTTCCGATAACCCTGATGCGACGGTGAAAGACCTTATGAAATTTATTCCGGGACCAGATTTTCCAACCGGAGGCACGATTTTTGATGCGCGCGCGCTTGAAGAGGCCTACACAACCGGCAAGGGGTCGGTGACGATTCGCGCAGTTGCGGATATTGAAGAACGGAAGAGCGGAAGTTTTCAAATTATTATTACCGAGATTCCGTACCAAGTGAATAAGTCCGATTTGATTGTGAAAATGGCGGAATTGGTACAAGAGAAAAAAATTGAAGGAATTCGTGATATTCGCGACGAATCAGATCGCGACGGATTGCGCATTGTGGTGGAATTGAAACAAGATGGCGCACCACAGAAAATTTTGAATCAGCTCTACGAATATACCGAGCTTCAAAAGAATTTTTATTTTAATATGTTGGCGCTTGTAAAAGGCATTCAGCCCCAAGTGCTTTCATTAAAAGAGGTGTTGAGCGAATATCTTGAACACCGCACGATTATGGTGCGTCGCCGCACACAATTTGATTTGAAAAAAGCAGAGGAACGCGCGCATATTCTTGAAGGGCTCGTCACTGCGCTTGATTCTATTGACGCGGTGATTGCCACCATTAAGAAATCGCAAGATCGTGATGACGCGAAAAAGAATTTGATGAAAAAATTCGGCCTTTCCGAATTGCAGGCGATTGCGATTTTGGAAATGAAGCTCCAAACACTTGCGGCGTTGGAACGCGGAAAATTAGAAGACGAATTAAAAGAGAAAAAGAAACTGATTGCGGAATTGCAATTTATTTTAAAACATCCGAAAAAAATTACGGAGATTATTGTCGGCGAACTTTCTGATCTTAAGGCAACCTATTCAAGTCCGCGCAAAACGAAGATGGTAAAATCAGGACTCAAAGATTTTAACGAAGAAGATTTGATTCCTGAAGAGGATGTAATTGTGACCTTATCTGAAGACGGGTATATCAAACGAATGCCTCCGGGCACGTTTAAGTCGCAGCGAAGGGGAGGAAAGGGGCTTATCGGATCAGAACTCAAAGAAGATGACCAAATTCGCCAAATTATGATTGCCCACTCGCACGACAATGTGCTCTTTTTCACCAATCGCGGAAAAGTGTTTCAGACCAAGGCGTATGAAATCCCTGTCGCGAGCCGTACATCCAAAGGACGTTCAGTACATAACTTTATTGAACTTCCTCCGAATGATTTGATTACCGGCATTGTGAGCTATCCTAAGGATGCGGAAGGGTATCTCCTTATGGCGACGACAAAAGGATTGATTAAGAAAACGCCACTCAAAGATTTTGCCAATGTGCGACGGAATGGCATTATCGCGCTTTCACTTAATAATGATGATGTCTTGAAATGGGTAAAATTGTCGCATGGTGATGATCAAATTATTTTAGTGAGTACGAACGGTCAATCTATTCGTTTTAAAGAAAAAGAAATTCGTCCGACGGGACGCACGGCCGCGGGCATTCGCGCGATTCGTTTGAAAAAAGATGATATCGTGGCAGGCCTTGATATTATAGAGAAAGAGAGCATGAACGATCGTTTTCTTGTGGTGATGTCTAAAGGATTCGGAAAACAGACACCACTTAAAGAATATAAATCGCAAAAGAGGGGAGGAGGAGGAGTCAAAACGGCGAATGTGACCACGAAAACAGGAAAGGTGATGGCGGCACATTTAGTGAATGACACTATTCAAGAACTCATTGCCTTTTCTTCAAAAGGGCAGGCGATTCGCACCGCTCTTTCTGATGTGCGCATCACAGGACGCGCAACACAAGGTGTCCGCATCATGAATATCAATAACGATGACTCGTTGATTGGTATTGTGTGTCTCTAATTTTATCCACCTTCGCAAGGTACTATGGGCGTAAGTCCATGAATACATATGAAGGTGAACCCTCCATAATTTGAAGAGCGAAGGAGGGTGCTTCGGCGGATTCCGCAGAAGATACAACATAAGGTTGTGGAGCTTCATCTTCTCATAGTGTATTATAGAGAGGTGACTTGTTTAGATTGATTTATGCGTCTTACCACATCTCAATTAATTGTATTTGCGTGTGTCGCTCTTGTTGTTATTTATGGCGCGCTTCTTTTTACATGCATCGCACCGGGGTTGCAATCCTGCAACACACCTGCCGCAAAAATTACCGCAAAACTTTCGTTCTGGGGAGTGAGCGAGAATGCAAAAGGGTATGAGCCCGCGTTTCAAGAATTTAAAAAAACGTATCCGGGGGTAGAGATTACGTATCGCGGATTTCCTAGTGTGTCTCAATACGAATCCGCGCTGCTTGATGCGCTCGCCTCTGGCAATAGCCCCGATTTATTTATGCTCTCGCATAGGGGCACGCGAAAATGGCTCAATAAAATAACCCCGATTCCTCAAGCACTGTTTACTCCCGCGATGCTCCGCGCCTCATTTCCGCAAGTGGTTGAACACGATTTTATTTCACAAGGACAGATTATCGCTCTTCCACTTTCCATAGATACTCTCGCCCTTTATTACAATCGTGATTTATTAGACCAATCCGCGCTTACTGTTCCTACCACATGGACGGAGCTCACACGTGCCGTTCCACGTCTTACTCTCACCGATGCCTCGCGTGTGCTTCGCCGTTCAGCTATTGCGCTTGGAGGCACCGAAGAAAGTGTGGCAAACGCCTCGGATATTCTTACGCTCCTCATGATGCAAAATGGTGTGCCGATGACGAATCCTGAAGGCACACAAGCGAGCTTTAGTACCAGTCAAGGAGCAGACGCTCTCCGTTTTTATACTCAATTTGCCGATACGCGCACAGAAAGTTATACATGGAATGAGGGAATGCGTTCGCGTGAGGATTTTGCCGGAGAAAAAGTGGCGATGGTGCTTGATTATGCCTCCGCAGAAGCATCACTTATAAAAAAGAATGCGTTTCTTAATTTTGATATCGCGCCTGTGCCACAAGTGGAAAGCGCAAACAAACCTTTGAGTGTAGCAAATTATTGGGGTTATACCGTTTCACGCACAAGTGTGAATCCTTCGCTTGCGTGGGAGTTCATTCGTATGATGACGACGAACACCCAAGTGGCCGACGCCTCTTTTGCGATCACTAAAAATCCTCCTGCACTTCGTGCATTGATTGCAAAACATTTGAACGATCCGCACACGGGCGTGTTTGCGCGCCAAGCGCTTATTGCGCGCTCGTGGCTACAGCCGAGTGCTGAATCCGTTGCTGAAACATTTTCTCGTGTGATAGGGCTCGTCATTTCCAATCAATCCAATCCTTCGGATGCGCTTTCTCATGCCGCACAAACAATTACTTCATTACTCACTCAATAATATGAAAAAAAAATTTTTAATTCCCCACATTGTTTTCATTTTTGGTTTTCTTCTTTTCTCTTTGAGCGCCTTTGCCTCTCCCGCATCAATTGACGGTACAGTCTATCGTAGTGGGTCTACGCCTGCCGCACAAATAAGTGTTACGGCGATCCCTCAAGGTGCTAATCCTCAAGGATCGGCAACCACAGACGCACAAGGTCATTTTGCGATTGATAATCTTGTTGCAGGCGGGCTCTATCAATTGCAATTTTCTGGCACAGGGTTTAAAACCACGTTCTATAGTGGCGGAGGGGAGGGACCGACGGATGCTTCACAAGCGGTGATTGTGAGTGCGCCGTATCATATTGCAAATTTCATCATGACGCCTACCCCCACTGACGATGGAAGAGGAAATAGAGGACAAATGGTTAGAGGTCAGCTTGGGCGTGGTTTTAGCAACACGCGCATTGATTTTCAAGACGATCAGAAAAATGTCGTGGGGTCAACACAAACAGACGCGGATGGATATTTCTCTACTACTCTTGGCGGATCATTTATGATTAAGAATCTTGGAGTATTTGGATACACTCCATACGGGAGAAAATTTGTTGGACCACTCCAGCAATTTGTAATAGGCACAGGTATTCAACCAGGGGGGCTACAACCTCTAAATAGTGGGGGGGCGTTTAATATCTGGAATGGTACGCTCTGTCAGGGCCCGAGCGGGGGACCAAGTAGAGAAGAGGGTGCCACAGGCATGGGTACTCCAACCACGGCGATTCCTTGCGGATTATGTGATGCGCTTATTGTCGTCCGCAACATTATTAATATATTGACGTATGGCACACTCTTTATCGCGGTCGGCTATATTGTCTGGGGCGCCTTGAATCTTATGATCTCTGGCGCAAGTGGAAAATTGAGCGACGCACAAAAAACGATTTGGAATGCGGTGAAAGGAATTGCCGTAGTGCTCCTTTCGTGGACGATTATCAACACCGTGATGCATTTCCTTGTGAGTGATGGCTTTAAGTTTCCTTGGCAACAGATTTCTTGCCCCACACCTACTGTTTCTGCCTCTAATAATCCCGCAAGCGTGACGAAATAGTTTTGTTATATTTTTCAGTATTGTTGCATAAATAATAATCAGAAGTATACTAAAATAAATCAGATGAAATTACTTCTCTCGCTATCTCTTGCAATACTCATTCTCACTCCTCTTGCTTTTTCTTCTGCGTCACTCATCAAACATTCCCTAGCTCAAGATGCCCCAGATGAACATACTAATCAGCCGGATGAGCAGATGAATCAACCGGGAAATGTAGTCACCATCCCTAATCCCTTGGGATCAGATGCAGATACGATTCCTGACTTGCTCCAAAAGATAATCAAGTGGATGACGGAAATCGCGACACCGATTGCCGTTGCGATGATCCTCTATGGCGCGTTTCAGATGATCTTTGCGGGAGGCAATGAAACGAAATATAAGGACGGATTAAAGACAATTCAGTATACCGTGATAGGATATGCTATAATATTGGTTGGATGGGGTTTTGCCTCACTGATTACGAGTATTCTCACTCCGTGAGGACATCATTTCCCCATTGCGAAAGGTCGAGTATGCTCTTTTCTTTATAGATTTATACTCTATTTAGAATAAGAGATGATAGTGTAAAAAAATAAATATACTTAAATTATGAAAAAAATATTATCTTCGTTTGCATTAATTGCTTTTTTAGCAATACTTATTGTTCCTTCATTCGTGTCTGCTCAATTTGGCGGTACTATTCCTAATACAGAAACTCCGAGTGAAAACTTTCAGAGTATTGGTAGCTTTATGGGATGGGTAAGAACGATTCTTGGATATCTTATTACCGCGTTTTGGATTCTTACGGTTGTTATGCTTCTTTATGCAGCTTACTTATATGTAACCTCTGGAGGAGATGAAGATGCCACAAAGAAAGCAAAGGATTATCTTATGTATGGTCTTATTGGTGCGGGCGTCGCCCTGCTTTCCACTGGGTTAAAGGGTCTTGCAGGCAATGTTTTGAGCGGCCAATAAAATGAAGTGGTTTTTGATAATCATTGTTGGAATCGTAGTTATTTTTCCCCTTATTTCTTCTGCTGCAGTGTTTGGCACTCTTGGGGAAGCGGAGAGTGTTTTTGTAAGAATTGTAGGATATGCATTTACGTTCTTTTGGCTTGCAACAGTAGTTTCTCTTCTCTATGCTGCGTATCTTTTTGTGACAGCAGGAGATAATACTGATAAAGTATCACAAGCACAAAAAATCCTACTTTATACCTTTTCTGCCGCCGCAATAGTTTTAATCTCTACTGGCATTAAAACACTCGTCACAAATATTTTGAGGGGACGATAATGTGGTCTCACGATCATTTCGGTCAACAAAAAAATCCGTAAAGTTGTTCTTTACGGATTTTTGTTATTCATCGTTGTTTTTTCCTTAACTTTTACGCCAAGTAAAAACGTGTACTTCGCAATCTTCTTTCGGAATGATCGTTACTGCTGGTTCCGCAAGGGTACCAATAGCATTCCGACCATTTTCGTCTACTGCCAATATTCTTGTCCCGTTATTCATCCTATAGATCTTTCCATCAGAATCGATCTCGTAAGATAGCCATGAACCGTTATAGTCCTTTACCATCATCTCTATCGTATATGTAGGAACGAAACGAGAAGATTCTAACGGAGGCAAAAGAATTCTTTTAGGAACACCTTTCTGAAAAGAAATTACATGCTCCTGCATATTTGTCACATCTCCGATTGCCGTCTGCGTTTCCGCATTGACCGTCGCGGTTGATTTTCGTTGAAGAATTTCTGGGAAATATTCTTTTGTAATATATACACCAGTAAATATAATCAATGTAATTATCACCATTGCTATCATGAATCCTGCTGTTTTTTGATGATCTCCTTTTCTACTCATTCCTAAAAAGATGAGTATATAGAAAACTAACAAATAAAGCAGAGTTCCGCCGAATCCTATATGGATATCAATCACACATAAGATGCCAAGCACAAGTCCAAAAACTAATTCAGCACCGATTGCAAACACAATCCCTTGGAAAATGTTTTTGGCGTCATCTGGTAAAATAACAGCGCCCGCTACAAGTACTGGACTGATTTGTGGATTGATAGAGGAGTGAAGTGTTAATATTACGACAAATATTGCCACAATACACGCACTAAGCACTACCCACATCGTTCCGGTTAATGCTAAAAGCGCAACGATAAGTGGAAACAAAAAAAAGAAAATCAACGCGGTGCGTACTAATTTACTTCCCTGTTCCCAACATTCATTGAGCCATGTGAATAATTGACCGAATTCAAGTCCCATAATAATTTTCCTTTCTTAAGTTTATGGAATTACTACATTAAATAATCTCTGTCTTTCAGTATAAAGATGTCTGAGTTGTCTTTCGCGACGTCCTCGTTCTTCCTTATTAATTTTATTTTTCGTTTCTGCATTCATCTTAGCGAGCATAATAATAGTATTAAGCCGTTTGAGGGTGATATCTTTGGGTAGATCAACTTTATCAGATGTTACTGTCTGTAAGAATGATCCTCCCTCTTCTTCAATCGCCATTCCCACTTTTTTTGCAAATCGTGCAACTTCTGAGCCGAATTTCTTTAGGTACTGTCCGAAAGAATCGTCTAAAAGTTGCTCAATTGCAGCATCGCGTTCCCGATCAGGAAGAAAAATGATATAAGCGAGAACTTTTTTACCTTCTTCGTAATTTCCATTAGAAGAGTTTTTAAAAAGTCCTGCGAAAGCTTTTGTCACCTTGTCTTCATCACCGTACGTGTATGGTTCACGTGATCCATATGTTCGCGGAAGCCTTTCAGCGCGGCGCGCTGTCATTTCCAAGAATTTTTTATAAATCCCTGGATATGTAGCTTCTAACTCTACAACAAATGTTTGAATCGCATGCCTCATTTTTTCATCTTCTTGATGTTGCTGAAACTTTTTTTCAGCAATTGAAACAGCGTGTCCGGTAACTGCATCTTTGTTTTTTTCCCACATTTTTTCAAATAACGTAGAAAAACCACCAGCAACAGCTCCGTCGGTTAATGTTTTCGTCATTTTTTCAATGAAGCTCATATGTATTTCCTTTCTGATTAATTGTTGAATACTGGAAACCATGTAGAAACATTCGTTCCTACAATAATTGCCCGCACTACGCCCCTTTTCTCATTTTTCTTCAACGAAATAATAAGAGCGCTTGTTTTCTTTTTATCTTTATAAGATGAAGCAATGCCGTCGTCTCCGCTTGGACCAATTAATTTTGACCCTCCTGGAAACGTTACCATAACAGATTTGCCACTTACTGGCTTATCACCAAACGAAACAAAGAAAGAAATTTGATAGATTCCTTTAGCAATACGAACAATTTGTTCTTTAATCGCAAAATTTTTCTTCTCT
Source organism: uncultured bacterium (assembly GCA_903847915.1). Taxonomy (GTDB): domain Bacteria; phylum Patescibacteriota; class Minisyncoccia; order UBA6257; family GWB1-50-10; genus CAINEW01. The sequence goes on along the minus strand of CAINEW010000022.1, from coordinate 58 downwards.
TCCTTTTTCTCTTCTGATTTCGGAAGATATAGCGTTAATTTCTTCTTCATCATCGTTT
>CAINEW010000021.1 GCA_903847915.1 uncultured bacterium | reverse complement strand
TTTTTTATTATCTAAAATTTCATGAATATTGAAAAAGAAAACATCATTTGCTCCACAAGTATTTATTCCTTGTCTTGGTTGACAATATTTTGGCAATGAAATCTTTTGAAAATTATCTAATCTATTTTCTGCCTTTTCGTTTTCAAACACCGTTAATGGATCTGTAAGATTAAATAAGGGTTTTGCTTTATGAATTTTCCATTCATTATTTTTCAGAATATGATATTCAATAGGAAATGTTTGCTTTTTATCTCTTTGAAAGAATGCCACACCATATCTCCCTAAGACGTCTTCAAATATCTTTTCCCCATTAAAATCTAAAATATCTCTAACCGCAAAATCAACTCCCCGAATATTATAATTTCTAAACTCTTGATTTGCTCCGTCATTCTGAAAAATAGAGAGCGGGATAAAGAAAACTGCTTTACCATTTTTATTTAAATTAGAATGAAGAACTTTTGCAATTACCAATGTTGCAATATCGGTTCTTGCGTTGCCTAATAGCAAATCTTTTTGATTTTTTACCAAACCAAAATAAATATATAAATGTTTTGTTTTTTCTTTGTATGTGTCTTCTAAATCAGAAAAATTCACCCAAGGAGGGTTACCAATTAGTATGTCAGCTTTGATTTCTTCTTTTTGAAAAAAGATATCTCCCTGTATAAAATTTGATCTTGGAAATTCTATCAAAAACTCCTCCTTAATCGCTCTGTAAAAATTATCAACATATTCCTGATTTAACTCAATTCCATAAAGCCGGTTAATTTTTTCTTTTGTTAATTTAATTCCTTGCTTCCTTGCAATGTTTAAAAATGATTTTAAAAAAACTCCTTCACCTGCCGTTGGGTCCAGAATTGTTGCACCATCTAACCATTCTTTAAAAAAATGTTTTTCAACAAGTTTATCTGCCCACTTAGAAGGGGTAAAAACTGCACCAAACTTTCGTTTATAATTATCTACTAAATTTAAAGTATTCATAATTATTTTGTTTAAATTCAAGAATTGATTGAATCCGCTTGTCCGCGTCTGCCTTCACTCTTTTGTAATGAACTAATGCTAATTCACAAAAAATATCAAAAAAATCTTGGTAGGAACGTTTCCATTCTATCTCATCCCAAACTTGATTAATTGTATAATTTAATCTTACTTGCCCAGTTCCTAAGTTTTCTATTCTGTAAGTATTGCTTGGTAAAGTATGAAAAGGTGCGATACGGATATATTCAATATCACGACTTTCATTTTTTGTTCCTGATTTATTATGTCCGAACTCTACAATAACAAAGACGCCTTTATCATTTGCCATATATTTAAGAAGATTGCCAACCGCACAAACACCACCATCAGAATAAGAGGTCGTATCAAGATCTTTTGTTTTTACATCAAAACCAAAAAGCTGTCCATCAATTTTACATGCAAAATCAAAGATTGTCCTTCTACCTGGAATATTTAATGGTTCATATCCGAGTTCATTACAAATTTTTGTCCAATTCTGTGTTATCCGTTTTTCAATCATTGCACCAAAAGCACGAGAGTCTTCTCGTTCAGAAATTCCTGATCGAAATTCTTCAAAAAGTTCTGTAATTTTGTCTTCAATTACTCTTGATGTTTTCTTATAGTCCATAATATTGTGATTATAACACAAAACACTAGCTCTTACTAATGTTCTATATTTAACCCTCTTTCTTTTTTCTTAAATAGTTTTAAAAACTAACGTTTTCTCCAATGTTGAGTCGCTCGTTTTACTCGCTCCCTGAAACCCAGCGGTTTCAGTGCTTCCGCCACGGAAAAACTCCTGTTTTTCCGACCCTTTTCCCTACAGCAATAGGCGTGCGCTTAACGCTTACGCCATTGCTGTGGTCTTCGGGCTTTGCGGGAGCCGGGTTTTTTGCGTTCTACCATGCGCGGATCACGTTTTAAGAATCCGAATGATTTGAGTTTTGAACGCCAAATGGGGTTTATAAGCAAAAGCGCACGAGCAATGCCGAGACGAATGGCCTCTGACTGCGCGGTAAGCCCTCCCCCTTCTACGTGGGCACTCACATGATATTCCTTGAGTGAAAGGAGGGTTAAGGGTGCAATAGCTACTTCTCCCTGCTTTTTGATACGGAAATAGGTCGCAAGCGAGCGGTCATTTATCGTTGCCATGCTGTGTTGGCTTTCTTTTCCGTGCATCAACCGCACACGGGCAATCGCGGTTTTTCTGCGTCCAATACTTTCTGTATATTTTTCTTTTTTGACGGGAGTAGACATATAAATTATTGAATAATGAGACACTTCAGACGATCTTTTGCGAGTTTGTTTTTTGGTAACATCAAACGCACGGCGCGCTCAAGCACCCAGTTTGGCTTTTTTGCAAACACGTCTTTATATTTTGATTCTTTCAAATGACCAAGCGCTCCGCCATGTTTGTAATAGACCTTCTGTAACGTCTTTTTCCCAGTCAATTTAATATTCGCAATATTTTTGATAATAACCCTATCCGTCCCTGCGAGGCGCGGTTCATAATTCGGATTTTTCTTGCCCTGCAAAATACCCGCAACTTCTGATGCGATTCTTCCTAAGGGCTTATTTTTTACGTCAATAGTATAGTCCATAGTGTTTATACAAATTCTATCATTGCCATTCGTGAACCATCGTTTTTTCGTGCAACCGATTGTTTGGTAATACGCGTATAGCCCCCTTTGCGTTCTTGATAGCGCGGCGCGAGCTCGTGATACACCTTATATGCCGCATCTTTTGATAATCTACTCATTAAAAGGCGCAATGCTCCTACGGTTTGCTTCTTTCCATGTGTGATAGAACGCTCCACAAGTGAGCGGATTTCTTTTGCACGAGCTTCGGTCGTCACCACTTTTCCCGAGCGAATCAAATTCCCCGCGAGAATTCTTAAGAATGCTCTGCGCGGTCCTCGCTTTAATCCTAATTTTCGCCCCTTTACTAAATGACGCATAATGAATTAATTATTTTTTCTTCTTTTTTGGTTTTTCTTCTTTTTCTTCTGACTTCGTCGCAAGAGACATCACATTCATTTCTGCCACTTTTGCAAAATGATCTTTTAAGATATTCGCAGATTTATGAAGTGCTTCTGAAGGACTGAGAGATCCGTCTGTCTCAAGATCAATAATGAGACGGTTGTAGTCCGTGTGTTCTTCCACACGCATGTTTTCTACTGATACCGACACATTCACGACTGGGGAAAATAACGCATCCAATACAATCGTGCCTACTGCAAGCCGTTCTAATTTTCTTGATTCTGAAGATACATATCCCAATCCTTTTTCTACAGTAAGTTCTACTTCCAACTCCGCGCTTTTTTTAGTAAGCGTTGCGAGATGTAAATCAGTATTAATAACTTGCACTAATGTCGTTCCGTGGATATTCCCCGCAGTTACCGTTTCTTCTCCTTTCGCGCGAAGGGTGAGTACTTGTGGTTCATCGGCAAAAAAATGAAAACGTACTTTTTTTAAATTAAGTGTGAATTCTACAATATCTTCCATCATTCCCGGAAGTGTGGAAAATTCATGGTCTACGCTTTTTATTTTTATTTGTGTAATGGCCGCTCCGGGAAGTGATGAAAGCAACGTGCGACGCAATGCCGTGCCGAGCGTCATCCCATAGCCCGTATAGAGCCCCTCTACGTGAAACACCCCTTTTGATCCTTCTTCGCTCACTGTTTTAATACTTACGGTTTCGCTTAAATGTTGATATTTCATAGTGTTATTATTGCATACTGTAGTCGACATGAGCTACAGATTGTTTTTTTGAAAATGATTTCGATGATTATCGTGAATAAAATTGACCGACCACGTCAATATTAAAAGGAAATTGCATGTCTTCTTTTGTGGCATGACGCACACACGTTGCCGCGAGTGTATCTGCATTCAAAGAAAACCATACCGGCATATCATAATTTTTAAATCGCTCACGCAATCCCTCAAATAGCTTCATCTCTTTTGATTCTGGGCGAATTTCGACCACATCGCCTTTTTGTACTTGATATGAAGGAATATTCACCCGTCTTCCGTTCACCATAATATGTCCGTGGGTCACAAGCTGACGCCCAATACTTGGAGAACGTGCAAAACCTATTATAAATACCACTTGATCTAAACGATGTGTGAGAAGATCCATAATTTCTTCTGGATTATAACGCGCAAATAATTTTTGCATTTGTGTGTTGTTTAAACCGTAAGAAATCTGAATTTTTTGTTTTTCTTGTAATTGCGTACCGTATTCTGTCATATTCTTTCTTCGCGTGCCGTGCATGCCCGGGCGCGATTGACGACGTACGGTTGCACATTTTGGTGAATTACAACGTTCCGCTTTCATAAAGAGTTTTACGCCTAGTGATCGTTCCTTTTTTTCTGTGACAGGTGTACGCATATAAATGTTATACTCTTCGCACTTTTCTTGGACGAGGACCGTTATGAGGAATTGGAGTGATATCTTTAACTGCTACTACATTGAATTTTGCTCCGAGTGATCGCACTGCTGCGTCACGTCCCTTTCCAATGCCTCGCACATAAATCGTAACCGTTACTGGTCCTGTTTTCTTTACTTTTTCCGCAATCGCATCAGCTACTTTTGATCCTGCAAACGGTGTTGCTTTTTTTGGACCAGAAAATCCTAATGAACCCGCAGACATCCATGCAAGAACCCCTCCTTTTTCATCTGTCACACTAATCAAGGTATTATTGAATGATGCATGAATATAGATTCGCCCCTGCTCTACTTTTTTAGAGGCAGAACCCTGACTTCCTTTGCGCGCGACGGTTTCCTCCACCACTTCGGATTCTTTAATCGCCTGCTCTTCAGTTTGTTTCATTACTTTTTTCTTTCCCATAATTATTTAAGATCCACTTTTCTCTTTCCGCTTCCTGCGGTCTTGCGAACGTTACCTCGCACGGTGCGCGAATTAGTTTTTGTCCGTTGTCCTCTCACTGGTAGGCGACGCATATGACGCACCCCACGATAGGCCTTGATATCTCTTAGACGATGTACGTTTTGTTTCACCAACTGACGCAATTCCCCCTCTACTTTATATTTTTTCTCTACATAAAGCTGTATTTTATTCACTTCTTCGGGAGTGAGATCTTTTGCGCGTTTCGCTGGATCAAGCTTGATTTCTTCAATAATGTATTCTGCAAGCGGACGTCCAATACCATAGACATACGCGAGTGCCACATCAATACGTTTATTATCGGGAATGGTAATACCAAAAATACGCATAATTATCCTTGACGCTGTTTATGTTTTTTATTTTCGCAGACGACATATACGCGCCCCTTTCTGCGGATTGTTTTACACTTGATACATATTTTTTTGACTGATGCGCGCACTTTCATAAATTAATTTCACTTATTTCTGAATAATAGAAGAAAAGACAGGGCACCTTTTATTTTTAGAGGCGTCTCACAATTCTTCCCCTTTCTTGATCATAGGGGGTCATTTCTACCACCACACGATCGCCGGGAATGACGCGGATTCTGTTTAATTTCAGTTTTCCCCCAAGGTGCGCCAAAATGCGCGTTTCATTTCCTTCAAGGGCAACCCGAAACAAAAGACCCGGGAGCGCTTCCTCAACCGTGCCTTCTTTCTTTACGACGTTTAAATCTGGCGTCATTTATCCTTCTTGAAATGTGTATGTTCCATTATAGTAAGATGGTTATAAGAAGTCAAGGAGTGGGAGAATCTCCTTGTATAATGCTAATTTTTGAGTCATTAAGAGGTACATGACGTACCCATAGTGGCCAAAAATGAATTGTCCCTTTCTTTATTCCTGGGATACGTTCAATCGCCTTTACGAGATCTTTTTCACTAAGCCCTTCTATAGATTTCTTGAATACTTCTTTATTGAACGACTCTTGAAATATAAATGATCCTTTTGTATGTATTGTCATCACTTTTTTATTCCAATCTACCTCTGGCACTCCATATCCGTACGACGAAGAAACTGCTTCTATGCTTTGTCCACGACTTCCTTTTACTTTCTCTTTTATTATTTTTTCTGCAGTTACCCTTTCAAATACTGCATGATGGAGTTCTGCTTCACCAAAAAATGTGAATGTTCCTTCTTCTTTTCCTGTACTTACTGTTTCTTTGGTAAGCGTAAATAATGATGCATCATCTAATGCTACAAAGTTTTTTTGCAGTGCTGTTTGCATATCTGCTGTAAGAAGTGTTTTTAGTGTTTCTTTTGCTTTGTTCCGCGCAGAGGCTATATCTTCTCCAGTGGGTTCTGCGCGTTCGCCTTTATATCCTCCCGTAATTGGCACATGCGCTTCTCCATAAAATCCATCATATTTTGGTGTACCCTTAAATCCTGGAATATGCCATTGCCCTTCTCCTGTGAAGTTATATGTCTCTCCTGCGTCATCTGCACTAATCATTACCTCTATGGTCGAAGGGACAATTTTACCCTCTTTAATAATCGCTCCTGGCACTATTACCTTATCTTGAAAACGATAAATATTTCCCTTTGGAGATTCTATACGTGTTCCCTTTACCAGTGTTTGTGGGGTAGAACTATATCCATTGATCACTGTAAGTTTTCCTTGGGCTTTTACTGTAATCATTTTTTTTCCGTGCGCAGGAAAGGCAAGCTCAATATTTTTTTTCGCTGAAAGAAATTCTCCTGGGATTACAATAGTGCCTTCTATTATTCGTCCGGTTGTTTTTTCTGCGTCCACACGCATTATTTCATCAAAGAGCACTGCTTCTTTTTGTAATTCAATGCCAAGGGTCACTCGCGGTAATATATCCGCACACAAATAATATCCCCCTCCCCCTACAATGATTACTATGACAGAAGTAAGAATTTTTTTTACATATCTATGAAAAGATTTTGTTTTTGTCTCTCTTTTTTCTTCGTCTTCTTTATTTTCCTTATTATCTTCTTCGTTTCCTCTTTGAAACTGCTCTTGTTCCTCATCCTTTTCTGATTTTTGTTCTTTTGCTTTTTTTGTGTGAATGACTGTCACGGGTTTTATAATATCCGAAATTTGCTCGTTCCGTTTCAATGGATAAAGCTTACTCACTTCAATATGCGCCTCAAGTGCCTCGCGTATTATTTCTTGGTCTGCTGATTCAATCACTACTTCTTTTTCTTTGAGAATGGCCTCGCGTTTTATTGCGCGAAATAATTGGGATATATTTTTAAAAGAATGCTCTGGGGGCATGCGTAAAATAATACGTGCCACACGCGGGCTTGAGAGGTGTTTAATAATATCTTCTTTAGAATCTTCGGGAGAAAGAAATATTTTTTTCTCAAGATGAGGCATGGTTATAAGGGAAGCATAATGAATTCTTTAAGGAATTGTTCATAGTTATGTAATGTATTTTCTGCTTCTTTAGTTCCTAAGATGAAGTCAGAAGTATGCGCAATTTCATTACGTATTTTATGGGCACGCCATAATCCTTCTACGCTTGGATATTCTGTATTCTTTATTTTTTTCATACGTTCCGCCATTGTTTCTCCTTGATATCCCAACTCAATAAGAAGGTTATCCACTAATTTATCTGCTTCAATAATCGCGAGCGCATAAGAATGGGGAGGAGCGTCTTGCGCATGATCTCGAATAGCACGCCATTGTGTACTTAGTAATACCAAAGAAATTTTGCTCTGTTTTTTTAATACGCTCGAAGGGAAATGGTAGGGAGGACGAAATGCTTTACATTTTCGTATAATCACCACAAGTGCAATAACCATTGCAACATCAAGAATGCCACATATTATCTGGATAATCAGAAGAATAGTATTTATTGATATTGTCCCTAATAAAAGTGTCATACTATATTATTTATAATGCTCAATCTCGTTTTCTTCTCCATAAATTGCAAGGCCAATAGGAGGACTTGTCTTCTTGCTATGCACCTGGCGTAAATGGGGACTTGTAAGAATTACTTTTGTAGGAGGATGGAACACAGTTGCAAGACCTTCTATATTCATGACAAATAATTTTGATTTGGTATACCAACTAAAAAAGGAAGAAAGAAGAATACGTCCCACTAATGATTCAGGAGGGATGTCACGACGAGTAAGCATTGCGATCAGTCGTTCTTTGCGGTGATATCCCCGAAGTCCCGGGAATACATAGGGTTTGCTCCACGCGCCTGCTTTAGGCGCCACAGCACTATTTCCTTTAAACGCATTGAGATTTAACGCTGTATATTGTTGAAACGCTCCCGTGAGCCCCTTGGTATATCCATCATTAAATGCTGTTTTTGGCGCAAAATAAAATATACGTATCAATGTATGAAATGCAGGCTTTGAAAGATTCATTTCTACTGCCTTTAATACTTCCACTTGTCCTGGTGTAAGTTGACCCGCTTTTTTATCGTCTCCTTTTGGCGCAATCGGTTTTTGTATTTTTTCTAATAATTCTTTCCATTGATCTTTCCATTTCACATCTGCGGGAACGGTAATCATATGAAACCCTGCAATTTCTTCTTTTTTTGTCCTTCCTAGTGTTTCAAGAAATGTAGCAATGGGATCATATTGTTTTTCTTCTGCTTCGTGTTCAAAATTGGGATAAGTTTTAATAGGATACGCATCTTCTTTTGCGAGGATCATTTCAGTGCCCCAAAATTCTACTTCGCGTTCTATGAGTTCTCTACATGAATGAGGCAAAGGAGCTATGTAGTCCTCTACCTCACGTATTTCAATATCTTCGTAATATGAAAAAAGTGATGCTTCTACATAATCTTTATATTTTTTAGGTACTCTTACGTAAAGATGAATCTCTCCTCCGATACTTACCAACTCAAACGAAAACCATTTCGTTACTTGCCCCTCAAGATATGATTCTTTAAAATTTCCTGGCGAATTACGAAGCGCATGGAGTGCGGCAAGCACCTGTTCCATTGCGCGAGGATTTTTTTTAAGTTCTCGTGGAATACAAATCTCCACCATTACCCATTCTTCTTTCCGTTTAAATTGCTCTTGCTTCCAAAAGAGCCATACTAATTTAAAGAAGGGGAAGAGGAAGAGGAAGATCCATAACGAGAGCGTACGCATCACAAGCTCACCAATCAGAGGAATAATTTCGCGCGTGGAAATAGTCGGAATACTTGCGAGAAATGCCCCACCAATCCCTAATGCAAATACAATAAACCAAAACTCTTCTTTTTTAAAAAGATCAGTAAAAAATCCGTTAAGATGTTCAAAAAATATTTTCATTTCAGCGATTTCTTTTAGTATAGCGTATTCGCTTATGAAGCTCCACAACCTTATGTTGTGATCTTCTGCGGAATCCGCCGAAGCACCCTCCTTCGCTCTTTAGAGCTACGGAAGGGTCCACCTTCATACGTATTTATGGGCTTACGCCCATAGTATTCTGCGAAGGTGGATAAAAAAACGACCGCGCGCGGTCGTTCTTTCGTGGATATTTGTATTATCTCCTATGCTTGCTTTACTTGATACCGTCCGTCATCAAGACGCTTGAAATAACGCTTATTTTGTAAACTCAAAAGAATGGTGTTTGTTTTTAGAATGCGTTGTTGATTTACTAATTGTACTACTTGGTGAGAATGGAGTGGGCCTTGTTTTTTCAAAAGACGCTGCACTACTTCTTGCACCGTACCACTTTGGTAACCATTTTCGCTCAAGGCATAGATCCCACGTCCTACTAACACAAATCGTCCGTCTTTGATTAGTTCGTTGTGTACGGTCGCAATATGTGTTGCTTTGTTATCCAATGCATAATGGGTAATAAGTTTTGCAATTTCTTCAAAGTGCAACGGACGTCCTTCTCTTTTTAAGACAAGGTATGCTTTATCGCGCACAGTAGAAGGAGTGATATGTGACCACTCTGAAAGTCCCATATCACCAAATTTATTCACCGCAAATTTTTTTGACACAAGAAGAAATTCTGGAGAAGAAAATCCGTGCAATCCTGCGAATGATGCGCGCACTTCGTTTGCGGATGCTTCTTTTTTCTTTTTAAGTGCTTGTGTGTTGTGATTTACAAATTCAAAAAAATTCTTTTTGGTATCTTCGTCGGTATACCAAAACGCGTTCATATCGTCATCTTCTTCGTGAAAAAGAGGATTTTGTGCCGCAACAAGAAGGAAGCGGATTTTTGGCTCCACATGCTTTGCGTCCTTATTGCTCAATAATTTTTCTTTTATCTCACTTATAAATTGGTCATCACGACGAATTCCTCCTTGGCTTTTTAAATAAGCTACCGCTGGCTCAATTAATGCTCCTGCGTCGCTTTTTACTTTGTCATTTATTTTGCGTAATGACACTTCTTGAATCTGGCGTACACGCTCACGTGTTACTCCGAGTTTATCCCCTACCTTTTGAAGTGTAATTTTCTTTCCAGTATTCAACCCAAAACGACAACTTAATACTTCTTGCTGTTTTGGACCAAATCCCTCGAAGAGATTTTGTATTACTTGATCGATGTTTTTTATCATAATTCTCTTTTTGCTCTCCTTAATACTACCATACTTCTTATCCACAAGTCAACTAGCCTCTATTTAAGGCCTTAAATGACCCTTAAACACAATATACTCCCATTCATTATTATTGTCAATAGCCCTTATTTTTAACCCTTTTTCCCCGTGAGATAGAGGAGGGGGCTTGCTACAAAAATTGAAGAATAAGTACCAAATACCGTACCGATAAGAATGGTGAGAATAAAATAGTAGAGTGGCGCTGGTCCGAGGAATAAGAGTGTGACCAATACAATAATGAGTGTGAGTGATGTGTTGACTGAACGTGCAAATGTTTCATTGACGCTCGCATTAATAATTTCTCCGAGTGATTTTTTAGTACCACGTGCATGAAGAAGATTTTCGCGGATGCGGTCAAACACCACGATAGTATCATGCACTGAAAATCCCATTACCACTAAAAGCGCCACAATAGAATTAGTGTCTACTTCAACTCCATGAGTGTATCCTAATAATGCTAAAAGTCCTGCAGGGATAATCACATCGTGAAAAAGAGTGATGAGTGTGATGATGCCATACTTCCATGATTTTACTGGTTCAGATACTTTGCGAAACGCCCACGCAATATAAAGCGAAATACCTACAAGCACGAGAATAATTGCAAGGAACGATTTTCTCTGAAGCTCTGCGCCAATCGTAGGACCAATCGTTGAAAAGTTTTTCTCTTGCACTTCGCCCCATTCTGTACGCATCGCAGTCAAAAGACGGTCATGCATTTCTGGCGTCATGTCTGGTGCACGTACCAAAAAACTTCCGTCACTCCCCTTTACCACTTTTAATTCCCCTGCTTTTATTTCTTTCGCGAGTAACTCATGAATTGTATTTTCATTTACTTCGCCTTTTTGTATACCTAATTGCCAATTGGTCCCTCCACGTAAATCAATCCCCGGACGCAATCCAAATACCACAATACATACTAGTGCCAATATTGCTGTAATAATTGAAAATCCTAAAAATATTTTTTTGTAATGAATAAGATCAATCATGGTTTATATACTTTTTGATGACGAAAGAAATACACGAAGCAAACTTCTACTAATCACAATCGCAGAAAACATACTCATAATAACCCCCAAGAAAAGTGTGAGTGCAAAACCCTGCACAAAACTTGAGGTGAAAAAGTAGAGCACGCCTGAAGTAATCATAGTACTTACATTGGAGTCGCGAATAGATGTCCACGCGCGACGGAATCCTTCTTCGGTTGCTTGAGCGCGATTTAATCCTCGTTTTTCCTCTTCTTTGGTGCGTTCAAAAACAAGAATGTTTGCATCTACTGCCATACCAATAGAGAGAATAAATCCTGCAATACCTGCGAGCGTGAGTGTAACAGGTACAAGCTTAAAAATACCAAGAGTGAGTGCGATATACATAAGGAGTGCCACTGAAGCAATGACGCCTCGTGTGCCGTAGTAGAGCATCATAAAAAGCATGACGGCGAGCGTGCCGACGATTCCTGCAAAAATTGCTTTATCTAATGATCCTTTTCCAAAATCCGCATCAATCGTTTGTTGGTTAATAAGTGTAATCGGCGCGGGTAATGCGCCTGCGTTAAATCGTTCCACTAATTGGCGCGCGGCATCTAACGTAAAGTGTCCTGTGATTTGTGCTTTTCCTCCAGAAATTTTTTCGCGCACGGTCGGCATTTCAATCAACGCGTTGTCTAAAAATATCGCGACTGGTTTGCCTATATTTTTTTCGGTAATTTGTTCAAATAATTTTGCACCTTCGCTATTGAATGCGATGTTTACCTGTGGCTCACTCGTTACTGTGTCAAAACTTAATTGCGCACTTTCTACGTAGCGCCCATTGAGCTCTGTAGGAATAAAGGTGGGTTCAGTGCTTGTCGCTGCGATTCCTGATGCGGGCGTAGGAGCGTTAATGACTTCACGAAAATCCAAAAATGGCGTTGCGCCAATTTCTTTAATCGCCTGCGCTACGTCTTTATTTCCTGCGAGTTCTACCACCAAACGCGTCTTATCCCCCGCGGTTTCTTGATACACGCGTGGCTCGCTTACTCCAAAAAGATTCACGCGCTTTTCAATCACGTCGCGCAATCCTTTGACCACTGAACCTTGATCGGTTGATGGCACTTTCGTTAAATCAATTTCGTAGGTCAGATAACTCCCTCCTGCGAGATCGAGTCCTAACGTCCATGGGCGGATATCACTTATTTTTTTCCATAATGGCTCGTACGTAAATATTCCCGCAATGATAGAGAGAATGATCACTGACACGAGCAATAAAATACTCTTTTTGTGACTTTCCATTGGTTTTTATATTAGCTGAATATTGTGGAAATTGCAATATATTGACAATAATTTTCCTTTGATTATACTTCCTTTTAGCTCCTTCGAAGAGCAGCTACCTACAAACTCAGCAAGTGGAATATTCTCCATTAGAGTTCTAAAAACAATCTAAAAGTAATCACCTTGTGTGACGAAGGAAATATCTTTTAGTGCCAGCATTTACTAATGTCTGGATAAGAAACCCGAGTGAGTATGTGTGGTCGTTGTGCAGAAAATGCTGGTTGCGCATGTTGTCACGAGCCCTGTTTTTTATTAAACGGGGCTTTTATATTTGTCATTTTATGATACCATAATAAATGTATGCAAAAAATTATTCATTTTTTTGATAAGCTAGAAGATCATGTGCGGACACGATTAAGTCATCGTTCTATTCTTTATGCGTTTGTGGGAGGAATTGCAGTAGTACTTTTTTGGCGAGGCGTATGGCACACCGCAGATCTTTTCCCTTGGCTTGATGGTCCCGTTTCGATCTTGATTGGCGCAACGACTCTTCTTATGACCGGACTTTTTGTTTCTTCTTTTATTGGCGATCGCATTCTTATCTCTGGTCTTAAGCACGAAAAGAAGCTCACTGAAAAAACAGAGGAAGAGGTTGGCATTGAATCCGGGATGATTGACCATATCCACGAGGAAGTGAAAGCTATTCGCAAAATTGTTGAGGAATTACAAAATAAAAAATAGTCTCTATCTATTGTGTAAATATATAAACAAAAATCTCCATCACATCGTGTGTTGGAGATTTTAATTATGGGAAAGAGATACAAAGGCAATTTAGGAAATTACCTCGCGAGCACGCAGAGCGCTGTCTTTAGCGTTAGTGGCGCAGTAATAGACACTTACCTTGCCATCGTACAAGTGCACACTTGGGACTCTATCGCGAGAATCACGCGAACCAGCGCAGAGAGTAGTAGTTTTCTTATCTAAGTATGTACCCTTCTTCTGAAACCACTTTCCTTCGTATATGAGACGTTCGCGAATATTTATACACTCGACCCTTTTCTCTAAATCTTCGGCAGATAAGTTTTTAAGATGTCTATCTGCTTTCCTCTGCCATCTAAACTTACGTGAAGTAGGGGTAGAAGGAGAAGGGAATTCACTGTCTAATTGCCTATCGCTCCAGTAAGATTCTCCTCCTACCGCATGAAGTAATTGGCTCGTGGTCATTGATCCATCATCGGTGATAATTACATATTGATGCGTATATGCATACACAATCAATACAATAACCATAAGAATTACAATCCCGAAACTTATTTCTATTCCTAGCATAAGCTTTTCTTTCTTTTATTAAATTGTAAATGAATAAGCTCATTATACACCCATTGCATATAAAAGTCAAGAACGCGTAATGGTTCAATAGCTTGGGATGCCTCTCGGGATATTTTTACTCCAATTGGTAGATCTCCGTCATACTAGTATGTCGGTCTACCAATCAGGTTTTCATAAAATTACTATTGAATTACCTTTTCCCCTTATTCTTTCACAAACAGATGTGTGAAAAATGCACTTTTATCCCCTCCTACTTTTTTGCCGGGATTGAAAATGTTTAATGGATCAAAAATGGTTTTTACTTCTTCAAACAGCGCGTAAATTTCTTTTCCATACATTTCTTCAAGATAGGGCGTGCGCAACATTCCGTCATTATGTTCTGCACTCATTGAACCGTGATAGGAAAAAACAAGTTCATATACCTCGTCCATAAGTGGCACGATGATTTCCCGCTCTCCTATATTTTTCAAATCCATAAGCGGGATGATGTGAAAATTGCCTTCGCCTAAGTGTCCCGCAATTGTCGGATGTATTTTATATTTTTCTAATAGTGCATAGAGTTTCGGCAAAAACTCGGGCAGATATTCCGGACGCACAATTAAATCCTCAATACACGGCACGGTCTGTTTATTTTTTATCTTATGACGCAAGAGATTAAAACTCTCATGACGTATTATCCAATATTTTTCTCTCTCTTCTTTGGTGAGCGCCGCACGGGTACGCACTGGTAATTGCTTAAGTGCCTCTTGGAGCGCTTTTACTTTTTTTTCTACCTCTTCTTGTGTCATTTCTTCAAATTCTACCAGCGTCACAAGGCGAGGAATGCCGTGAAGTGCTATCATTCGCATTTCGGGTAAAAATCGCTTAAAAAGCGCCCATACATTTTTTGCTCCGAGCGCACGTACAAATCCGCCTAAAAATCGCAGCGCAAGACCGAACGTCTGATGATCAAATGATTCTACACTCACCGGACGAAACGTCATTATTGTTTCTACTAATTTTGGAATCTGTGCAAAATCATCTAAAAACACTACACACATCCCTTCATAGGGTTTTTGTGACACTAATTTGAAAGTGATTTCTGTAATTAAACCCAAAGTTCCCTGTGAGCCCACAAAGAGTTTAGTGAGATCAAACCGTTTTTTGTCCCAGATATCCCACAGATTATATCCTGATGAATTCTTAGAGACAGTGGGACGTGCTTTTTGAATCTGATCATATTTTTTTTCAATCAGTGCAAAAAGCTTACGATAACACTCCCCTTCAAATGATTCCTCTGCCATTTTTTGTCCTAATTCGGTATGCGTGAGCGGCTCAATCGCATATTCTTTGCCGTCTGCAAGGACTACTTTGAGTGCTATTACATAGTCCGCGGTTTTGCCGTACGCGAGCGTTTTCTCTCCCCCCGCGTTATTTGCGACCATACCACCCACCATACAAAGTTCTCGTGAAGCGGGGTAGGAGGGCATCAGCGCGTTATGTTTTAACGTCTCTTTTTCAAAATCACGATAGTACACGCCCGGTTCTACCACCGCGCGTGTGGCGCTCACTTCTTTAATACGTGTAAAATATTTTCCAAAATCAACTACGATTGATTCGGTGAGCGGTCCTCCTGTCATATCAGTCCCTGCTGCACGGGCAGTCAACGACAATTTATTTCCTTCTGTGTTTTCTTTGTTGATAAATTTTACTAACTCACCTACATCGTCCACATTTTTTGGCGCCACGATCGCACAAGGCATGAGGCGAAAAATACTCGCGTCGTGACTTGCGCTTTCGCGGGTTGCTTCATCTTCATACACTTCACCTTGTATTGCCGAATGGAGTCCTGAAATATTCATAGCTCTTTAGTTAGTATACCTTATTGTTCTTTGTACTATAAATGTATTTGTGTTTTTTAAAAAAAACTATTACAATTTATTCCTGATTTAATATAAGTTTTTTTAACATACTAAGGAAAATAATATGATATTAAGCGATGGTATTTTTATACGCTTTAACGATAAGAAATATTTTTTGTCACAAATGGAAGAACATCTCTTTATTTCTCTTAAAGAAATCTCTCAAAAGAGAGAGAATGGTCTTCCTGAAATTTATTTAATCACCGATGAAGATGGTAATGACGTTCAAGCGCGCTTAAACGAGATGGAGCTTTGGAAAGATTAATTCGATGTAAAAATCCGAACTATACTATTAGCTCGGATTTTTTTATTCCTTCATTTCTATTATTGAGTAATAAGAAAAGGGTGAATGATGCTCCCAAAAGTCCGATGTCGCGGAAGGTGATGACATCAATACCTCCTAATACAAGAATGCCTACTATTTCTAACGTTGAAAGCAATGCTGCCACACGAGTATATTTTTTGGGGATAAATGGCACAAAAAATGCAATTACAAAAAAGATTTCTATGAACCCTTGAAAACGAAGATATGAAGAGAACGGCATTATTGCCTCCACTCCCCTCACAAACCACTGCGGGGCGAATCCCAACCACTCATCGGGATTCGCAAGCAACCCAAATCCTGAATAGATATACATTACTCCCAGCATAATCCTCAACACCCACTCTGGTTTTATTTTTTGTGAGAATAACATGGTTTTACTATATCATAAAATCCTTCCTTCTCACCTCTCTATGATATGCAATGGCGAATCTATGGGCTTCATCGCGGACGCGGATCAATGTTTCCTTGTTTATTCCTTCGGGGATTTTTCCTAAAATATCATTCCGTTTTCTTTCTGCACCTTTCGCAATACCTACAATCGGGATTGTGAGTTTGTAGTATGCAAGCACTTTTTGTGCGATATTCACCTGTCCCCTTCCTCCGTCTACTAATATACAATCCGGCAGTTCCCATCCTTTTTCATTATTCTTGTGCGTAAAACGTCGCATGAGCATTTCGTGCATCATTCCCACATCGTTTGGTGTTTCAATCGTCTTAATTTTAAATTTCCGATATGCACTCTTCTCTGGCACGCCATTTAAAAACACCACCATTGACCCCACCGCTGAAGTGCCTGAAATGGTTGAGACGTCATATCCTTCAATGCGTAGTTTTTTATCAGATTTATTATCTATTTGCCCCTCCTCTTCTTCGTGTTTAATGAGTGCCACATCTTGAATGTGCTGAAGTGCAAATATCTGCCGTTTTATTTTTTCTGCGCGTTCAAAATCAAGTTTTTTTGATACACTGCTCATTTCTTTTGTGAGATTGTTCAAAATTCTTTCTTTTTTTCCTTCAAAGAACAAGGTGATATGGTTAATTGTTTTTGTATATTCTTTTTTGGTAATTGCACTCACACACGTACCGGGACAGAGATGTATCCCATAATCAAAACAGGGTTTTGTATGACGTTCATTCTGCTTGTGAGTGGAAAATGGGAAAATTTTTCTCACCATACGCAATGCTTCGCGTAGTTGTGAAGAGGATGGAAACGGACCGAACATAATCTTAAAGAGATGTGGATTTATTTCTTTTCCCCGCACGAGCATCACACGAGGAAATTCCTCGCGCGTGATCCCTACATACAAAAAACTTTTTCCATCTTTTTCCTTGATGTTGTAGGGCGGTTGATGCTTTTTTATGAGCGAGGACTCAAGAATTAATGCCTCAAGCGCGCTTTGCGTTTCCTTATATTTGATTGTGCGAATAAGTGAAACAAGCTTTTGAATTCGTGTATCGTGCGGATGCGTGAAATAGCTTGACACACGGCGTTTTAAATTAATCGCCTTGCCGATATAGAGGATTTTCCCTTTCGTGTCTTTCATGATATAGACACCGGGCGTCTCTGGCATTTTTTCGTATAAGTTTTTTCTCACTTCCCTATCGTACTTCTAAACCACATAAAAATAAACCCGTGGAGGGTTTTGTTTATATATGATAGACAAATTAATTTTGTGAATTTGTAGGAGTCGGACTTACTTGAGCTTGGAACACGGCTCCGTCAAATGAAACGCGCTCCCAACTTTGTCCTTCGGGTATCACTGCGTCATAGGTGGTTTCGTCCACGCGCATACCTTCTTTATTTAATAAAAATACTGTTTTTGCGGTATTGGGTAATGCAGTCGTGCGTTTTGCGTCCGGCGCAAACGCATAAGCAGTACTATTTGACGAAGAAAATCCTATGAGAAAATGTTTTTCTGTAGGAATAATAATATGATCATCAACTGAACTTCCTAGTTTGATAAGCGAGGTGGGATTTGCGCCCGCTGTTTCATATTTAAGTGCCCAATCTTTAAGATCTACATCTTCAGCGCCTGCGTTATAGAGTTCTATAAATTCTTTTCCGCTATCACTCCCTTCGGGATTGAATAATATCTCACTTATCAGAATGCGGGCATTTACTTGCGAGGGAGTAGAGGTCGGTGTAGAAGACGACGTATCTTGAGGAGAGGTGACGATTGGACCTTGTGAGGGAGGTGGTTCTTCTGGAGGATTATTTGTTTGTGCTATGACCACCGTCGGCATACTATTTTCATCTTTCGGCGTTCCGAAAATACCATTATTTTTTACATTCCCCATGTAGGTGTGCCATGTGAAATCTTGAGTGCGTTCCATGGTGCGGTAGTCGGGTGAGGCAACCCCGTACGCCCAGTGATGATCACTCCCCTCATTTGCCACTACTTCGTCTACTAATTCGCATCGCGCGTTGAATAATTGAAGCGACTCGTCGGTATTTTTTATCGCGCCGTTAAAAATGACATCCGCACTTATATTCGGCACGGTTTCATCATCACTGCGTTCTAATAATACATAGCTTCCTCCCGCAATCGTGGTACTTGTCCCAAAAAATATTTTGATGGTACTGCTTTTGTTTAACAGTTGCCACCCTTCAAGTGGCTGCGGTTGCGCGCCCATATTTTTCAACTCAATCCATTCGTGTGACGTTTTATCCGATGCCGTTCCTGCCCATGCTACTTCATTGATTATCACATTATGCGACGGAGCATTAAGGTTATTTTTTGCACATTCTTGAATTGGCTGTGGAGTGGGTTGATTGGCTGTGATAAGAGAACTTGATGGAGTTGAAGTAGGTGTAGAAGACGCTATCGGAGAACTTGTTGTGGTGCTCGTGGTATTATTTTCTTTTTTTGGCGCTGATGTATTTTCCTTCCCCGGCGTACCTCCTACATTTTGTGAAGTGTACCATGAAAAATCGTTGGTGTTCCGTTCCATGGTTTTTCTTTCTTTACTTTCTCCCGCAGGCCATTTTGGATCTGCACGCACTTCGTCAATAAGATTACACCGTTCGTCAAATAATTGGAGCGCCTCGTCGGTATTTTTCAAATTACCAGAATATACAATCTCACTAGACAATAAAGATGTGGATGTTTTCTTTCTTAAAAGAAGAATTTCTCCTCCCGAAAGTATTCTTCCTTTTCTAAAACGGATATTAATACCATGATCTTTATCATGGAGCTCATAATCTTCTATTACTTGTGAGGCGCTTCCATTATTTTTTAACTCAATCCATTCATGACCAGCACTTTCCGGAGATCCCATCCATGCAATTTCATTTAATATAATTTGTCCGTGTATAAGGGGACGTTGATTCTCTTTGAATGTACATTGAGGAATAGGAAACGAGGAGGGCGTTGGTATATTTATACTTTCTTTTATATTTACCCCTGGAAAATCTGCCCCTTTTGTTTCTTGAAATTTATTAACTTCTCCCAGAGGGATTTCTTCAACTGCATTGTCGGCATCTTTAAATGTCTGTGTTACGAGTGTTGTAAGATTCGCAGGCAAGAGTGCGCGTATTGAAAATTCATTCTTTCCTATTGCATATCCTACTCCTAATACGACAAAAATCGCGGAAGATATTCCTGCGATTTTTAATATTTTGTGTTTTATGGACACCTCCATAGTTAATGCCTATTGCTTTGATTTGTTTGTTCCTGGATCCGCATCCCACCACGCGAACCAATCAAGGTTTAAGCCCGCATCCCAACTTCCTGCGTCCACACGATAAATGCGCACTTCAAAGCTTTTATCCGAAACATTTTCTGTTACTACAGAAAATACTCCAAGATAATTTCCTGTGTTATTTTTCGGTGTCACAATTACTTTTGGTATAACTCCTCCTATAAAAGGATTTCTAAATTGCACAGTGACTGTTTCTCCATTGTTTCCTGCCCCAAGCGTTTTTGTTCCTGCCTCTACTTGACGTATAAATGCGCCACCCCCAATTTGCACTGGACCGTTTATCATAAGGGTATTGTTTATTTGATCAAAAGAAAGTTGTGGACCAGATGTTAATGTTTTGTTATCACTAAAAAATGCGAATTGTTGCGCAGTGCCATTTCCCTGGATTCCATCTCCTCCCCCTGCTCCCCCTGCGGGCCATTCAGTTTTACAATCATTTCCAATACATATTCCTGCAGTACCTTTTATATAGCCATTCACTTCAAGTGCCTGCGAAGGATTTGTAGTGCCGATACCTACCCTTCCATTATTTTTAAATGTGAGCACGTTTTTATCACCGATCGCATCGTTATTCCACACGCGCAAATCTTCGCTTAAGTTGTCATGATAGAGCGCCCAATAGTTATTAGCACCTGTTTGAATATTTATTTCTGCATTATTACTAGCGGGCGTTGCTACATGTAATGCATGAGCAGGACTTCCTGTGCCAATACCTACATTTCCTCCAAAAATAGCAAAGGTGTTTGGAGTATCAAAGTTTGAATTATATACATCGGAAAGGTTGATACCAACTGAATAATTCCCTCCGACTTGAATTTTTCTTCCAATCGCGATTGAGCCAATTCCTTGCCCTTGTGCATATGATCCTATTGCAAATGAATGATCTCCATACGCTTGTACTCCAGAACCAAGCGCAATAGAAGAAAAGCCACTCGCATGAGCACCTTCTCCTGCAGAAAATGAACTTAGTCCTCCAGCACTTCCTGCATTTCCAAATGCGATTGCATTATTTCCGCTTGCGGTTGTTCTTAATCCTGCCGCAAAAGAGTAATTACCACTTGCGACTGTTTCTCTACCAAGTGCTGTCGAATTCAACCCATTCGCTAAAGTGTTGTGTCCCGCTGCGAAAGAATAATTTCCAATATTTGCCTCATCCCATCGTGTTGCAAAATTCGTCCCATCTACCACACCCGCACGAAAGGCGCCTTTTTTTGGATACCACATCATACGTGATCCCCCGCCTTCTGTTGTAAGTGATGCGCCTAAACCAAATATTCCTTTTGCTATAATTCCCCCATCATTATCAAGATTTAATTTGAACTCTGAATTTGTAGTATCAATTCCTACATTTCCATTATTGGTATATATCTCTGAATTTCCTAATGTAGTACCTCCCGTCCATAGAGGCACATAATTTACTGTTCCACTCCCTGCTAATGCATTACTATTTTCAGAACTAATACAATTTTTCCATGCATTATCTTCATAACATTTGAATTTTTTTTCGGTGCTATTGTAATAAATAACCCCATTTTGCGGAACACTGGGTTGTATCGAAGGACGAATTCTCATCGCTCCATCAAGATCTAGTTGAAATTGTGGAGAAGATGCTCCAGGACCAACTCCCAGATAATTTTGTATAAAATTTTTCCCTCCACTTACATAGAGCGCATATGAAGAAGGTGCTTGCTGTACAATTCTTTGTCCTCCAATCACATCAAGATTATAAGCAGGTGTTGTGGTGCCAATACCTACATTACCATTCATAAATGAAAAAAGTGAAGATGATGATTTTTGAAAAGTACTATCAAGAGTTAATAGTGGTTCATTTCCGTATCCCCCCACTTGATTACCAATCACAATAAGATTACTTGCTATATCAATTTCAGAATTATCCAAACTAAGACTTTCAAGATTAATAAACGCACCTCTATCTTGAATATAAAAACCTCCATCCAATCTAAATTTATGAGAATTATCATTTGGTAATCCAATATTCACTGGACCATTAAAATAGGTTTCTCCTTTTACATAGAGTCCGCTTGTAGGAAGCCCTACGGTTGTACTTGTGCCGATGGCAAGCGCGCCGGGAAATGCGTAATTTGTAATACCACCGAGATTATTTCCAAAAGCGGCTGTTCCACGAATATTCCCTGCAGACATTTCACCTTGAAACGACGATGAATATATCGCACCTGTTGCACGTATATTCCCATTCACATCAAGCGCGTTAGTAGGTGCTGCAATCCCGATACCCACAAATCCTGTTGTGGGACTTAATATGAGATTTCCATTAGGATTTATTGTAAGGGCTTGTGGTGCGGTAATTTGAAGCACTCCAGTGTTTGAAATACTAATAAGCCCTCCCCCTCCAGGCGGGATTGAAGAGGGACCAAACGCATATGTAGAGAGAGTAACATTTATTATTCCTAATAACGCTATTGTGAAAATAAAAACTTTTCTTGAAAATATTTGCATACGTTTTCTATTCCTTTAGTATATCATCTTCTTGCTTTCTTTTTATTTAAGGGAGTACAATCAACGACCCTTGAATCGACTTCGTGCCACACGCGTCTCGACATCTAAACACAAATACCCCAGACGTATGCGTTTCTACACTCAATCGTTTTACTGTGCCTTTTTTAACAGGAAAAAAATAGGCACCTAGGTAAGGAATGTCGAAATCATACTCTGCGTCACTTGCATCAAAATTAAGCACGAGCACGTCATCTTTATTCACCGTGATGCTTTCTGGAATAAATCCTTTTTGCGTTGCTTTTAATGTGAATGTTTTTTCTTTTGAGGAGAGATTGTGTGCATTCGTAATCATTATTTCTTTTTCTGGGACACTTACCGTCGCTTGTTTTGGAATAGTTGGTTCGTATGATATTTCTTTGTTTCTAAGAGATTGATCTACTAATACGGACTCATCTACGCGAGATTCTGAAATAGGATCGCGAGGAAGCGAAGAGTCTTTTTTTGATCCCATGATTACTACCGCGAGTATTCCTATACTCGCTATGATTATTATCATCTCTCGTTTTTCCATTCACTCTCATTATACCACACGCTCTTTCTGTTTTTTTGGTATACTGAATAGGTCATGCGTTATCTCAAAATAATTTTATGGATTGCTCTTGCGTTTACCATCATTCTCGGTTTTGTGCTCGCATTTTTTATTCCTCGTACTTCTGCAGCAAGCACCAATATCAATCCTGCCACTCCCCATTTTTTTGCATGGAATGACGTAATGGGGTGGATTGATTTTTATTCTTCTCAAACAGTTGTTGTTGATGATCGTTCACTCCATGGATATGCACACTCTTCTCTTGGTTCTATCGCTCTTGATTGCGCAAGCAGTCCCCACCCTGATTGCACTATCAATTATGGTATTTGTAATGGTTTTGGCGCTCATGAAACTACAGGATCATGCTCTGGAATAAATCATATTGGCACCCTTACAGGCTATGCATGGAATGATGCGATAGGATGGATTAGTTTTTCAAGCACAAATCATAATGGGACGATTCCCTATCAAGTATCTCTTAATCTTAATTCAGGAATATTTTCTGGATGGGCGTGGAATGACATAGTGGGATGGATTAGTTTTAATAGTACTAATCACCCTGGAAGCGTTCTTTACGATCTTTCAACATCTTGGAGACCTACGGGTGGCACTTACGCCTTTGCTTATCTTGAGTCCGCCACTTTTGATACAAAAGTACAAAAAGGAGCAATACTTAACAGCATTATCTGGCAAGGAGAGGAATCTACATCTATTGATGGTGGGGTTGATTTTCAAATTGCTGCATCCCAAATCCCCAATCCTTCTTCGTGGGATTTTAAAGGTCCTGGCGGAGATCCTTCCCTTTATTATGCACAACCATGTCCTGCAATTGGCCCCTCACTTACTGGAGGCGGAGCCCCTCCTTACAAACCCATCTGTGTTGATCCCACACAGGTTACCAATTTTCGCTACTTCCGTTATAAGGTACGTTTAAAGAGTGATATAAGTCACACCTACACACCGCACGTAAAAGAGGTTATTCTTAATTGGAGCCCTTGATTTATTTTTATTGATTTAATTATGAAAGAACATATTCCTTTTAGTCATTCATTACAGTGGGTTAAAATCACAGAACCACACGAAAATGATATCCGAGAATTGCGGAAGGATTTTTCTGTCCATCCATTTGTAATCAACGAACTTCTTCATCCTTCAGAACGTTCTAAGTTAGAAATACACGATTCATATCTCCTTCTCGTTACCCATATTCCCCTTTATAATCATACTGAACGCACTTCGCGCAAAGTAGAAATTAATATCATTGTTACCAAAGATACACTCATTACTCTTACTCGCGAGCCGGTCGAGCCTCTTGAGCAGTTTGTGCATATTCGCACTCACAAGCCCGAAGAAGATATTGAGAGCACTGCAGAACTTCTTTATTATCTTCTTGAAGAATTAAAAGAGTTTTCATTACGCGAGCTTCGGCATATTGAAGAAAAAATAAACGAGATCGGTGCAAACCTTTTTAAACATCAAGACCGCGCACTCCTTGAAGATATTTCTTATATCAAGCGTGACCTCTTAAATTTCTCAATGATTATTGCCCCTCAACACGCTACTATTGTTTCGTTAGTAAATCACGCAACTGCGTTTTGGGGCTCACGTTTTGAACCTTATTTTAATGACTTGCTTGGTGATACAGAAAAACTTCATACGCTTCTTGATACGTTAAAACATACTATTGAATCGTATAGCGAAACAGTTTCGCAACTTTTTGAATTAAAAACCGCGGAAGTGGTACGTCGTTTTTCTATTTTAGGATTTCTCACTTTTCCCCTCCTTCTTTATGCAACAATTGCCCTTCAACCAAAAGTAGAAGCGACGTTTATTGCCAACCCAGAAGATTTTTGGATATTATTTGGTATTATCACCCTTTTTATTACTCTTCTTGCGGTATTCTTTAGAAAACGGGGGTGGCTCTAATTTATGCACATTTACAACACACTCACAGGAGAAAAAGAACTGCTAGAACAACCGAAGCGCGGCCCCCTTCGGCTTTTTGTCTGTGGTCCTACTGTTGATGGACGCGCGCATTTTGGACACGCACGCACCTATCTTGCCTTTGATTTGTTTGTACGCTTCCTTCGCAAGAAAGTGGGAAAAGTGCTTTATATTCAGAATATTACTGACGTAGATAATAAAATCATTGATCGTGCACGCAATGAACAAAAAGATCCTCTTCTTTTCGCACAATCGTATATGCGCCTTTATTTTAAAGACATGCGTCGGCTTGGCGTGAACTCAATTAATCATTATGCACGCGCTACTCGTTTTATTCCTCAGATTGTGGCACAAGTAGAGCTCTTACGAACCCGTGGTTACGCTTATTACATTCCTGGCTCTGGTTTTTATTTTGATATTATGCAATTTCCTGACTATGGAAAACTTTCTAAGCGCACCGCACTTCAAGCAGAAGATTCTGTATCGCGCATTGATGAATCACTTAAGAAAAAAAATAAAGGTGATTTTGTGTTATGGAAAGAAGTAAATGTGTGTTCTGTCACTCCTTCTCCAAAAAAGAAATTTGTGCTTGTAGATGGCGAGCCCGCGTGGTATACCTCACTTGGATGGGGACGTCCTGGATGGCATATAGAAGATACTGCTATCAGTGAACATTTTTTTGGACCCCAATATGATATCCACGGCGGAGGTGATGATTTAAAATTCCCTCACCATGAAGCGGAAATTGCTCAACAAGAATCTGCATCAGGAAAATCGCCTTTTGTGAAAGTATGGATGCATACAGGATTGATTCGTATTGATGATGTAAAAATGTCAAAGAGTATCGGCAATGTTATTACTATTGATGATTTTCTTAAAAATCACTCTCCGTCTCTTTTGCGGTGGATTGTTTTTGCCCACCACTATCGCTCCCCCATCAATTATACTCGCGACGTATTAGAAAACGCCTCTCGTTCTTTACATACCCTTCGTACTACATTAGAAAAAATTAATTTTGCTCTCAATCACTCTCCACGCGCAAAAAAGGATTCTTCGCTTTCCACAATAACTATTGCTACACAAAAAAATTTTTATGAATCACTTGAGGACGATTTTAACACTCCTCGCGCAGCAGGTATTCTTTTGAGTTACTTAAAAGATATAGATACTGCCCTATGGTCTTCTTCTCCTAAGACACTCAAAGATGCGCGCATTCTTATTCGTGAAATTCTTTCACTTTTTGGCTTTTCTCTCCCCCCCTCTTCTATCCCCAAAAAAATGAGAAATCTCCTTGCAGAACGAGAGTTATGCAGGTCTCGTAAACAGTTTATGCAGGCCGACACCTTGAGAAAAGAAATATTAGGATTAGGATATGTAGTAGAGGACACCCCTTGTGGACCCTTTATCACAAAAGCGATGTTTGAGTAGTCCTCTTTTAATCCTTATGCAAGAAAAAAATCTTAAACTTCCTCCGCAGGATCTTGAAGCGGAGCGTTCCGTGCTGGGAGCGATTATGTTAGACAAAAATGCAATTATTAAAGTTGCGGACATCTTGCGTCCTGCAGATTTTTATCACCCCGCACATCAGAAAACCTATGATGCGATTCTTGAGCTTTTTGATCAAGGAAAACCTATTGATATTTTGACCCTCACACATACGCTCAAAGAAAAGAAATGGCTTAAGGATGTTGGTGGCACTGATTTTTTGACCAATCTTGTTGCCTCGGTTCCTACTTCGGCACACGTGGCGCATTACGCAAGTATCGTGAAAGAAAAAAAAGTGCGGCGCGATCTCATTGAGGCGTCGTCGCTTATCAACGAGAAGGCGTTTGAGGCGCGCGATTTTGAAACATTGTTAGATGATGTAGAACAAAAGATTTTTGGTATTGCGCAACATTCTCGTCCTCAAAAATTTATTCATCTTCGTGAAGACCTCCCACTTGCCTATGAACGCCTCGAAAAATTACATCGCGGAGAAAAGGGGTCGTTTCGTGGCATTCCCACAGGATTTGGTCAATTGGACACCATTCTTTCTGGACTTCAACACTCTGATCTTATTATTTTAGGCGCTCGTCCTTCATATGGAAAAACGACGTTTGCCCTTGATATCGCTCGTCAAGTATCTATTGCAGGAAAGTCAGTGGGTATTTTTTCACTTGAAATGTCTCGTGATCAAGTGATTGACCGCATCATCTCCGCGCAAGCAGAAATCCCCCTTTGGCGTCTTCGCACAGGACGTTTAAACGATGAACTTGAGTTTGCGTTGGTCCAACAAGCCCTTGATGAGCTCTCTAAGGTGCCTCTTTATATTGAAGACACTCCCTCGCTTAATATTATGCAAATGCGTTCTATGGCGCGCCGACTCCAACTTGAGCAAGGACTTGATCTCTTAGTCGTGGATTACCTTCAACTTATTCAACCCTATACGACGAGTGATAATGTGGTACAACAAATTACCGAAATTTCTCGCGGACTTAAGTCCCTTGCCCGCGAATTAAATGTACCGGTTATTGCCGTCTCCCAGCTCTCCCGCGAAGTAGACAAACGTGATGTCAAAATCCCCCGCCTTTCCGATTTGCGCGACAGTGGTTCGTTGGAACAGGACGCGGATGTTGTGCTCTTTATCTATCGCAAGGACCGCGAACGCAATGATCTCGCTGAAGAAGAACGGAACACGGTAGAAATTATTATTGCAAAACACCGCAATGGTCCTTTAGGAACCGTACAATTAAAATTTGATCCCGAAAAAGTGAGTTTTAAGAATATTGATATATACCACACTGCACCCCAAGAATAATTATGATTCCTGAAGTGATTCAACAATTTATTGATCGCTTTTCCCACCTTCCTTCCATCGGTCCCCGTCTTGCCACGCGTCTTGCATTTTATTGTGTGACCCTTGATCGCCAAGCGCTCGATGGATTAGAAAAGGCGCTTGCGGGACTTAAAAAACTCAATCGTTGTCCGCAGTGTTTTTTCTTAAAGGATTCATCGCACGCACTCTGCACTATTTGTTCCAATACAAAACGTGATGCTTCTCTTATTATGATTGTAGAAAAAGAAACCGATCTCTTGGCAGTAGAAAAAACAAAAAAATATCACGGGCGCTATTTTTTATTAGGCGAACTCCCCGATCGCGGGATGTTAGATACCGCACAGAAATTGCGCATTCAACATCTTCAAAAATATATTAAAGAGAAATTAGATGGACGTGCGCGCGAGCTTATTATCTCACTGAATCTCAATACGTTTGGCGACTTCGTGGCGGAACTGATTAAACAAGAGTTTAAAGATCTTGCCGAACAGATTACCCGCATTGGACGTGGTATCCCCACCGGCGGTGAAATTGAATTCGCTGATGAGGAGACGTTAGGGAGTGCGCTTGAGAGGAGAAATTAGTAACAACCCACCTTAAGAATTCTTGTTTCGCGAGTATAAAATGGGGATGGAAATTCTGTTTCTATTCTTGTGAGAGGGGTTGAGGTGCTAAATAATACTTTTCTTGGAATGGGGATAAAACTTTCTGCTCCTTGTGTTTTCACCCACCATCCTTGATTCATATCAGAAAGATTCGATGGATCACCTGTAGTCATATCAGCAGGACCGCTTCTATAGGGGTTATATCCAGACGGACAATTACTGCGCGAGAATTTACACATGAAACGATCATGAAATACGTCAAGCGCGAGCGTTCCTCCTGCAAGTTCGCACTGATTCCTTGTTTTCCCCCCATATATATGAGAAGAATCTGGTCTTGGAAAAGCTTTGCCTTGTGATATATCAACATGAAACCCCCAATCCCACCTTCCCGTTCCAAGCGGATCATAATATCCTTCTACATAGGCGTCTGTTTGCGTGTTATTTATAGTTACTTTTCTTTTGCACTCACTACACCCCCCCGTTGTAGAACACCAAAAATCAGACGCTTCTCCTACAACACTATTCCATTGCACATATTTATTCCATGTTGTCCCTGTCCCTGTTTTTCTCCAATTATAATTGCGGTTTTTTGGTCCACATTGTGCTCCATCTAATTTTGTCCATAAATCATTTCCTATCCATTTCCATGAAAAAGTAAGTGGACGAGTGTCGGTATTGTCGTACAAATTCCATAATTGCAAAGCTGCATCTTTAAAACTTTGATTCGGTCCACTAAGATCCACACCCAACCATTCTATCACCGTACCCGCGATAGCAGGTAATTCAAAAAGAGGTCTAAAGATCGTCCATATCCATGGCGCGTATGTAAATGTAGAATTAACTGATCTTTCAAGCTCACCACTTTCTAGACATCCTCTTGATCCATAATCGATAAACGAAGCAATAGCTTCAAAATCAGAGAGTGATACTGGCTCATTCACTGCAACTTCTAAATTTGATTTACACACACCACTTAATGCATTCATTAGGTTTTGGATATGTGCCGCGCGGATTGGAGTTGTTGTATTTATCGTTATGTCATCATTGCCTAGATCGGCTCCGGATGGCGTAACAACACTTTCGTTCCATGAGAGAGTAGGAAGATTAAGTGGTGGCACCTTACGAACCCGATTCATCCATTTTCTAAAATCTTTTATATGCACTGCTCGTATTAAATCTCCC
>CAINEW010000020.1 GCA_903847915.1 uncultured bacterium | reverse complement strand
CATTGCCACGTACGATGAAAGAGATGATTACGATTCCGGGAGTGGGAAGAAAATCGGCAAATGTGATTTTAGGGAATGCGTATGGAGTTGTGGAGGGGATTGCGGTTGATACGCACGTCATTCGTCTTTCGCGAGCATTGGGACTTACGACACACACGAACCCTGAAAAAATAGAGCACGATCTTATGCAGATTTTACCCAAAAAAGAATGGTTTCCATTTACCTATCGTTTAATTAATTATGGACGTATGTATTGCCCCGCACGCTCGCATGATCATAGTGTATGTCCGCTTGCGAAGTATACGATAGAGATTTTGGAAAAGTATATGAGAAAAGTAAAGAGTGAGAAAATAAAATAATAATTCAGTAGTAATTAATAGTAATTCAACTCCGACGCGTGTTACGGTCGGAGTCCCAACCACTTCGTGTGTTGGGATAGTAATTAGGTAGGAATAATGGGGGTTTTCTAGCTCTTGTAATTTTATGAGATATATGATATAATGGAGGAGTAAGGATGAGAAATTATTCTTACATTCATTAACCGTATTTTTCACAATTTAACATAGAAGAAAGGACTGTCGTTTTCTTGCTGTTCGTAAACCAAAAAAATAACTTTGGTTTTCTGATTAAATCTCGTATATGCATAATATGCGGGATTTTTGTTTTTATTAGTGAGCAATGGTAAGCTAGGATAAACACTTATGTCTGAATATTACAATGCCCAGCGGACGAAAAATCTTTATAGTCCGAGTTCATCGGAGCCATTTAAATTGAGCCGTTCAAAGATAGATTTGTTTTTGAAATGTGCGCGGTGTTTTTATATGGATCGCCGTTTGGGAGTCGGTCAGCCGCCTTCTATGCCGTTTAATTTAAATACTGCGGTAGACACCTTGCTTAAAAAAGAGTTTGATATGCACCGCGCACAGAAAATCGCTCATCCGCTTATGCGGGTGTATCATATTGACGCGATTCCTTTTCAGCACGAGTCAATGGATGAGTGGCGTGATGCGTTGCGAGGCGGAGTGAAATTTTTGCATCCGTCGACCAATTTATTGGTGACGGGAGGGGTGGATGATATTTGGGTTGATCCACAGGGAAATTTGATTGTGGTGGACTATAAAGCAACGTCAAAAGACAGTGAGGTAAATTTGGATGCGCCGTGGCAGATTGGCTATAAACGGCAGGTGGAGGTCTATCAATGGCTTTTGCGTCATAATGATTTTAAAGTTTCTGACACTGCCTATTTTGTGTATTGCAACGGCGACACTGACAAGGAGGCGTTTGATGCAAAGTTGGAGTTTAAAATTAAGGTCATTCCGTATGAAGGCCATGATTATTGGGTAGATGAGACGCTTATGAATATTCATACATGTTTGCAAAGTGAGATGTTGCCGGAATCTGGTGCGGATTGTGATTTTTGTGCATATCGTAAATCGGCATGTGCGATTGAGCACGCTGAATCGTCAAAGAAAACGAAAGGTCGCAATGCGCAACATAATCTTTTATAACATTCTATGGATTCTTTTTTAAACGATAATCTTTGGCTCTTACTTGTGGTGTTGTGGATGCTCCCATGGAAAGCGGTGGCATTATGGAAAGCGGCACAGCGGAACAAGAAGGGTTGGTTTATCGCGTTATTGCTTTTGAACACTTTGGGCATTTTAGAGGGCATTTATATTTTTTGGATAAGCGAAAGGCAATCGTCTAATACCCACGATGCGGAAACTACAGAAGGATAAGATCGTTCAATTTCGGAAGGAAATTTTGAATTTTTATGCGCGTGAAAAAAGATCGTTTCCTTGGCGCAGAAATCTCAATGCGTATCGCGTGCTTGTGTCTGAAATTATGCTTCAGCAAACGCAGGTGGAACGCGTGGTAAAAATGTTTCCACTTTTTTTAAAATCGTTTCCTGATTTTAAGATGCTTGCACATGCGCCACTTCCTCGTGTACTTAAGGTGTGGCAGGGAATGGGATATAATCGCCGTGCGATTGCGTTAAAGAAAATTGCGGAGAAGGTGATGAATGAGTATCATGGAATCTTGCCTCGCAATCCAGAGATTTTAAAGACATTTCCAGGGATTGGAAAAGCGACTGCGGGATCTATTTGTGCGTTTGCATTTAATGCGCCTGTGGTCTTTATTGAAACGAATATTCGTAGAGTGTTTATTCATTTCTTTTTTCCTTCAAAGCGTGTGGTGAGTGACGAAAACATCCTTCCTCTTATTGAACAGACACTCCCAAAACATAATACGCGGGAATGGTATTCGGCACTTATGGATTATGGCGCGATGTTGTCTAAAAAAATTGAAAATCCGAATCGGCGAAGTAAGGAATATAGAAAACAACCCGCCTTTACCGGTTCACAGCGCGAGATGCGAGGAAAAATATTAATATATATATTACAAAAAAAGAGTGTTTCTTTAAAAGAGTTTTCGGAATTATTTTCTTCTTCGCGCTATTCTGTGTTGGATATTATCAATCAACTTATCAAGGAGGGATTTATTAAAAAAGATGGAGTAAGAGTACGTGTGATATAAACCTATGATTTCGTTCAAAATTCTTAAACAATCAAAAAAGAGCAACGCGCGACTAGGATTACTCACCACTCCTCATGGGGTTATTGAGACGCCTGCGTTTGTACCGGTGGGAACGCAAGCGGTGGTAAAAACACTTACAAGTGAAGAAGTTGCGCGTACAGGTACGCAATTATTGATTCAGAATACCTATCATCTCCATTTGCGTCCGGGTGAGAAAATAGTAAAAAAAGCGGGCGGACTTCATTCGTTTATGCAATGGAAAAAACCGATTATGACTG
>CAINEW010000019.1 GCA_903847915.1 uncultured bacterium | reverse complement strand
CAGACCGAACCGATATGCTTGGAGGCGGTGAGGCAAGACGGATACGCTTTGCAATACGTCAAAGACCAGACCGAACCGATATGCTTGGAGGCGGTGAGGCAAGACGGAGAAGCTTTGCGATACGTCAAAGACCAGACCGAACCGATATGCTTGGAGGCAGTGAAGCAAGAAGGATGCGTTTTGCAATACGTACACCCAAGATTTTTTGAATAGTTTGTTCCCCTCCTTTGCCCCGCGGACTATGCGGGGTAAGGATAGAGGTACAAATCATTTTATGAATAAACAAGAAGCGCATTTCATCACCACGCAACTTTTACCGTTTTTCAAATCAAAAAATGGTCTTCCTGATGCTTTCGCGTGGGAAGCGAAATCTTCCCGTGGAAAAGATTATATCAATTTCTCGGAATTGTCTGGAAAAGAAATACGGAATCTCCACCAAGTCGTAACCGGAACATTCGCGCATAAGATGTCAGACCTTGCCCGCATCGGAACGCCTTTTGATGGTTTTTATTTTCGGAAATGTACCGCATACGTCATTGTAGACTTCCCCGGAGGGTTTTATTTTATAGATATTCTTGATTGGGAAAACGAAGAAAGAATATCCGAGCGGAAAGTTTAACGGAGAATCGGGCGAAAGAGATATGCAGGTTTATGAAGGAGAGGAAAAAATGATAAGCTAAAAGATTAGATTATTAAATTATAAGATTTATCATTAACAAAATGAAAAAGTTACTTCTTGTATTATTATTTTATATTTCTGTTTTCGGTGTATTTACTACTGGTTTTCTTGTGATATGGTTTTATTCCGATTTATTATTAAAAATATTTATTACTTTTTTTTCGTTAGGTTTGGCTAGTTTATTTTGTCTAGTGTTAATTTCATGAAATGGATAACACCTAACCCCGAACGAGTAAGAATGGCATTTAAGGCTGTTAGACGTGCAAAAACGAAAAAAGGTAAAGAAGTAAAAAGACAAGAATTAAGAGCGGCTGTTGCCTATTATCTTTTCTGCCTTAATTCAAAGAAAAAATAGTTTACTTGCAATCCTTTTTGCTTATAAAGAAAAAAACTAGTTTTTAAGCCATTTTTTATCGTTTTATATGCAAATAAAAAAATACAACATAATATACGCCGATCCGCCGTGGAGTTATTCTGACACACAAAAATCAGGCGGAACTGCTTTTTTTGGTGCTTCTGTAAGATATAATACAATGAAAAACATTGATATTGCCAATTTACCAATTAAAGAATTATGTGAAAAAGACTGCGTATTGTTTCTTTGGGCGACATCTCCACTTTTATCAGAAGCTATGGAAACAATTAAATCTTGGGGATTCAAATATAAAACTATTGCTTTTTGTTGGAGTAAAAAAACAAAAAATAAAAAAAATGTTTCAAATATTGGGAGATGGACAATGGGAAACATCGAAATATGTCTTTTAGCGGTAAAAGGAAAACCGAAGAGAATTGCAAAAAATATAAAACAGCTTGTAGAAGCAGAAAGAAAAAAACATTCACAAAAACCCGACGAAGTCCGGAACCGCATTGTTCAACTTATGGGCGACCTTCCACGTCTTGAAATGTTCGCAAGGCAGAGGACGGAGGGGTGGGACGTTTTCGGAAATGAAGTAGAGGGAAGCATAACTCTATGATTCTCCGCCCCTATCAATCCGATGCCGTGTCAGCCATTCTCGCCGATATATCCGTTGCGGGCAATTCCATTGTATCGCTTCCGACAGGGGCCGGGAAGTCGCTCATCATCGCCGAATGTGCCGCCCGGCTCAATCAGCCGGTGCTTATCGTTACTCCATCAAAAGAAATCGTCGTGCAAGATGCTGAAAAGATGTCGCTCTACGTTGGTGCAGACAAGATAGGCATTTACTCAGCTTCATTATCCTCCAAGAAAATTAACACGTTCACTTTCGCTACCATTCAGAGCATATACCGCAAGCCGGAGGACTTCGCTCATTTCAAAATCGTGTTCATTGATGAATGTGATTTGCTTGATCCGCGAGAAATGGATACTATGTTTCGCTCATTTCTTTCCTCGATAGGCAACCCGAAAGTTATCGGTTTCTCGGCAACTGCTTACCGCTTGTCGCACAATTACGACAGAAAAAGAAATCTCGTAACATCTATAAAAATGATAAACCGGATAAAGACGCGCGGCGCTCGCGGTTTTGTGATGTTTTGGGACAGGATAATCTTTAATCTTGACCCCGAATATCTCATAGAGCGCGGTTTCCTTATCCGTCCGACCTACTATTTCAACAAACTCCTCGATAATAAAGATATACCGATAAACAAGAGTAAAACAGATTTTGACTTGGAAAAATATCAAGAACTCATCACCTCACGAGAGGACTCCATACTTGATGCCGTTCGCCGTGCAAAAGAGAAGTTTCGTTCCATCCTTGTTTTCTGTGCTTCCGTTGAGCAAGCGGAAAGGTTCGCCGAAACCGTAAAGGACAGCGCGGCCCTTTCCTCAAAGACAAAAGCGAAAGATCGCGACCGTATCATAAAAGACTTTAAGTCAGGTACTCTCCGTATAGTTTTTAACTATACCGTTCTTGGTGTGGGTTTTGATTATCCCGCCCTTGATTGCGTCGTTCTCGTTCGTCCAACGCGTTCCCTTCGTCTTTATTATCAATTTGTCGGCCGTGCAATACGCCCTGCTACGGGAAAAACGCAGACCACCGTCATTGATTTTTCCGATACGGTGAAAACGCTCGGAAGGATTGAAACAATCCGCCTTGTAAAAAATGCCGGATTATGGAATATCCAAACAGAGCGCGGACTGTGGCATGGAAAAACACTGTATTCTTTTAAGATTTTATAACAGGAATTTATCCACAATATTTCTTTACCCATCATACCGTTTCTGCTATAATATCAAGTATTGATTATCACTTGTAAATAAAAATAAATATGGCATACGTACCAATCGCCGAGTTTTGTAAAAAACGCTTTGCAAACAAAAAAGAAAGAGAAAAATCGAAATTTAGAATTTATCAAAAAATATATACCGGAAAACTTGAAAAAGGAAAAGACTGGGATGAAAAAATAGAAACGCGCAAAGTAAAAATTATCAATGAAAATTATAAACCATAAAAACCTATGAAATACATCCTCAATGCTCAAGGCAAAAAGCAAGCATATCGCCACGGCGAAAATATGCTTTATCTCATTGACGCTCTGCCGGCGCATGAAGCCACCGCTCCCGCGTGCGATAAGAGAAGACTGTCGCGGGGGGGGTACCCGCGTTTGCCACAACACGGCGCGAACCAAATACGTTTATTGGCGAACTAAAAATATGAACCTCTACTTCAAATTCAAACATAAAAAGAAAGGTAAAATCGTCTACTTTTCTTTAATGGATTTTTTCTGCGAGACACGTCACCCGGATTTAGATTGCACGGTGTACGGAGATTGGCAAATAGAGTTTTGCTCGTTAGATGAATACAATCAAAACACATAAATTAAACTAAAAACCAAAATGAAAAAAGCACTCAAAAAAATAGAAAACAAAACGTGGTACTACAAAGACGGAGCCAGTGTTTATGGTGTCCACGATAAAATTACGGGCGACGCGAGCGGTATTAGTGGCGACGTGAGCGGTATCACGGGCGACGTGAGCGGTATCTGGGGT
>CAINEW010000018.1 GCA_903847915.1 uncultured bacterium | reverse complement strand
GCGTTCTCGGGGATTTTAAAACTCTTTTTTGGATAGGAATTTCTGGTATTATACTTTTATTTCCATTTGTAATTAATGATATTAATGTGTTATTTACACATTGGAATTATTTTCTTCTTCTTGGCATTACAGGAATAGTTATATTTTTCGCAGCTCTTTTCGATTTTGAAGCACTAAAACGCGGGAAGCTTGCTATTATAGAGCCTGTTTTAGGAATCGAACTCCCTATAACAGTTGCACTAAG
This sequence comes from uncultured bacterium, assembly GCA_903847915.1. GTDB lineage: Bacteria > Patescibacteriota > Minisyncoccia > UBA6257 > GWB1-50-10 > CAINEW01. Next base: position 10,771 of record CAINEW010000018.1, on the reverse strand, counting down.
TATGTTGTTTGTTGGAGAATTACTTTCTCTCCCACAGGTACTTCTTATTATTTCTACTTCTATAGGCATCATCCTTACCATAACAATTCACCACAGTCACCTCCATTATCACCGTCGCATTTTTGAAAAAGGAGTTATACTTGCAGGAATAGGCGCTATTACCATGGGATTAGTTAATTTTTTAGTAGGTGTCTCTAGCCAAGAAACATCTCCCCTCCTTACTATTTGGTTTACTAATTGTGTCTTTACTTTCTTTTGCATCGGCTATCTTATCACTCAACATAAATTTAATACAATAATAGATGATCTTTCTAAATATCCTGCACTCATTGGTCGTGTATGTCTTTTAGATAATAGCGCATGGATTTTTTATGCGTTCGCGACAACATTTTCTCCTATTTCTATCGTAACAACTATTAGTGAAAGTTATATTGCACTCACAGTGCTTTTAGGGATTTATATTAATAAAGAAAAAATTCGATATCACCAAATTATTGGTATTGCAGTGGTATTTATAAGCATCATATTACTTCCAATAATAAGTAAATGATAAAAAAACAACACCTCATTTTTAGTGAGGTGTCGTTCTATGGTTTCAATAAAAAAGCTAATTCCCTAACAACCCATTAAAGATACGAGAAAGGTTTCCAAAGAAAAATCCTTGACTCGCATTACCCTCTGGTCTTGGGGGTGGAGGCATCCCTCCTGATGATGGCGGAGTAAAATTAGATGGCGGTGGGGTAAAACTTCCTCCTGAAGGTGGAGTAAAACTTCCTCCTTGTGGCATATTAGGAGGAATCATCATACCCTGTGGCGCTCCATTCTGTTGCGTCATAGAAGGACTAGGCATTGTATTCTGATTCGGCATCGTAGGAGGACGCATTTCTCCCTGCATCGTATTCTGACCTCCAAAATTATTATTCATTTCATAAGGCTGTGGAGCTTGGATTCCGTTACGCTCAACATTAGGTGGGAAAAATGATCCTTGTAAATTTTGTCCCTGTGGAACATTCGGCAATATTGAGCCATTCGATGGCAAATCTCCCACTTTTCTTTCTCCTTGAGGGAAAGTATTCATGTCAAAATTCGGCTTTGTGGGAGAAGGCATCGGTGGAGTCATTTTTTTCAAAAAATCAGTCGGTACTTGACCATCTTTAAAAGGCATCGCTTGTTGTTGCATCATTCCCTGCGGAGTATTGAGTCCCTGATTAAACAACGTTCTCATCTCTTTCGTCTGTGCTTCACTTGGTCTATTAGTGTCAGAAAATATTTTTCCTGAAGCATCTTGCATTATTTGTATCGGTCTATTTTGCATATCACTTTTCTGTATATCAGAAGGAAATGGAGGAGGAAAATTCCCTTCCATTATCTTGTTATTTTGCATCCTTTCTTGAAACGCCTTTTTCTCACTCTCGCTCATCATAGTCATATCAAACAGTTGAGGACGCTGTCCTTGTTTTTGCATCACACCATCTCCACGCATCATATCACTTTTTACATCACCTTGATTGTTAAAAGGAGGAGGAAAATTATTTTGATCTTGTAATGGCATTAATTGACCATTTTCATCACGCATCATTTCTTTTTGTGGTAAAAAAGTGGTTTGAAACTCTCCTGTTGCTTTATCAAACTTCTGTTCAGGAGGTTTATAGGATTGAAAACAATCACGTGCTTGCGCAAATACACCTTGATTTGCAGATGCCTCCCCTGATTTTAAACTCTCAAACTGATCACCAAATTTCTGTTGAATACAATTTGCGATTGCAGGAGGTGCACTCCGTACAAATTGTCCAAATGCTTTTGACGGTAACACTCCTTGCATATCAGAAGGTCCTTGCGGTCGCACACTCCCTCCTTCAAGTGGCGGAAGTGTTCCTTTTTCTCCACTCTGCTCTAATAATGGAGTATTAAAAAAACGTTGCTCATCAGCGCACACACGAAACGTATCAGCAATTTCAGGTGTTGCCATCGCCTTACCATTTTCCACTTGGGAAAACGCACTCCCTAGTTTTCCTTGTACACAATTCCTAATTTCTGGAGCAATGTTTTTGAAAATAGTTTTTGTATCTTCGCGATGTCCAAACTTATCAAAACATCCTTTCACTTGGTCTCCTACTGCCTGACCAGGCAAAAATTTTCCAGACTGCACATCTTCGATCACTGAAGAACCAATCGTCGTCTTCAAACATTCTGCCACTTCAGGAGGCGCCTGCTCAATACCCACACGAAGACGCACAAGTCCCTCTTTTGCTTGTACTACATCTTGTTTTGAAATTAAATTATGTTGTTCCGCAAATTTAAAACATTCTTCCCTGTTTTTATCTTCGCTACAAAACGCTTCACAAGATTCTTTAGAAGTACATCCTCCAGGCCCTCCTTTTGTCGCAAGTAATTGTGCTCGCTCAGCTTCTTGCGGCTTGATAAAACCGAGCTTAACCGCAAACGCACTACATTCAGCTCCATTCTTTAAGTCCTGACAATATGCTTCACAAGATTCTTTTGATTTACACTGTCCCGGCGTTGCCCCACTTTGCGCAAGTTCAGCAAATTTCTTAAATTGTTCTGACGGAGGAATAACCATATCTTGCGATTCCTCTATACCTACCTTTTTACCAAATGCATAACATTCTTCTGCGTGCGTAAAATCAGCACAATAGGATTTACATTCTGCTTCCGAACGGCAATTCCCCGGCAACGATCCTCCTGATTTAATATGATCGCGAATTCTTTCTGCAGATTTAATTTGAGCACCTTCTACACCATTCTTTTTTGCAAAAGCAATACACAATTCAATATTCGCAGGGTTTTGACACACAAGACGACAGGCGTCGGGATTAGTACAACCAAGAGGACCTCCGCCACCTTTCGCTAAGGTATCTTTAAATTTTGTAGCACGTTCCGCTTCTTGTTTATTCATCAATCCGTGAGCTTGAGCAAATTTTACGCACACATCAATGTGTTCTGTCGCGCTACAAAATTGTTTACACTCTCCCTGATTTGCACAATTACCAAGTTCAGCAACAGGAAATGTAATACCACCCGTCTTGGTATTTACATCACTACCATTATTTGCCACATCATTTTCTTGCGCGCGAACCACAACCACAAACGAAACAGCAAGTGCAAACACACACACAAAGAAAGCAACTAATTTATTATTAAAGTAATTCATATATTTTATTCAAAAGGATTATTATAAACACCTTTTAAAGGATCGGGTGTAGGAGCAAGATCTCCTCCCGGTAATTTATCTAACAACGGATTGGTGGCCTTATCAAAAATTTCACTTCCCAATCCCTCAATTTTTGGCGTAGGCGCAGATTCTTTTTGTGATACCGAAGATTCCATACTTTGCGAAGAAGCGGGTAACGCTACCTTTTGATGGGTATACCACCAATACACACCCGCAATCACTATCAACAAAACAACAGCGAGAACAATAAATAACGACCCTTTATGTGAACCCCCTGAAATGTTAGATGTATCCATATAAAGTTAGTATAGCAAATACTATTGTTCTTAATATGGAATGTTATGCACACCTTCGCTAAACACTTAAAAGGGATCTCTTTTCAAAACAAAACAAATGGGTTAAAATGTATTTCAAAGCAAAAAGGGGCTGTGCCCTTCGTAGCTTTAGCGAAGAAGGGCCTCTATAGCTCAGTTGGTAGAGCAGCTCCCTTTTAAGGAGACGGTCCCAGGTTCGATCCCTGGTGGAGGCACAAGATAATATAGTTCCGAAAAAAATAGGACACTATTACTATCGTTCTATTTGAAAAAATCGAACAGTGAAGGGGGTCGGGGAAACGGGAGTTTCCCTGTGGTGGAAGAACTGAAACCGCAAGGTGTTAGAAAATTTTATGAAAATAAAATTTTGTTCGCTCCCTGGTGGAGGCACATAAATTAACTCATTTTGAATCGAATAAAAAATACTGAGAGATACGAAAATAAAATGTAGTTATAAAAAAATCTAGTCTTTGAAACCAGATTTTATATATTCATATTCCAGCATATTGTCGAAGACATTCAATGACCCCGTCGGTAAATTGACTATTAGCAATAAACGTGGCTTTCTTCTTATAATCCATATCAGCATTACCAACTGCATACTGCTCCACATACGGCAAATTTAGAAAATCAGACATTGAATCACCAACCATCATTACAGGATTTTACACAAAACGATTTAAGACAACGGAGACACCTCGCCATTTTTCAGTAGTTTTCTCATGTACAATTAAGATGCCATATTTAGAATTTTCATCCCAAAAGAGATCTTCTTTTTTCTTGTTTTGCGCTATTATTATTTTTTTAACAATCATACTAGCACGCTTAAGAAGTTCTGGATGAGGTTCCAAGGCGGACCAATCTTCATTCGGACGACAAGCAAAAAAAGAGAAGCTCGCTACACGAAAACCATTTATTACAAAGACCTCATTAGTTAGAGCTGGATTTAAATACTTGTCTTTAATAAATTTTGTTGCGTCTCCAATTATTAAAGTTGCACCAGGAAAATTCTGTATAATAGTATTAATAAAGAATTCGCGAAGTGACCGAAACCATGCTGTTCCTGAGATATTAAGAATATTTTCAGTCTGTTGCACAGGGTCCCAAATAACTGCACCACGTTCCGCAATAATTGGTCCAGTAAGCCCAAGATGACATGACCATTCACGAAGTGTTATAATCGCAGAATCAGAACACAATCCTACACAAATATTTTTACGTAATAATTTTTTCACAACGAGACGAAATTGATTTTCTGGTACAGTAAGCTTATAGTCTGCATTAATTAGTGTTTTATCGAGGTCTAAAAAAATAATTTTCATTTTCTTTCTTATTTTAAATTTTTAAAAATACTTCAAAGACACTTCCACAATAACACTCATAATAAATTATTGCAAATAAACACAATTATGCCTCCTCTTTCAGCTCATCTTTCTTCCTTTCCCGGCATTGCCCCTCGTTTTCTTTCAAAACTCAAACAACTTGATATTCATACCGTAAAAGACCTCCTGTGGCACTTCCCCACTCGCTATGAAGATTATTCAGAAATCACCACTATTCACAATTTAATTCCCCACCAAGAAACCACGATTCAAGGAACAATTATTTCTATAGATTCTCGGCGCGCATGGCGCCACCGCGGACTTTCTATCACTGAAGCAGTTATTGAAGATGAAACCGGAACCATCCGCGCCGTATGGTTTAACCAATCGTATCTCGCAAAAAATCTTGCCATTGGTACTCATGCTAATTTTTCAGGAAAAGTGACCGAAAAAAATGGCGAGATTTATTTCTCTAATCCGACCTATGAAATCCTCCGCGACCATTACATTCATCACGAAACCACGCACACCGCGCGCATCGTAGGCATCTATCCCGAAACCCGCGGGCTTACCTCCAAAGGTATTCGCTATCTCATTAAGCCCATTTTGGAATCTCTTGAAACACTCCCCGATCCTATTCCTCAAGAAATTCTCCACATCCATCATTTTCCTAACCAATTAGAAGCACTCCGCGCAATTCATTTTCCGAACAATGTAGATGAAGCTACAAAAGCAAAAAAACGGTTTATTTTTGAAGATCTTTTTATTCTTCAATTGTATCAATTACGAGAACGAATGAAACTCGCGCAAGAACAAAGTTATTCCATTCCGTTTAATCCCGAATGGATGAAAGCACACATAGACACGCTCCCCTTTTCCCTTACCCTTTCACAAAAAAAATCGCTCCTTGAAATTATGAAGGATATGGAACGCGCGCATCCGATGAATCGCTTTATGCAAGGCGATGTGGGCTCTGGTAAAACAATTGTCGCCGCACTCGCTGCCCTTTCTGTGGCCAATACAGAACATCAAGCCGCCTTTATGGCGCCCACCGAAATTCTTGCACGCCAACATTTTGCCACATTCAAAAAATTCTTCCCCGAATTTGAAAAAGGGGTTGCTCTCCTCACAGGAAACGAATCAATAGTATATTATGGACGCGGACTGGAAAGCACTATTCCTAAGACACAACTAAAACAAGAAGTGGAAAAGGATCATGTCGCCATTCTTTTTGGAACCCATGCGTTGATAGAAAAAACAGTAGTATTTCCCCACCTCGCTCTTGTGGTAATTGACGAACAACATCGCTTCGGTGTCCGTCAACGCAAAAAACTGTTAAGCGACCCGAATAAGGAGTGCTCACCCGAATTATCCGAAAATAATCAACACGAGAAAATTATTGAAAAAGAGCTTTCTTATAAACTTAATAAAATCTTTTTTGATATACAGCAAGAAATCGGAAGGTTTTGTAGAGAAAAACAATATAGTGATCTTTTAGAACAAAAACTAAAAGAAAATATCCTTAGTTATAAGCGAGAATATCCAATCGAAATCGGAGGGGTTAAATCAAACTTCGCTGATTTTATCGTGGAAGAAAAAATTATTATTGAAGTAAAGGCAAAGCCCTTTATAACCAAAGAGGATTATTATCAAATACTCCGGTATCTTGAGGTCGCAAATATTGAGCTTGGTTTATTAGTTAATTTTCAACAAAAATTTCTGAAAGCAAAACGAGTGTTGAATTCCAAGTTTAAACCATTCGGGTCATTCGGATATCCCCCTTCGGGTCGGCATATACCCCATTTCTTAAGCATGTCTGCTACTCCTATCCCACGCACACTTTCCTTAACCCTCTTCGGTGATTTAGATCTCTCACTCATCACCGAACTCCCTAAGGATAGAAAACAAATCATCACAAAAGCGGTCGCTCCACACGATCGCGTAAAAACATACACGTTTATTCGCGAAGAAATAAAAAAAGGACGACAAGCATTCGTTATCTGCCCAAGAATCGAAATCGCGAATACACACGAATCAGACACAAATCACACAAATACAAAAAATATTAGTGATATTCGTGATTCATTCGATCCCATTCGCGATGTGAAGGCAGTAAAAGAAGAATACGAAAAACTTTCAAAAAAAATATTCCCCGATCTCAAGATCGCGATGCTTCACGGAAAAATGATTGCGAAAGAGAAAGAAAAAATAATGTTCTTATTTGCTCATAAAAAGATAGATATTCTTGTTGCTACATCAGTCGTAGAAGTGGGGGTAGATATTCCCAACGCCACTGTCATGATGATTGAAGGTGCCGATCGATTTGGACTTGCACAACTTTATCAATTTCGCGGACGTGTAGGGCGTGGAGAACATCAATCGTATTGTTTTCTTTTCACGGATGCTCCCTACATCACCACACGAAAACGGCTTGAATCTATCGTTAAAGCAAAAAACGGATTTGAACTTGCCGAATATGATTTAAAACTGCGGGGACCGGGAGAGTTCTTAGGAAACGCACAAACAGGGATGCCCGATCTCGCAATGAAAGCGATTCATAATCCAGAACTCGTCCGTCATGCCCGCGACATTGCAGAACAAGTATTAGAAAACGACCCAACGCTTAAAACCCACCCTCTTCTCCAATCACGTTTAGAAGAATTCCAAAATCAGATTCATTGGGAATAAAAAACTACCTTTGATTTAAAAGTAGTTTTCCTGATGTAATCGTTTTACAATCTTTTTTGTAATATCAGAAAGATTCAGTAAACACGCTTCAGTATAAATACACCATTGAGCGGTACTAATTTCCGCGCGTGGGTTAATATCTCCCCTAATCTCTCCCATCATCACAACATTTTTCAATCTATCACCCTTATGGGGAGTGACGCCAACAAAATCACCATAATGGATAAGGTGGAGAAGGGTAATATTATCACCCAACTCTTCATTAATTTCTCTTACAAGACAATCATAATCGCACTCATTTTCTTTTGGTTTACCTCCAGGTAAAATCCATGTCTCTTTCTTTTTTACTAAAAGCAAACAATGATCACGAATAGTCGCCAAACTCACAGCTTTTCTCATATAAAATCCTTTCTATAAATGTACTATAAAAACACTACTCTTCTGTTTATGTTTTGTAAAGAAAACCCTACCTCACCACCGCCTTAAACTCCTCCTCCGTGCGTTTTTGGATTTGCGCGTGAATCGCATTCACCTCGTCATTGGTAAGCGTGCGCTCATGGGAACGATACACCGTGCGGAATGTGTAGCTTATCTTATCTTCACCAAATTTTTCAGTATTTTCATACTTATCTAACAACTCCACTTTCTCCACCAAATCTCCCGCGCAACTGCGAATAATTTCATAATAATTATTCATATTCATGTCCTTGCCTACCACAAAAGAAATGTCGCGATAGGTCATCGGATACTTACTCACCTCCTTAAACTTGCTATTAAGATCCTTAAATTGACTTGTAATACGCGGATCTTTAGACCAAAAAATGCGGATGTCGGGAATCTCCATTTTTATCATCGCAAGGCGCTCTAGTCCGAACCCGAACGCCCAGCCATTATATTCTTCCGGATCAATCCCAAGATTTTTCAATACTTGTGTATGCACCACGCCTGCCCCCAAAATCTCCAACCATTCATCGTTCCATTTAATCCCCACTTCAATACTTGGATCGGTAAATGGAAATGAATCTTTCAAAATATGATATTCCACATTCGGCCCATAAATCTGCTTTGCAATATCCACTAATACCTCCGTAAGTTCGGGAATCCCAATAATCTTTTTACTTTTTTTCGTAATATAAAGCCCATCAATTTGATGAAACACAGGGTAATGTGAGCGGTCAATTTCATCTTTACGATACACCTTGCCATAACACAACGCTCCCACCTCTCCTTTTTCTTCTAATTGTTTCTTTTTCTCTTCAGTAAGATAAAAGGGCCACATCACCGTCGTCTGCGTGCGCAAAAGCCATCCCGGCTCTAGATAATAGGTATCAGTTTCTTTACGACTCACATGATCCATCGGAGCATTTAACAAATCAAAGTTGTTTTTTACACTCACAATTTCAGGCACTTCAATCACATCAAAATCCTCAAATCGAGACAATCGCAAAACTGCATCCACAAGAATCTCAATCGGCGAGTGTTCCGTCCGCGTCAAATCCGGCAACGCAAGAAGTTGTTGTAAGCGCAACGCCTTAAAATCATCACGCGCTTTAAGACGCTCAATAAGTTGAGATACTTCAGGGTCATAAATAGTAAGAATTATTTTTTGTGGTAGAGTATTAACTTTCATCAAATTCTCTTTTTAAAAAAATGACTCCTGCTTTATTACTAATAAATCCCATAAAATGTTTTCTACTCAAAACATTTATTGCTTCAACAGATTGCCGATAACGAGTAGTATCATCACGAGTGACACTTTCATCTTTCACTTTTTCCCATATGGCCATATCCTCGTCAGTAAGATCTTCAGGATTAACATGAATCAAATGAACAGTTTTCCCTGAAAGAGCCTCTTTTTCTTTGAGATCTTGTATCTCATTTTGAAACTCTTTGAGCATGGGGATGTTATGTTCTCGTGCGTCTTGTTTTTGATTTATAGAGAATTCCTCATTCATAAATAGAGAATATCCCAAACATCACAAAAAGACAAATCTTGAAATATATGATAAATGCTGATATTATTTCAAAGCGGGGAAGAGTAACGGTTGCTCGCGAGGCTCATAACCTTGAGGTAGTTGGTTCAATTCCAACCCCCGCAACAAACTTCATAGAGATTTGTTGCGAAACTCGCCGCAGGCGGTCGCAACTCAAAGAATGAATGGCTGGGTAGCTCAGTGGTAGAGCGGACGTTTCATAAGCGTCAGGTCGTGGGCTCAATCCCCACCCCAGCCACAGAATCATATTATGAAAAAAGTAGTATTCCTTTTTTTTGACACTTACATTGAAATAATAAAAAGAGCGATAGGATCGCGTCTTTTTCAAATAACATGGGCTCTCGTAGATGGGAAAAAACAAAACGTTCTCAAAGGAGGGAGAATTTCTTGTGCTACATTCGTCTCATCGATCCTTATTCTGTTTGGACTTATTAAAGAACGCCATGCGACAGTTGCGGGTACCATAAAAGATATGGGAACGTCAGGATGGAAAATAATAACAAAACCGAAAATAGGATGTGTACTTCATTGGGAAAAAAATGGAAATGGACACGAACATGTAGGGTTTTATATCGGCAATAATAAGGCAATAAGCACCAGCACAGAAAAACTTGTTCCTGCGAAACATCACTGGAAATACGGAAGGGACAGAAGGAAAATAATCGGAATATATTGGCACGAAAAATTAGATCAATAATTTGATTTTTATTGAATTTTCTAATAGAGTAATACCACTGCGGGCGTAGTTCAGCCTGGTTAGAACGCCTCACTGTCACTGAGGAGGTCACCGGTTCAAATCCGGCCGCCCGCGCCGCGTAAAGCAAATAGAATAAAAAGAGGCCTGCCTGCCGTCAGGCAGGGGTCGGGGAGGAGAAAAGTCCTCCCGTGTTGGAAATCCCGCCCGTACCGAACACCAGCCCGACAAACCATTCTGGCGGGGTACGTTCGGGCAAGTATTCAAAACCGAGGGTTTTGAAAACGCAGTTCGCCTTGGGCGGACGAGTAGTGAAAATCCCCGCCCGCAATAAAATCTCCCTATTTAGATTTCTTTGGTTTAAATTTGATATACTTTTCCTTATGGATAAAATTTTTATACGTCCCAAAATAAAAAGTATTGTTATTATCTTTGTTTATATTATTTTAATGATAGCCATTGCTATTTTTTTCACTAATTATATTAATAAAGAAATTTTACAAGAATTAGTACAAAAAAGTGGGTCATTAGGAGTGGTAGTATATTCTTTAATTGAAATAGTATAT